>CAZTOV010000142.1:0-2778 GCA_964615175.1 uncultured Burkholderiales bacterium
CCAGGGCGACGACGCGGCCGACGGAATGCCGGGCCACGACTCGAAGGTTAGGTTCAGGGACATGTCGTTGCATACACGGGTCGAGAAGGGAGCGGGCGCGGCCGACCGCCTGCTCGTGCTGGTCCACGGGCTGGGTGCCGACGAGAACGACCTCGCCCAGCTGGTGACGTATCTGGACGCCGACGGGCGATTCGTCACGGTGCTCCCGCGGGCGCCCAAGCCCTACGGGCCCGGCTACCAGTGGTACGAGTTCGGCGCGAACGGGCCCGATCCGGCGACGTTCCTCGAGTCGGTCGACGCCCTCGACACCCTGGTCGACGAAGCGTGTGCCGAGCACGGTCTGCAGCGGAGCGAGGCGGTGCTGGCCGGCTTCTCGCAGGGGGCATCGTTGATGGTGGCGCTCGGCCTCCGCTCGGGTTCGACCCGCCCCGCGGGGATCCTGGCCATGAGCGGCTTCCTGCCCGAGGTCGAGGGGCTCGACTACGACTGGGACACCGAGTTGCCGCCGGTGCTCGTGCAGCACGGGAGCCACGACCCGATGATCCCGGTCGACCGCGGACGCTCGGCCGCGCGGACGCTTGCCGAACACGGCGCCCCGACCGTCTACGGGGAGTACCCGATGGCCCACCAGGTGGCCCTCGAGAGCGTCGAGCAGGGCGCGGCGTGGCTGAAGGCCGTCGCCGACGGTGAGCGCCCCTCGGAGCCCGTGGCGACCCTCGAGTCGACCCCGGAGGCGGCGGACGACGGGCCGGTGAAGACCGTCACCAGCGCCACGTTCCAGGAGGAGGTCCTCTCCAGCGACCTCCCCGTGGTCGTCGACTTCTGGGCGCCGTGGTGCGGGCCGTGCCGTCAGGTGGCGCCGGTGGTCGAGCAGATGGCCCACATGCGGGAGGGCTCCTACAAGTTCGCCAAGTGCAACATCGACGAGAACCCCGACATCGCCCAGACCTACAACGTGCAGAGCATCCCGCTCATCGCCTTGTTCCGGAACGGCCGTATGGAACGCCAGTCGATGGGGGCCAAGCCGAGGCCCCAGCTCGAAGGCGACCTCGGCATGTTGGTGATCCCCTGATCACCCTGATCAACCTCTGATCAGCCGAGGACCTCGACGCGTTCGGCGTCGGTGAGCAGGCAGCCGTCGACGCGGAGTTCGGCCAGACCGGTGCGGTCGCCTTCGCGGTAGGCGACCGGCCCCGTCTCCGGTACCGGCGTGGCCATGATCTGACCGGTGTCGGAGGCGTGGCCGAGGCCGGCGATGTGGCCCAGCTCGTGGAGCAGCACCCGCGCCCGCTGCGCGGGGTCGAGGCTCTCGTTGACCACCACGGCGCCGCCGGCGAGAACGCTGAACCCGGGGCGGACCGGTGCCGGTCCCGCCAGCGCCAAACCGCCGAGTGGGCGACTCGGCGTCACGAGGTGGGCGTCGCCGCCCTCGGTGAGGGCGGCCGAATCATCGGGATGCTCGAACGAGACGAGGATGGGGCCCTGCGTCGGTTGATCTACCTCGAGGGGGTAGGGAAAGCGCTCGTGGGTGAGCCCGGCGAAGCGGAAGGCGGCCCCGGTGGCTTCCTCGAGCGCGGCGAAGCCGGCGCCCACCTCCGCGACCGCCACGTCGGATTCGAGGGCCCCGGGCCGCACCTCGTAGTCGTAGGTATGGCAGGGCTCGAGCCGCACCGGGCTGTCGTCGGCGTTGCGGAGAGTGATCGCGTAGTCGGCGACCACGCCGGGAGCGGGCGCGGCCTCGGCATCGGCGACCGCGTCATCGGAGGCCGAAGCCGCGTCGTCCGGAGGAAGCGGGCTGTTCATGGCGACCACGGCGACGGCCGCGACCGCCGCGGTCAGCGCCAGGCCCGCGAGCGCAGTCCCCGCGGTTCGCGCCGCCCGTCGTGGCGGTCGCACCGGTCGCGGGACCGCCCGTGGTGCGGGCCGCGGGACAGGACGTTCGCCGGGACGCTCGACCGTCGTCGGCTCGTCGACTTCGGCGGGGCCTTCATCGTCGGACTCGTGGTCAGGTCCATGATCGTCGGTGGTCGGCGGCGTCGTGGTCACCGCGAGAGGCGCGGCCAGGTTCCGGAGCACGGATCCCGACTCGGGTCGCAGCCGGGCCAGGGTGACGAGGGTCGCTCCGACCGCCCTGACGAGGCGTGTGGCGAGCTGTGACGCCGCCTGATGGGCCGACTCGGCGCTGTGACCGCGGGCGAGTAGGTCGCGCGCGAAGACTTCGACGAGGTCGCCCTCGTCGAAGTCGTCGAGGGCCTGGCGCAGCACCCACCGGCGGGGCCCGCCGAGCGTCCCCGCGGCGATGACCAGCTCGTTCTCGTCGTCGGTGACGGCGACGATCAGGTCGGCGTCGGCGAGCGCCCATTCGGCCGCCAGCGGCCGGGGAAGCTCGGCGCGTCGTCGGAGGTCGTCGAGGAACTCGCGCCGCAGCGGGTCGCCGAGCCGGACGCTGTGGGGAAGTGTCGGATCCATGGGGAGGTGGGCCGCGGTCTATCCGGGGCGTCCGGCGCCGGCGAAGTCGTCGCGCCAGATGCTGTCCATCCGGACGTGGCTGCCGGTGTAGGGCGCGTTCACCATCTGTCCGTCGCCGGCGTAGATGCCGACGTGGTGGACGGGGCTGCCGAAGAAGAGCAGGTCGCCGGGCTCGATGTGCTCGAGGGGCACCGGCGGGAGCGCGGCCTTCTGCGCGCGTGACGAGCGGGGGAACTGTACGCCCACCGAGCCCCACGCGTACGTGGTGAGGCCCGAGCAGTCGTAGGAGTCGGGTCCGTTGCCGCCCCA
>CAZTOV010000142.1:2878-4834 GCA_964615175.1 uncultured Burkholderiales bacterium
TGGGCCTCGAGTCGCTCGCGCTCGGCCGCGAGATCGGCGCGTTGGGCCTCGAGTCGGTCGATGATCGTGCGGTCGGCGGTCGCGACGGCGTCGGCGTAGTGGGCCCGAGATCCGAACTCGACGGCATCGCCCGCGTCGAGGAACGACATCGGGCTGGGAGCGGCACCGCCCTGATACATGGCGACGAGCCGGTCCTGCATCGATCCCGTGGTGTCGTCGACCTGTTCCTCGACGGCGGCGACCCGTCGGCGGGTCTCGAACAGGGCGCCGTCGGCTTCCGCCAACGATGCCTGGGCCTGGTGGTAATCCTCCAGGACGACGGAGGCGCGGCGGCCGATCTCCTCGATCTCGTCGGCGAGCTCGGCCGCTTGGGCCCGGGTCGCCTCGATCTGCTCGCTCAGGTCGTCGGATTCCGTCTCCTGCGCGCCCGCGGGAGGGCTTCCCATCGTCAGGAGCCCGACGAGCACGACGACGACCGCCCCCACACGGGGGCGTGACTTGGGGTTCAGCAGCGTACGCACGTTCCTGTAACTGTAGTGGTTGTTGTGACTGGAGTGAAGTAGGCCGCTTGGTCGTGCCCGGCACCGAGCGGGCAAGCTACGGAGTCACCCGACGAAAGGAAGCCCCATGCCACGCATCGAGAAGGATTCGATGGGCGAGGTCGAGGTGCCCGACGATGCCTACTGGGGGGCGCAGACGCAGCGGGCGGTCGACAACTTCCCCATCTCGGGGCTCACCCTCGACCGCCGCCTGATCTGGGCGCTCGGCGTGATCAAGGGCGCGGCCGCGTCGGTGAACGAGGAGCGGGGCATCGTCGACGCCGAGCGGGCCGGCGCCATCCGTGACGCCGCCGCCGAGGTCGCCGACGGCCGGCTCGACGAGCACTTCCCGGTCGACGTCTACCAGACCGGCTCGGGCACGTCGTCGAACATGAACACCAACGAGGTGATCTCCAACCGGGGCAGCGAGCTGCTCGGCGAAGCGGTGGGTTCGAAGCACGTGCACCCCAACGACCACGTCAACGCCAGCCAGAGCAGCAACGACGTGTTCCCCTCGGCCGTCCATCTGGCGGCGTACGCCGCGTGCAAGGACGACCTCGTTCCGGCGCTGGCGGCCCTCGCCGTGGCATTGGAAGCGAAGGCGGCGGAGTTCGAGTCGGTCGTGAAGGCGGGTCGCACCCACCTGATGGACGCGACCCCGGTGACGCTGGGTCAGGAGTTCTCGGGGTGGGCTGCGCAGGTGCGCTACGGCATCGAGCGTGTCGAGTCCACCTATCCGCGACTCGCCGAGCTGCCCCTGGGCGGAACGGCCACCGGCACCGGCCTCAACCAGCCCGAGAACTGGTCGACGGATGTCATCGAACGGATCCGGAGCGAGCACTCGCACCTCTCCGACCTGCGCGAGGCCCGGAACCACTTCGAGGCCCAGGGGGCGCGTGACGGACTCGTCGAGCTGAGCGGGGCGCTGCGGACGATTGCGGTGTCCCTCACCAAGATCGCCAACGACGTCCGTTGGCTCGGCTCCGGGCCCCGCACCGGGCTCGGCGAGCTACGGCTTCCCGAGCTCCAGCCCGGCTCGTCGATCATGCCCGGCAAGGTCAACCCGGTGGCGGCCGAGGCGATGCGGCAGGTCTGCGCTCAGGTGGTCGGCAACGACGCCGCCGTCGCCGCCGGCGGGGCGCAAGGCGACTTCGAGCTGAACGTGATGATCCCGGTGATGGCCCGCAACGTGCTGGAGTCGATCCGACTCCTCGCCACGGCGTCGCAGACGTTCGAGCGCACCTGCATCGCCGGTGTCGAAGCCGACGAGGCGACGTGCCGTCGCTACGCGGAATTGGCCCTCCCCATCGTCACGGCGCTGGTCCCCACGCTCGGCTACGACACCTGCGCCGAGGTGAGCAAGCAGGCCCTGGCCGAGGACAAGACGGTCCGCGAGGTCGTCCTCGAGCGGGGCCTG
>CAZTOV010000143.1:0-4799 GCA_964615175.1 uncultured Burkholderiales bacterium
TCCACTACGCCATCCTCGAACCCCACCACTCCCTGCTCCGCGACACCGCCCTCCGGCAGGCCTGGACAACACACCTCGCCGCCACGTTCGACTCACGCGTCCGCGGCCCCGTCTTCGAGGAACAGGCCCGAACCTGGGCCCGCACCCACGCCGCCTCGCAGACCCTCGGCGGGACACCGACCCACATCGGCCCCTCCACGGTCACGATCGAGGGCACCGACCACCAGCTCGACATCGTCGCGGCGCTCGCCGACCCCCCGCACGCACCGGCCTCCGAACGCACCGTCCTGGCCATCGCAGAGGCCAAAGCAGGTGAGACCATCGACCTCCGACACCTCGCCCACCTCGAGCGCGCCCGAGCCGCCCTCGGGCCGCGAGCCGCCTCCGCCAAGCTGCTCCTCATCGGGCCGAGCTTCCACCACACGCTCGTCACAGCCGTCGACGACCGACCTGACGTCGAACTCGTCGACCTCACACGCCTCTACCAAGGCGAGTAGCCGGCCAGGACGCTCCCGCAGAACCCGAACAGTGCTCCTGGAGCGGCCCGAGGCTGGCGATGACGCCGTTGACGCTCACGATCACAGGATCCGTGTCTCCCGTGCGACCGCGAAACGACGGCCCCGGCATGAGCCGGGGCCGTCGTTCCTTGCTCGGTTCGCGCTACTCGAAGGCGTGGTTAGAGGTCACCACCTCCGACCTCGACACAGCCAACGGCAAGGGACTCGCGTTCTGCATGTCCACACGAGTTGTCACCCGCCGAGTTCGATGCAGACCCAGCTCCGCTCACCGCGATGCATCCGGCGGCGGCGCCCGGAATGATCAGACCGGTGGCGTCATGGAACGCATCGGAGTTGCCGCAGGAGTCGTCACCAGCCGAGTTCGACGCGTCGCCGGCACCACTGACTGCGATGCAGCCAACTGCCGCACTCCCTCCTGAGACACCACACGCATTGTCGCTGGCGTTGCCTTCCTCGTCGCTCACCTGATTTGAAGCGTTCCCGCCACCGCTCACGGCAATGCAGCCAATGGACAGGTGGAGGCCGGTGCCCCCGCAACGAGCGTCCGGGGAATGCCCCGTCACGGAGTTGGACGCGTCTCCGGTGCCGCTCACCGCGATGCAGCCAATTCCACCTTGGCCACATGCCTCGTCCTCTGCTGAGTTCGAGGCGTCACCCACGCCGGCGACTGCAACACAGCCGGCTCCCGTGGGGCTGAGCGAGTTGTCGTCGTGACCGCACGACTCGTCACCAGCAGAATTCGACGCACTCCCGCCGCCGCTGACCGCAACACAGCCAGCACTCGTGTACTTCCCACACGACCGGTAGCCCGCCGAGTTTGATGCGGCTCCGGTGCCGCTGACGGCGACACAGCCTGCACCGCTCGCCGGAACTCCGTGATACCCACCACACGCATTGTTGCCCGCCGAGTTTGATGCGGCTCCGGTGCCGCTCACGGCAATGCAGCCGACCTCGACATCCTCTCGGTTCGGCGTTCCGCAGGACTGGTCGCCGCCGGTGTTCGTCGCACTACCAGTGCCTGAAATCGAGATGCAGCTGACCTCGGCTGTGCAGTCGGTACCCGACGCATTCCCGGTCCCTGAGACGGCCAAGGTCTCCGAACAGGCGTCCTGGTCCACCTGGACGTCGGGGTCCTCGCTACATTCCTGCGCTTCGGCTACCTGGCCCAGGAACGGGACGGTGATCGGCGCCGTGACCCCCAGGATCAGTGCCGTCACCGCCAAGGTGACAAGTCGTCTCATGTGTCCTTCCCTTCCTTCGTGCTCGACCGTCGTGACGCCAACCGCCACGGCTCGTCCCAATCGGATCTCGCATAGCCCGATCGTCAGCGAGGAGGAGGGGAGCACCGAGGGCGGATCGAACACACCGGAGGGGGCGGGATCCACCAACAGAGTGGAAATACGTGCGAGTATGCCACTTGACATATCTGTATGTATGTGACAAACACAGGGATGCATGCGGACAACGCGCTGGGAGTGACGCGTCATGGAGAACGTCGTGAGGTCGCCGAGCGACCCGAGCAAGCCAGGGGCCCGTCAGAGCCTGATCGAAGTCGGTCGCCGTCTCCTCGTCGAGGAGGGCGAAGAAGGGCTCCCCAGCATCGTCGCCGTGTGCGAGCAGGCCGGCTGTAGCCGCAGCTTCTTCTACGCCCACTTCCTCGACCGCAACGAGTACGCCATCGAGCTGCTCGACTCGGTGCTCGGCGAACTCGTCGACGCCTTCCTCTGCGACGCCTTCCAGGGCGGCTTCGACCTCACCCAGCGAGTCCGCCACCTCGCCGACGTCGTCGGCGGACCCCTCAGCCCCGAAGTCGCCGAGCTGCGCGGCGCCTACCTCGTGGTGCTCGGCTCCCTCGACGACCACGAGCGCCTCCGCAAGCACCACGCCGAGGCCATCAAGCGGGTGATCGACCTCATCGAGTCCACGGTGCGCTGCGAACTGGACGCCGGCCGGCTCCGTACGGGCGTGGAGCCCCGCGGGACGGCCGAGTTCCTCATGCTCGTCGCCTTCGGGAGCGTGCTCTGGGCCGACACCGGAGTGCCGATGGACACCGAGGGGCTCGGCGACGGCCTCGTCGCCGTCCTCGAACCACCCCCGAACACCTGACCGTCGGGGCGCCGCGCGCCCACCCGCCCGACAGATCGCTGATCCGCTGACGCTCCCGTTTCTCGAACGATAGGGCGTTCCGCTGATATACAAGCGTGTATGAGCGATCTGACGCCGTCTCAGGACGAGCTCACTCCCGCCCAGAAGATCCGCGCCGACGCCAAGGAAGCCACCCGACGGGCGCTCCTCGAGGCTGGTCTCGCCGAGACCTTCGAACAGGGCGGGGAACTCCCCACCATCGACGCCGTGGTCGAGCGCGCCGGCTACACCCGCGGCGCCTTCTACTTCTACTTCGAGGACCGCGACCACTTCACCGCCGAGATGCTCGAGTGGATGCTCGCCCAACTCGAGGTGCTCACCTCCAGCACCACCGACAGCAGCGCCAGCGTCACCGACGTGGTCAACGCCTTCGGCGCCCTCGCCGCGGCGGGCTCGGTCCCCGGGACGGGCGGCAGCGTGCGCAGCGGCTACCTCACGATCCTGCGCGCCCTCCAGCCCGACACCCGCATCCGCGAGAGCCACGCCAACGTGATGAACACCGCCACCGAGCGCCTCGAACAACGCGTGCGCGACGACCAGGCCAGCGGCGACATCCGCGACGACATCGACCCCGCACAGCTCGCCCGGCTCCTCCAACTCACCGCCATCGGCCTCGTCATGTGGAGCGACACCGACATCATCGCCGACCACCAGACCCTCACCGGGACGCTCCTCACGCTCCTCGAGGGCTGAGCAACGAGCACGCCTCCCGCCGGGCGTCGCAGGACGCGGGTAGTACGAAGGGATCGGGAAGCGTCAGGGGGTCGTGCAGGTTCCCGGGTCGCCGTCGCCGATCGTCTCGTTGAGCGCGATCGGGTTCGTCACGACCTCGTTGTCGTCGTTGACGGTGATGTCGGTGAGGCGCAGGACGCCCTGGCCCTCCATGTCGGGATGCTCGGCGATGAAGGCCGAGAGGTCCTCGCAGGCCGCAAGCGCCTCGTCTTCGGTGAGGTCGCGAACGTTGCCCTCGTACTCGCTGCCGTCGGGAGCGAAGTAACCGTGAGTGGTGCCCCAGAGGCGATCGCCGAAGATCGCCCGCATCTCGGCCTTCACCTCATCGGGCGGGACGGCCGGCTCTTCGCGCCGAGACCCCGTACCGTCGGTGTCGTCGGCCCCGTCGGGCTCGTCAGCATCGGGGGCTTCAGGGTCAGGGGTCGGCGCTTCGGTCGTCGGCGTGGTGCCCTCAGGGGCCGGTGAGTCGGCCTCAGGCTGCGACGTTGGGGTCGCGTCGCCTCCGATCCCGCATTCGTCGGTGACGAAGTTCCCGATCCGCTGCAGCGTCTCCTGATACTCCGGGTCCGCCGTGGTGGCCGCCTCGCCCTCCGGGTCTTCCGAGGCCTCGAGATCGGCCAGGAAGCCGGCGAATCGCTCCACATCGGCCCGCAACGGCTCAGGCGTCACCTCAGCCAGACCCTCATAGCCCTCAGACGACAACTCCACGTCAGTGACGGCATCGCAGAACGCCGCCGGCGAGGCTTCTTCCGATCCGGTGCCGCTTTCCCCTCCGCACGCGGCGACGAGGAACGCCACTGCGCTGAGCAGCGCCGCCAAGGACCTCAAACCAATCCATGGCGGGCTCGAATGAAGGTTCATCACTGGAATCCTCGTCCTCGTCGGGCCTCACGACATCGAGATCCGGCTCCAATCGGCGGGAACGAGGGCCCCGGCTTTCACACGCCGGGGCCCTCGTTCTGCTCGCCTCAAGGCAGTGAAGCGACCTACACGGGGCCTGGAACGAGTCCCTCAATCACCCAGGGCGTGCCGGAATCGTTCCAAATGGTACACATCATGTTTTTTCCCGAGCCTGCCTCAACGTCCACGAGGCATGTGCCATCCGTAGTTGGCGAATCACCAGGAGCCGCCGTTCCGAGCCCGAATGTGAAGGTGTTTGGATGCGGGACGCCCGTGCCGAACCAGTCCGTCGTATAGGGCAAGGTCTTATCAGCGACGAGATCTTCCAGGACCTCACCGTTGATGTTGTCCACGAGTCGGATATTGAGCTTGACGTGCCAGCCGTCAGCCGTGGGAACGCCAGCCGCCCTCGCACGCATCTGCAGCTTGGCATCAGTTTCGGACGTGACCTCGCACGACGCGTGGAAGACATAGACCAGTTCGCACTTGTCCTCGGCTTCGTTG
>CAZTOV010000144.1:0-4791 GCA_964615175.1 uncultured Burkholderiales bacterium
GGGGCATGGGCATCGTCCTCGACGAGGTGATCAAGAGCCTCAACCTGTTCCTCGGGTTCAAGACGTTCCGCGAGCGCATGGGCGGCACCCCGCGGCGAGCGCTGCTCTTCGAAGGCCCGCCGGGCACCGGCAAGACCTACATGGCCAAGGCCATGGCGCGTGAAGCCGGTGTGCCCTTCCTGTTCGTGTCGTCGAGCGCCTTCCAGTCCATGTACTACGGCCAGACCAACCGCAAGATCCGCAGCTTCTTCCGGGCGCTCCGCAAGGCTGCTCGTCAGGAGGGCGGGGCCATCGGTTTCATCGAGGAGATCGACGCCATCGGTGGCGCCCGGTCCAACATGCACTCGACGCCACTCGGTGACGACAGCCGCAGCGTCGCCGCCGCCCGCGGCGAGGGAGTCACCGGGGTGGTCAACGAGCTGCTGATCCAGATGCAGAGCTTCGACGAGCCCGCCCTCAGCGGACGGGTCAAGAGCTTCTTCATCGATCGCGTCAACCGCTGGCTCCCCGAGCACCGCCAGCTCAAGAAACGCGCCGCGTCCACCGCGAACGTCCTCGTCATCGGGGCGACCAACCGGGCTTCGGACCTCGACCCCGCGTTGTTGCGACCGGGTCGCTTCGATCGTTCGATCCACTTCGACCTCCCGAGCCGGAAGGGTCGTCGGGAGATCATCGACTACTACCTCGACAAGAAGGCTCACGTCCCCGACCTCGACAGCGAGGACCGGCGTGACCAGCTCGCCGCCATCACGTTCGGGTACTCGCCGGTGATGATCGAACATCTCTTCGACGAGGCCCTCGTGTGGGCGCTCCGCGACGGCCGCCCCGCCATGGACTGGGTCGACCTGCAGCAGGCCAAGATGACCGAGGAGATCGGTCTCAAGCAGCCCGTCGAGTACACGGAGCAAGAGAAGCGGATCATCGCCACCCACGAATCGGGGCACGCGTTGATCGCCTACCTGGTCGGTCGGGGCCGCAAGCTCGAGGTGTTGTCGATCATCAAGCGGCGCGACGCCCTCGGCCTCCTCGCGCACAGCGACGCCGAAGAGCGGTTCACCCGCACCCGTTCGGAGGTGGTGGCGATGATCAAGATCGCCATGGGCGGCCTGGTGGCCGAGGAGTTGTTCTTCGGCGAGTCGGGCACCGGCCCCGCCGGTGACCTCGCCGCCGCCACCCAGACGGCCGCCGCCATGGTCGGCGCCTACGGGATGGCCGGCTCCTTGATCTCGGTCGAGGCCGTCGAGGCCGGACCGATCAGCGAGGGCACGGTCAAGAAGGTGCTCGGCGACAAGGAGATGCGCCGGGCCGTGGAGCAGATCCTCGACACCGCCAAGCGCGAGGTGACCAACCTCATCGACCAGAACCGTCACATGCTCGAGTCGCTCCGCGAAGAGCTGCTCAGCCGCGAGGAGCTGGTCGGCGACGAGATCATCGAGGTCCTCGCCAAGGCCCAGACCGAGGGCGCTCCCGTCGAGATGTCGTAGCGGTCCTTCGCTCGCCGGCGTCCTCTCCGCTGTGCCGTTACCGCCGGCGGAGCTGCGTTTGCCGCGTCGTTGTCAGCGGGTATCCCTGGGTGGATCGCGAGTACAGGAGGATCCATGCCGACCGCAGAGCAAGCCGTGGAAGTCAGCGTTCCGGTGCGGACTGCGTACAACCAATGGACGCAGTTCGAGGAGTTCCCGGAATTCATGGAGGGGGTCGAGACCGTCGACCAGTTGAGTGACACCAAGCTCCACTGGGTCACCGAGATCGCCGGAGTG
This sequence comes from uncultured Burkholderiales bacterium, assembly GCA_964615175.1. GTDB lineage: Bacteria > Actinomycetota > Acidimicrobiia > IMCC26256 > JACPCJ01 > CAZTOV01. The sequence goes on from CAZTOV010000144.1 coordinate 1,761, forward strand.
CGACGAGAGTTCGACACCGAGATCGTCGAGCAAGAGCCCGACCTACGCATTGCCTGGCGGAGCGAGGACGGCCCGGACCACTCGGGCGTGGTGACGTTCCACAAGCTGGACCCCGAAACCACCCGCGTGGTGCTTCAGCTCGACATGAATCCCGAGGGGATCGCCGAACAGGTGGGTGACAAGCTGGGCTTCGTCGAGCACCGTGTGAAGGGCGACATGGAGCGCTTCAAGGAGTTCATCGAGAACCGCGGGGCCGAGAGCGGTGAATGGCGAGGACGGGTGGAGCAGGAACGAGGGTGACCGCGCGTCGTCGTCTTGTCGGTCAACGAGGCCCGAACATGATCAGGCCCACGCCGGCGAGGACGACGGCCACCCCGGCCACGTCCCAGCGGTCGGGACGGAACCCCTCGACCCCGATGCCCCACAGGAGCGAGGCCGTGACGAACACGCCCCCGTAGGCGGCGAACAGTCGCCCGAAGTTGGTCTCGGGTTGGAACGTCTGGATGACGCCGTAGACGCCGAGGGCGACGATGCCGAGCCCGGCGGCAAGCAGGCCCTTGTCCTGCTTCAGGCCCTGCCAGATGAGGTAGGCCCCGCCGACCTCGAACAGGGCGGCCACCGCGAACAGGGCGAGCGTGCGGGTGACGAACACGTCAACCGGCTCCGGCGAGGAGGTTGCGGCGGTTGCCGCGCCGCGGCGCCACCGGCCGCTTGAGCTCGAGGAGATGACTCGCACGCGAGACGTCACGGACCGTCTCGAGCACGCCGCCGGCCGCGTCGGCGGACGGCACCTCGGCCAGGCGCACGAACACCGACTCGTCGTCGTCGAACACCATCGTGGGTGAGCCGAACACACCGCGGCCGGTCGCCGCGCGGTGCTCCTCGGCGATCTGCTCGAACGCGTGATGCAGGTCGTCGGCGGTCGTGTCGACACCCGCCTCGGCGGCGAACTCGACCACGTCGCCGGCGTCGAGGCGGCGGTCGGTCTCGTGCCACGCGTGGAACGCCGCCGCCCGATAGGTGGGGAGGTCGCCGTCCGCGTCCCGTACGAGCGTGTGCCCGGCGAGCAACAGGAGCGAGATGTTGTCCCGGTGACGGTCCTGTTCCCAGACCGGCGGTCCGTCGTCGTCCCGGTTCGCTTCGAGCAGCGAGAAGGGGCGCCACCGGCCCTCGAGGCCCAGCGTGTCGAGCCATCGGTGGGCCCGGTGCGCGTAGCCGCACGTGTAGTCGAAGAAGACGTCGAACTCCATCGTGATCTCTCCTCGGCGGTCGACCGGGGTTCACCGTACGCGTCGGAAGGGCGCGCGACGCGCCGGAAACGCGTCGAGGGCCCGCGACCCCGGTTGGTACCGTGACCCCGTTCCACGATCTGCCACGACCCGTCCCGGGGGAGCGCCTTGGCCGACGACCGTGACCTGCGCCGGGCGGGCCGCCACCTCATCCGCGAGGCGATCCGGCCCGAGCGGTGGTGGACCGCGGGAGCGGTCTTCAGCGGTCTGGTCTGGACCGCGGCCAAGGTCTCGGTGCCGTTCCTCGCCGGGAAGGCCATCGACGAGGGGATCACCGCCGGCGACGCCGACGCCATCGTCCGCTGGACTCTGATCATCCTCGTGGTGGGGGCGGTCCAGGCCCTCACCACCGGCCTCCGCCGCTACCTGGCGTTCAAGGTGTCGCTGCGCGCCGAGGCCGACCTCCGCCACCGGATGTTCTCGCACTACCAGCGGCTCCACTTCGGGTTCCACGACCGAGCCGGCACCGGCCAGCTCCTCGCCCGGGCCAACACCGACCTGCACCAGATCCAGATCTTCCTGGTGCTCATCCCGATCACGGTCGCCAACCTGCTCACGCTGGTGTCGGTGGCCACGGTCATGTTCGTCACCAACGTGCGCCTCACCCTCCTCGCACTCGTGTCGCTCCCGCTGCTCAACGTGCTCGCCGCGCGATTCTCGTCCCGCCTCCATCCCGTGATGACCGAGCTCCAGGACCGGCTCGCCGGCGTGGGCTCCGTGGTCGAGGAGAGCGTCGCCGGCGTACGGGTGGTCAAGGGCTTTGGCACCGAACGCCTCCAGCAGCGGCGGATGGACGACGCCGCCGATTCGGTGTTCGACGTGTCGATGGGGGCGGCACGGCTGCGGGCCAACTTCCTCCCCGCCCTCGACCTCCTCCCCATGCTCGGCCTGGTGGCGATCCTGTGGTTCGGCGGCCACGAGGTGCTCGATGGGAACCTCTCGGTGGGCCAGCTGGTGCAGTTCAGCACCTACGTGCTGATGCTCGTCTGGCCCCTCCGCCTCACCGGCATCCTGTTCGCCCAGGCGTCACGGGCGTCGGCGGCCGCGGGGCGGGTGCACGAGGTGCTGGCGACGGCGCCACTCATCGCCGACACGGGATCCGCGGGCGAGTTGCCGGCCGGTTCCGGTGAAGTGCGCTTCGAGAGGGTGTCGTTCGGCTACGGCGAGGGCGGGCCGGTGCTCGAGGGCGTCGACCTCGAGATCCCGGGTGGACAGGCGGTGGCGCTCGTCGGACCCACCGGCTGCGGCAAGAGCACGGTGGCCCGGCTGATTCCGCGCTTCTACGACGTCGACGAGGGTGTGGTGCGCCTCGACGGTGCCGACGTGCGCGACCTGCGGCTGGCCGACCTGCGCCGCGCGGTCTCGATCGTGTTCGAGGACACGTTCCTGTTCTCCGACACGGTGCGCAACAACATCGCCTTCGCCAACCCCGAGGCGTCGTTCGAGTCGGTGCGACAGGCCGCCCGCCTCGCGGGGGCCGACGAGTTCATCGACGAGATGCCCGACGGTTACGACACGGTGCTGGGCGAGCACGGATACTCGGTGTCGGGCGGACAGCGCCAGCGCCTCTCGATCGCCCGGGCGATCCTCGCCGATCCGCGGGTGCTCATCCTCGACGACGCCACCTCGTCGGTCGACCCCACCAAGGAGCACGAGATCCGGGCCGCCCTCGAGGAGGTGATGGCGGGCCGGACCACGATCATCATCGCCCACCGACCCGCCACCATCGCGCTCGCCGACCG
>CAZTOV010000145.1:0-2636 GCA_964615175.1 uncultured Burkholderiales bacterium
TGGTACGTGCCGATGGCGGTGATGATGGGCTCCGCGTTCGCCGGCGTCGGTACGGCCCAGAACGTCGCCACCGAGATCGAAGAGGGGTTCATCGACCGGCTCCTGCTGGCGCCCGCTCCTCGGATCGCGCTGGTGCTCGGAGGCATCGGCGCCGGTCTCGTACGGTCGACGGTGGCCTTCGTGCTCGTCGTCATCGTCGGCGGCATCGGCGGCGTCTCGGTGCCGGGGGGTGCGCTGGGCCTCTTCCTGCTCTGGATCACGGGGATGGGTGTGTCCGCGACCTCCACCATGTGGGGGCTGGGGCTCGTCTATCGGATCCAGAGCCAGAACGCCGGCCCCCTCATGCAAGTGGGGATGTTCACCACGCTCTTCTTCTCCACCGCCCAGGTGCCCCTCGACGTGATGACCGGGTGGCTGCACGCGGTGGCGCGGGTGAACCCGATGTCGAACGTGCTCGGGCTCGCCCGGGCCGGGTTCATCGACACCGCGCCGTGGGCGCTGATCTGGCCCGGTCTGATCGCCCTCGCCGGCTTCTGGGCCGTGACCGCCTACTTCGCCGGCACCGGGATGCGCCGGCTCGTTCCCTGACCGACGCCCGTCACGGGCTGACGGCGTCGCCGAGGGCGTCGTCGATGGCCGTGATCACGTCGTCATCGAGGGTCCGGCCCGACGCCGCGGCGTTCTCCTCGACCTGGGACGGTCGGCTCGCGCCGATGATCGCCGAGGCCACGTTCGGCTCCCGCAACACCCACGCCAACGCCAGCTGGGCCATCGAGAGCCCGGCCTCGTCGGCGATCGGCCGCAGGCGCTGCACCGCTTCGAGAACGGCGTCGTCGGTCCAGTTGCCCATCATGGTGCCCATGGTCTCGCTCGCCGCCCGCGAATCGTCGGGCGGTGGGTTGCCGGGTGAGTACTTGCCGGTGAGGGCACCCTGGGCGAGCGGCGACCACACGATCTGCGAGATGCCGTGGTCGGCGCACAGCGGGATCACCTTCTTCTCCGGGAGGCGCCACAGCATCGAGTACTGGGGCTGGCTCGACACGAAGTGCTCGAGGTCGCGCTCGCCGGCGAGGTCGATGGCGGCCTGGATCTGCGCGGGCTTCCACTCGGAAAAGCCGACGTAGCGGGCCTTGCCCTGGCGCACCACCTCGGTGAGCGCCTCCATGGTCTCCTCGAGCGGTGTCTCCTCGTCGTAGCGGTGGCACTGGTAGAGGTCGACGTAGTCGGTGCGCAGCCGCTTCAGGGAGTCGTCGATCTGCTTGCGGATCTGTTCGGCTGACAGCCCGTGATCGGTGTCGGACATCGGGAAGTAGACCTTGGTGGCCAGCACGTACGACCCCCGGTCACGGCCGTCGAGCATGTCGCCGAGCACCTCCTCGGCCGCGCCGCGCCCGTAGACGTTGGCGGTGTCGATGAAGTTGATGCCGACGTCGAAGGCGGCACCGAGACAGGCCTCGGCCTGCTCGCGCTCGACGCCCACCCCGTAGGTGAGCCACGAGCCGAGGCTGATCTCGGAGACGGTCAGGTCGCTGTTGCCGAGCTTTCGATACTCCATACCCCTTCCCTATCACGCGCTGCCCGGCGTTGTGGCGGGTGAAGGGCCACAATGGGGGTTTCGGGACCCAGGGGAGAGGAGCGCCGGATGGAACGAGCCCCCAGTGGCATGCGTCGGTTCAGCATGCGGCGCCAGACCGACGTCTCGGGCGTTTCGGGTGTGGGGACGGTCCTCGAAGGCGTGCTCTTCTCCACCGGGGTGGTGGTGGTCCACTGGCTCACTCCGCCGCCCCGAGGTTCGATCGCGGTGTTCGATTCGCTCGACCAGTTCCTGGCCATCCACATGTTCCCGCATCCCGAGAACCAGACGGCTCTGGTCTTCGAAGACGGCGAGGAACTCAACGCCTCCGATGTCGCCCACGAGTACGGGATCCCGCTCCCGGGCACTTGAGTTCGCGACGGGTGCGGCCGGTGGAGCGCGAGTCGACCGGGGGCGTTGTGCAGGTCGAGCGTGGCGTCGGGATCGTGGGTTGTGGAGCGGGACGATCCGGAGGGAGGACCCCGGAAGCTACGTGCTCCAGCCGCCGGAATAGCTGAAGAACTGGCCGGTCTGGAACCGGCTCTTGCCCTCGAGGAGCACGGCGGCGAATTCGGACAGCTCCTCCATCGTTCCCAGCCGCCGCGCCGGCACCTGGCGCTCGATCTGCGCGCGGCGTTCGGGATCGTCGGCGCCGGTGGCGGCCACGAAACCCGGGAAGTCCATGTAGTTGCTCCCGATGGCGTTGACGCAGATGTTGTTCCGGGCGTGTTCGAGCCCCACGGCGCGGACGAGGGCGTTGGCCCCCGCTCGGGTCGACGAGTACAGCGACACCTTGGGCTCCGGACGGGCACCCGCCGCGCTGGTGAAGACCACGACGTCGCCCCAGCCCTGCTCGACCATCGGGGGGAGCACCGCCTGGAGAGCGTGGAAGACCATGTCGAGGTTGGCCGTCTTCACGAAGTCCCACTGCTCTTCGGCGGCTTCGACGAACCAACCGGTCACGATCATCCCGGTGAGGAAGCACGCCGCGTCGACGCGCCCGTAGGCGTCGAGGGCGGTCTGGACGACCGCTTGGTTGCCCTCGGCCGTCGTCAGGTCGGCG
>CAZTOV010000145.1:2736-4784 GCA_964615175.1 uncultured Burkholderiales bacterium
GAAGGTGCCGGTTGCAGATTCGACGGCCACCACCGTCCACGGGGTGATGCCGCGCCGCGACCAGGCGGCCTCTTCGGCCCGACATCGCTGCGGCGTGAACTCCTCCGGCTCCCAGTCGAGGTCGTCGAGCGGCGCGGTGTTCATCACCAGCCAAAGATCGGCAAAGTCCGTCAGCCATCCCTCGGGACAGGCGCCGTCCCACCCGATCAGTTCGTATTCGGACTGAATCGTCGCGGCGTCCTCCACCCACTCGGTCAGGCGCTCCACCGGAAGGTCCTTGGTCCATACGGCGTTGCGTGGTTCGCGGAGACGGTCCTCGAGACCGGCGCGCTGGAGGAACTCCGCCTGGTGACCCTCGGTCGGCGCTTCGGTGATGAGGCTGCAGCATCCGTAGTCACGCGCCGCCACCAGCACCTGACGGAGCAGCGCTTCGCTGACGCTCTCGGAGGCGCTCGGGAGCGTTCGGACGCTGAACTGGGCGGTCTCACGATTGCTGCTGAGGTCTTCCCAGGTGCACCAGGCGTAACCGTCGAGGCGGTCGTCACCGGATGCGAAGAAGACGCGGCCGTGCTCGTGCTCCGGGAGATGGACGAACTCTCGCCACCGGTGCTCAGCGGGCGGGACCAGAATCTCGGGTGCCCCGCGTTCGCGTTCGCACGCCAGGTCGACGCGGCGAATCTCGGCCATCTGGTCGAGCCCCAGAGTGGTGCGGTTTATCTCGACGATCGGAGCGCTCATCGCAGGAAGAATACGAGCGGCTGTCGAGTGACAGCCGCTCGATTCATTGCGCTTCCGACGGGCGGCTGGTTCAGGCCGCCTCGGACGAGGTGTCGATGGCCTGTTGGCCCTTGCCGGCCTGCACGGCCACCTTTCGTGGCTTGGCGGCTTCGGCGACCGGGATGGTCAGCGTCAGCACGCCCTCGTCGTAGGTGGCTTCGATGTGGTCGGCGTCGAGCCGGTCGCCCAGGAAGAGCTGGCGCTGGTAGGTGCCGCGGTACCGCTCGGTGGCGACCCACTCCTGCGCCTCCCGGCGCTCCCACTTCCGGTCGGCCGAGACGGTCAGCATGTCGTCCTCGACCGTGATGTCGATCGACTCGGGGTCGACGCCCGGCAGGTCGAAGTGCACGACGAAGTGGTCATCTTCCCGGTAGGCATCCATCGCCATGGTCGAGAAGCCCCGACTTGAACGGTCGGCGCCGCTCCACAGCTCCTGGCTCAGACGATCCAGCTCACGGAACGGGTCGAAACGCATCAGCATGATGATCCCTCCTTCAAGCGTCTGTTCCGAGTTTCCGAAGTTCTCGGTGGTCGACGGGCGGGCCCCGTCGACCCGATTCGCACAACGCGCGTCGCCGGTCGCGTATTCCAGGCCGTGTCCCGTTCCCGGTCTCAAGAAATCGGCCAATCTGTCGATGACGAACGTATGGCGACGAACGGGACGGCGCTGCGGATGGCGGAGCGAGCCGTCTGCGCGCGCGGGGGCCTTCCCGACTACCTCAGCCGCCGCACCGCGCTCGAACTCGTGGTCTTCGATCTCCTCATTGCCACGGTCGCGGTCATCGCCGCGTTCCCGTCGTCGGTGGAGTTCGACCCCGGAAGCATGGTGGCCCTGGCCGCCGTCCTGCCCGGAGTATCGGCTCTCACCCGGTCCGCCCTGCTGGCCGCGGCGACGCCCGGGGGTCTGACCCTCCAGCACCTCGACCCGCGCACCGAGCCCGACGACGAGGTGCCTCTGGAATCTGCTCGCCACGCGACGGCCGGCGGACTCGGCTTCCTGATGTTCGGGACCGTGGCCGCGGCCGCGGCCCTCATCCTGCTCTGACCCTCGTCAGCCGCTCTGACCCTCGTCAGCGGGCAGCGACCTCGTCGAGCACGTTCGTCAGGTCGCGTCGCGGTGGGATGCCGGTGAACCGCGTGATCTCGTTGCCGTCCAGGTCGAAGACCACGAGCGTCGGAATGCTGCGGATCTGGAGTAGGCCGGCGATGTCGGGGCTCTCGTCGACGTTGAGCTTGCCGAAGCGGACTCGACCCTCGTACTCGCGGGCCAG
>CAZTOV010000146.1:0-1227 GCA_964615175.1 uncultured Burkholderiales bacterium
GGGGCCCCACGCTCCGGAGGAGCCGACGAGATGTCGGCGGGCTAGCAGCATGCGGATTCTCCTCTTCACCGGCAAGGGCGGCGTGGGCAAGACCAGCGTCGCGGCGGCGACCGCACTGCGGTCGGCGCAGTCGGGTCGGCGCACGCTGGTGCTCTCGACCGATCCGGCTCACTCGCTGGCCGACGCTTTCGACACCCCGCTCGGCGACGAGCCCGCCCGACTCGCGGCCAACCTCTCGGGTCAGCAGCTTGACGCCCGGGCCCGTCTCGAGGAGGGCTGGTCCGACATCCGCTCGTATCTCGTCGAGGTGCTCGACTGGGCCGGTGCCGACGCGCTCGAGGCCGAGGAACTCTCGGTGGTCCCCGGCCTCGACGAGGTGTTCGCGCTCTCCGACATCAAGGCCCACGCCGACTCGGGGGAGTGGGAGGTCCTCGTCGTCGACTGTGCTCCCACGGCCGAGACCATCCGGCTCCTGTCACTGCCCGATGTGATCGCCCGTTACATGGAGCGGGTCTTCCCGGCCCAGCGCACCCTCACCCGGGCCGCTCGTCCGGTGCTCGAACGGCTCACCGACCTGCCGATCGCCCGTGATTCCGTGTTCGCTGCCACGCGGCGGTTCTACGAGCGGCTCGAAGGGGTTCGCGACCTGCTCACCGACCCCGACGTGACCACCGCGCGGCTGGTGCTGAACCCCGAGCGGTTGGTCGTCGCCGAAGCCCGACGCACCTTCACCTACCTCTCGCTGTTCGGCTACCACGTCGACGCGGTGATCGCGAACCGGCTGCTCCCCGAGGCCGTCAGCGACCCGTGGTTCGAAGCGTGGAAGCGGATCCAGAAGCAACAGCTGACCGAGATCGAGGCCGCATTCGCCCCGGTTCCGGTCCTCCCGGCGCCGCTCGCCGAAGAGGAACTGGTCGGAGTCGACCGCCTCGGGTCGTTTGCCGGCCTCGTCTACGGCGACGAGGTGGGCGTCGAGCATCTCCACGCTGACGATCCGCTGCGCATGGAGAGCAGGGGCGACTCCCTCGTGTTGTCGATGCCCCTTCCGTTCGTCGAGCACGGCGACGTCGACCTTGCGCGCAGCAACGGCGACCTCCTCATCGCGGTCGGGCCTCACCGTCGGGCGGTCACCCTCCCGGACAGCCTCCGTCGACGGCAGGTGGCCGGCGCCCGTATCGTCGCGGAACGACTCGAAGTCGAGTTCAGCGAGGTGCGTCCATGAGCGAA
>CAZTOV010000146.1:1327-4765 GCA_964615175.1 uncultured Burkholderiales bacterium
GAGGCCCTCGACCATCTGGTGTCCGCGGCCTCTGAACTGGTGGCGGCGGCGAAGTCGATGGCGGAGGCCGCCGAGGTCTTCCTCGATCAGCAGCGGACGCGCGGCCCCCAGCCGGCCGATGCGTCGGACGAGGGGCGTGTCCAGCGAATCCACCTCGACGATTCGGGCGGATAATCGCGTTCTCGTCGTCCACTAGGGTGGCGCGTGTGGACCGACCCCCGGCAGTGCTCGGACGGCCGCTGATGGGGCAGGGGCCCCAACATGTCACCCCGTCGAAACCAGAGGTTTCGACGGGGACCCCGAAGCAGGAGGAGCCGACGAGATGTCGGCGGGAGAACGATTAGGTGATCGGGGAAGCGCGACTCCGCGAGCTGGCGGCATTCCGCGGCGACCCGGTGGTGACGAGCCTCTACGTGAATGTCGACGGGCGCCGCTTCCCGAGGCTGAGCGACGTCGAACCTTTTCTCGAAGGTCTCCTCCGAGACGCCCGTGCTCGGGCAGCCGAGCGGGGCGACGACGTTGTAAAGGCCGTCGACGTAGCGGCCGACCGGATCATGGCGAGGTTCCGCGAAGGGTTCGATCGCACCCGCACCCGTGGCTTGACGTTCTTCGCGTCGGGTGACTTCTTCGAGGTGATCGAGGTTCCCCGCCCGGTCCGGAACCAGGTGGCCCTCAACCAGGTGCCGGCTCTGCGGCAACTCGAGTACCTGATCGACGAGTTCGAGCGCTTCCTCGTGGTCCTCGTCGACCGTCAGCACGCTCGCCTGTTCCGTTTCGAGATGGGCGAATTGGTGGAGCGCACCGAGATCTTCGACGAGGTCCCCCGCCGCGTCGATGCCACCGACGAGGGCGGCCTCGCTGCGTCCCACGTGCAACGTCACGTCGACGAGGTCGCGCGTCGCCATTTCCGCCATGCGGCCGACGCCACGTTCCACGAGCTTCAGGAATGGAACGCGGACCGGGTGATCCTCGGCGGTCCCGACGAGGCCATCGCCGAGTTCGAGTCCCAGCTTCACGCCTACGTGCAAGAGCGGGTCGCCGACCGGATCTCGGTGCCGGTCCGAGCGACCGAGCACGACGTGCGCGAGGCAGCACTGGCGGTCGAGGCCGAGGTCGAACGACGCGCCGAGGCCGAGATCGTCGAGCGCCTCAAGGACGCCCAGGGAGCGAGCGACGGTGGGGTGACGGGCCTGGCCGGCACGCTCCGGGCGGTCTACGACAAGCGCGTCGCCACCCTCGTCGTGTCCCACGACTACGAAGAGCCCGGCTGGCGTTGTACCGAGTGCGACTTCCTCGACGTGAGAGGTAGCACGTGCCCGATGTGTGAGGCGTCGATGGAGCGGGTCGAGGACGTGGTGGGCGAGGCCATCGACGCCGCGTTGCTGGCCCAGTCGGAGGTCGAGATCTGCGAGAACGTCGACCTCGACGTCGTGGGCCGCATCGGCGCCCTCCTCCGGTACTGAACGGAAGCGCTGATGGCCGACACGGTGGGGTTGGACCTCGGGGGGACCAAGGTGCTCGGCGTGCGCCTGAGCCCCGGGGGGGAGATCCGTGCCGAGGAACGTCGCGACACGCCGCTGGCGGGTGAAGACCTGATCGCCGAGCTGGCCGACCTGGTCGGGGCGCTCGATGATGGGAGCGTTCGCGCTGTCGGTGTCGGTGCCGCGGGCATGATCGGCCGGGACGGCACGGTCGCCTACGGGCCGAATGTCGCCGCCTTCCGCGACGGGCTCGCCCTGCGTGAGCGCCTGGAACCCGCGGCCGAGCTCCCGGTGGTGGTGGACAACGACGCCAACGCGGCCGCGTGGGGTGAGTTCGTCTACGGAGCGGCCGCCGATGACGATGACGCCCTGGTGATCACCCTGGGCACGGGTATCGGCGGCGGCGTGATCTCCCAGGGGGAGCTCATCAGGGGCGCGCACGGTTTCGCGGCCGAGATCGGCCACTTCCAGGTTGTGGCCGACGGCCCGCGTTGCGCGTGCGGAGAGGTCGGCCACTGGGAGGCTGTGGCGTCGGGGCCGGCGCTCGGGCGTATGGCCGAGGAGCGTCTCGGCATCTCCGGCGAGGAAGTCGGTCGGCGGGCGACGGAAGGCGACACCGAGGCTCAGGCGGTGGTCGCCGACTTCGCCGACTGCGTGGCGATCGGGCTCGCCGGACTCGTCAACATCTTCGATCCCGGGGTGATCGTGGTCAGCGGAGGGCTCGTCGAGATGGGCGACGCGCTGCTCGATCCGGTGCGCCGGTCGTTGGCGGGCCGGATCGAGGCTCCCGGAGCCCGACCCGAGGTCGCCATCGTTCCCGCCACCCTCGGTATCCATGCCGGGGCGGTCGGGGCCGCGACGATGGCTCGGCGACAGATCGAGGGCAGGGGTCATGAGTGAGCCACTCCGGCTCGCGCTGACCCTCCCGACGTTCACCGACGACCCCGAGACGCTGGCGAGCGTGGCCCGGGCCGCCGATGGGGCCGATGGTGTCGACGCGGTGTTCACGTTCGACCACCTGTTCCGCATCGACTCGTTGGGGACCAAACCGGCGCTGTCGCTCGAGCCCACCCTGGGGCTGCTCGCGGTCGAGACCCGGAGGATCTCGTTCGGCTCGCTCGTGGCGCGGGCCGCCATACGGCATCCGGCAGCGCTGCGGGTTGCCTTCGACACCGTCGAACGGGTCGCCCCCGGCCGGGTCATCGCCGGCGTCGGCGCCGGAGACGCCCTGAGCGACCCCGAACAGGAGATGTTCGGGTTGCCAGGCGGCGGCGACGCCGTTCGCCTGGGAGCGCTCGAGGCCACGGTCGACGCGCTGCACGACGCTTCGTTTCCCCTGTGGATCGGCGGCCGGTCCGACCAAGTCCTGGCCACGGCGGCTGCATTCGCCGACGGCTGGAACGGATGGGGGCTCTCGGTGGGAAGTTTCGCCCTCGAGGTCCAGCGCCTGGAGGAGGCGTGCGCCGCTGCCGACCGACGGGGCCGGGTGACGCCCACATGGGCGGGGCTGGTCGAGCTGCGCGAGGACCGCTGGGCCGAGGCGACGGAGCGGCCCGACGTATTGGCGGGTCCGTTCGACCACATCGTCGACGTGCTGCGGCGCTACGCAGACGCGGGAGCCGGATGGCTGGTGCTGGCGCCCCTCGATCCGACCAACCCCGAGAATCCGCAGGTGCTGGCGGAGGAGATCGCTCCCCGCCTGCAGTAGTTGTCAGTAGTGGTCAGTCCAACAGCTCGGCGAGCTGGGTGAGCGCGGTCACGTGCAGGTGGTCGTCGCGGTCGTCGCACAGCTCGTAGGGGTCGAAGTGCACGGGGTGCACCCCGGCGCCGCGGGCGCCCTTGACGTCGGCGCCGACGACGTCGCCCACGTGCACCGCCCGTTCCGGCGCCACGCCGAGCCGGTCGAGGGCGAGGTGGAAGATCCGGGGGTCGGGTTTGGCGACACCGACGACGTGCG
>CAZTOV010000147.1:0-4754 GCA_964615175.1 uncultured Burkholderiales bacterium
GACTCCGGCGATGTCGTGTTGTTGGCCGGTGTGGCGGGCCTGCTCGCCGGCGCGTTCTCGATGGCGGCCGGCGAGTGGGTGTCGGTGCGTTCGCAGCGCGAGATGTACGAGCGCGAGATCGCCGTCGAGGCCGAGGAGCTGGCGGCGTTTCCCGAGGAGGAGCGCGAAGAGCTGTCGCTGATCTACCAGGCCAAGGGTGTGCCCGAGGAGGAAGCCGAAGCGCTCGCCGCCCAGATCATGGAGAATCCCGACACGGCGCTCGACACCCTGGTGCGGGAGGAGTTGGGTCTCGATCCCGGCGATCTCGGATCGGCCGGCGTGGCGGCGTCATCGTCGTTCGGCTCGTTCGCGCTCGGCGCTTTCGTTCCGGTGATCCCGTTCATCGTGGGAGAAGGGGTTGGCGCCCTCGCGGTCGCCGGCGGCCTCGCTGCGCTCGCGCTCTTCGGGGTGGGTGTGCTCACCTCATTGTTCACGGCGCGGGGGCCGGCCCGGGCGGGGCTGCGGATGGTGGCGGTCGGGGCGTTCGCTGCCATCGTGACCTACCTGGTGGGGTCGGCGGTGGGTGTGGCCGTCGACTGAGCCCCGCCGCGCGACTCAATCCGGCAGGGTGTCGGTGACCTCGTCGACCGCACCGTCGACCTCGTGCGTGACGTCGTCGACGACACCGTCGACGAGCGGCACCTCCGGCAGCAGCGGCTCGGACGGCGGTTCCGGCGGCGGTTCGGTCTGCGGGATCGGGAGCGGTTCGGGGTTCTGGGGTTCGGGCAGCGGGAGTTCGGGCTCGTCGGGAGCTTCGGGGGTCTCGGGAGCCGCGGGGGCCGCGGGGGCTTCCGGGGACGCGGGAGATGCGACGGCCGGGTCGGGGTCGGGGAGGACCGTGAGGTCAGGCGCTGTCGGAGGCGAGGGAGCCGGTTCGTTGGCGACGTCCTCGTCGATCAAGTCCTGAGCGCTCGCGTCGCGGAGCCATCCGCGGGCGTGGTCGAGGAGGGCGGGAGCCCCGGGTGCCAGCACCGACATCACGCCGCGGCCCGCGTCGATGTTCGCCGTGGTGGAGGTCGCATTCGTGGAGGCGACCTCGCTGCCCTGCCACGGGTGCACGGAGGTCGTGATGGCGCCGACGCCCAGCGCGCTCATGAGGATGGCGCACGCGAGCGCGGTGATCATGCTGTGCGCCGCCCAGTGGGCGACCGACGACTTGGCGGAGTCGTCGTCCGGGGCGGCAGTCGCCTCGATGCCGGCGAGGACTTCGAGCGATGACCCCCCTGCCAGCGCGGCCCGTTCGTCCTGGTGGGCCATGCGCGGCACGATGCGCAGGCCCCGCATCATGGCTGCGATGTCGCCGGGGTCCTCGGGCAGTGGCTCACACCACACGGCGGCGACCGAGCCGAGATCGTTGGCCTCTGACCGGAGGCGGTGCTCCAGCGTCGAGAGGGTGCCGGCGAGTCCCGAATGGCGGCGAGCGAGCACGGCGTACCGGGTCGGGGTCACCGCGGCGACGGCCTCGACGAACGGGAAGTGGTCACGGAGCCGGCGCATGATGAGGAGCCGCCGCTTGCGGGCGGGGACCTCGCTGCGACTGTCACCGAGATCGATCATGGCGAGCACGTGGGTAGCGGCGGGGCAGATGCGCTCGGGGCCGCGGGTGTAGAGACGCTCGACGCGGTCCTCGAGTGCCGACGCCGAGACGGCGGCCAACGAGCGTTCCACCGGTTCGATCCACTCGGCCCAGTCGGCCCAGCCGCCGAAGCCGTTGACGGCCGGCTCTTCGAGCACGGTGGGCTCAGTGCCCTGCTGCTCCTCGAGCCGCTCCGCAATTGCGGTCATTGGCACGCTCTCCCCATTCCAGCCTGAATCTGTATCGGTCGATCACTACGGAAACTCAAGGGAAAACCTGAGAAATCTCTCGGAAAAGTCAACGTACCGCGCGAAATCCGCGCGCCCAGAGTGGGAATATGGCGGTTCGGAGCTGGAATGGGGAGATTGGGGATCAGCCCGCGTCCACCGGATACCCGGCGCTCCGGAGGAGTTCGACGACTTCGTCCCGGTGGGTCGGGTCGCGCGTCTCGAGGCTGAGGCGGACCTCGACCTCGTCGAGACGGAGGTCGCTTCCCTCGCGGTGATGCTCCACGTCCATCACGTTGAGTCCCAATCGGCTCAGGTGGTCGAGGAGACGGGCCAGTTCGCCCGGCTGGTCGGGGAGACGCACCCGCAGGATGAGGTACCGCCCCGACGCGGCCAAGCCGTGCTGGACGATCCGCATCAGCACCAGGGGGTCGACGTTGCCCCCGCTCAGGACCACACACGTGGGGCCAGCCCCGGCCCCGGCAGCTTTGCGTGCCAGCACGGCGGCGAAGGCGGCGGCCGCGGCCGGCTCGACCAGGGTCTTCGCTCGTTCGAGAAGGAGGAGGAGCGCGCTCGAGATCTGCTCCTCGCCGACCGTCACGATGTCGTCCACGAACGCCTGGGCGTGGGCCAGGGTCAGTTCCGACACCGACCGCACGGCGATGCCGTCGGCCATCGTCCCCACCCGTGCGAGGGCGACCGGTCGTCCGGCCACGAGCGCCTCCGACATGGCGGCGGCGCCGGCTGCCTCGACGCCGACCACCCGTACGTCGGGACGGGTCGACTTCACGGCGGCGGCGACTCCGGCGATCAGACCCCCGCCGCCCACCGGCACCACGATCGTGCCCACGTCGGGGGCCTGCTCCAGCACCTCGAGGCCGACGGTCCCCTGGCCCGCGACGACATCGAAGTCGTCGAAGGGCGGGATGAACGTGGCCCCGGTCTCGTCGGCGAACTGGCGTGCCGCGTCGAGAGCGTCGTCGACGATGCTGCCGACGAGACGCACCTCGGCTCCGTACTTGCGGGTGGCATCGACCTTGGGAAAGGCGGCGGTCTCGGGCATGTACACCGTGGCGGTCACGTCGAGGAGCGAGGCCGCGAGGGCGACCCCCTGGGCGTGGTTGCCCGCGCTCGCGGCCACCACCCCCAAGCTGCGGGCGTCGTCCGAGAGACGCGCGATCCGGTGGTACGCACCCCGGACCTTGAACGAACCCGTCCGTTGGCGTTCCTCGTGCTTGAGGAGCACCGACTGACCCGCGATCTCCGAGAGGGAGCGCGAGGGCTCCACCGCCGTGGGCCGGAGCACACCGTTCAGGACCTCGCGCGCCGCTTCGATGTCGTCGCGACCGACCAGCCGGTGCGGGGTCGCGGGCGCTTCGAGGCTCACCGCGCCACCATATCCACCATGGAGTGTTTCGACGTCTACGGCCGGTTCGTGGTCGAAGCCGAGCACGACGGTGAGCGCTGGGTCCTCTGGAGGCGGGGGAGCGACGGCACGCGGTCCCGTCTCGACGACGTGCCGGTGCCACCGACCACCACCGACGACGAGCTGTCCCGGCTCCTCGAGGACGTGTTCCACGAATACGGGGCGCCGGGACGGACGGTCACGCGCCTCGACCCCGGGCCCTGAGGCCCAGGGCGCAGCCTGCGGTAGCGTCCGCAACGTTGAAGACAACCCTGAGACTCGTCGTCGCTGTCGTCGTCGCTCTGACGGGTATCGCCGTGAGTTTCGCAACTCCGGCAGCGGCCGCTGGCTCCGAGGCCCTCATCATCGAGGGGCCGGGCCTCGATGGTCCCCGCGAGATCGACTTCGCGAGTCCTCCCTCAGAGATGTCGGTGAACCAGTTCGAGCTGGCCGCCCAGTTGGGCGCATGGTTCAACGCTCGCGCCGAAGATGTGGTCCCGCTGCTTTCGGAGGCCCCAACCGACGACCTCGGGCCTCGGTGGACCGTGACGTGGGTCGCGGCGGGGCCCGAGATCGCGAGCCGGGAAGACCGCTCGACCCGCCAGGAGGTCTACCCCGACGCTGCGGGTGGCCCGCTCGTGCACACGCCCGGTGGCCAGGGCGTGTCGGACGTCTCTGTCGGGTGGTACGAGGCGCCCAATGCGCTCACAGACACGCTGCGATCGCTGGGTGTACCTCTCGACGACGGCCGCGGCTCGTCGCCGCGCATGGTTCTCCTCTACGGCTCCGGTGTCGTTGCCCTCGCTGCCCTCGTGGGGTGGCGAGTATCGGCATCCCGCACGCGCCGACGGCACGAAGGGGATGCTGACGCTCAGGGCGCGGCTCCGGTCACGTCCTCGCCCAGGTAGATGAACCCGTACCCCTCGTCGCGGAAGGGCAGGCCGGCGTCGCGCAGCGCTTCGTCCCAGTCGCCGGTGACGGCGGGGTCGGTGTCCTCCATGCCGTGGTCGGCCACGAGCACGAACGCGGTGTCGTCGAGCGCCCCCGCGGTCTCCACGGCGCGGAGCACCTCGCCGACCCTGGCGTCGGTATCGCGCACCGAGGCCTCGGCGACCTCGGAGTGGGGGCCGCCGGCGTGGAACGCGGAGTCGGTCAGGGTGAGGTTCACCCACATGAACCGGGGGAGCGGATAGTCGACCTCGCGGTACCGGCCCGCCCACAGGCCCTGCACCTGCTCGATGCCCATGTGATCGACCACCGACGACCACGCGTACTCCTTCACCGGGCGGACGAAGCGTTCGGTCACGTGCGGGAGCCCCACCGGCGACTCGGGAATCGGTGGGATCTCGCCTCGCCGGAAGAACTCGAAGGTCGAGTAGTCGGCGCCCACGTCGCAGGGCTCGTTGACCGAAGCGGTGAACGCGTCGGGCCAGGTCCGGTGGACCGCCGAGTGCACGGACTCGATCCCGTCGGCGAGCCACTGCATGGCGGTGGGCCAGGTGGCGGG
>CAZTOV010000148.1:0-4727 GCA_964615175.1 uncultured Burkholderiales bacterium
CGACGCCCCGGCGCGGGTCGGGCTCATCGGTGAGGGGCTGCTCGGCCCCACCGTGATGGCGTTCGGCACGCCGGAGCAGCAGGAACGCTTCCTCCCCCCCATCCGCCGGGCCGACGAGCTGTGGTGCCAGGGATACTCGGAGCCCGACGCCGGGTCCGACCTCGCCAACGTCAAGACCACCGCGACCCTCGAAGGCGACGAGTGGGTGATCGACGGCCAGAAGGTGTGGACGTCGCTCGCGACCTGGGCCGACTGGTGCTTCGTGATCTGCCGAACCGACCGGGAGGCGCCGAAGCACAAGGGGATCTCGTACCTCCTCGTCCCGATGCGACAGCGCGGCGTCGAGATCCGCCCCATCATCCAGGTCACCGGCACGTCGGAGTTCAACGAGGTCTTCTTCGACGGGGCGCGCACCGATGCGTCGAACATCGTGGGCGAGGTCAACGGGGGCTGGCGGGTGGCCATGGGCACCCTCGCCTTCGAGCGGGGCACCTCCACCTTCGGTCAGCAGATCGGGTTCGAGCGGGAGCTGCGCCAGGTGACCGAACTCGCCCACGAGAGCGGCGCGGCGGACGACCCCGTGTTGCGCCAGCGGCTCGTCGACGCTTGGATCGGCCTGCGCGTCATGCGCTTCAACGCCATGCGCACCCTCTCGGCGCTGGCTCGGGACGACGAGCCCGGCCCCGAGGCGTCGGTTACCAAGCTGGTGTGGTCGGAGTGGCACCGCTGCCTCGGCGAACTCGCCATGGCGGTGCAGGGCCCGGCCGCCGACCTCGCGGGCGCCCGCCTCCAGAACATGTTCCTGTTTTCCCGCGCCGACACCATCTACGCGGGCTCGTCGGAGATCCAGCGCAACCTCATCGGCGAGCGAGCGCTCGGCCTTCCGCGCGAGCCTTCCCGTTCATGAGCCAACCACCCCCGTACCCGCAAGGCCGCAGCCTGCTCGCCGACAAGGTGATGATCGTGACGGCCGCCGCCGGCGCCGGTATCGGCTTCGCCACCGCCAAGCGTGCCGCCGAGGAGGGCGCCACGGTGGTGATCTCCGACGTTCACGAGCGCCGGCTCGGAGAGGCTGCCGATCAACTGGCCGACGTGATGGGGGAGGAGCCCCTCGCCCTCACCTGCGACGTCACCGACGAAGAGGACGTGCGTCGCCTCTTCGATGCCACCGTCGAGCGGCACGGGCGGGTCGACGTGGCCTTCAACAACGCCGGCCTCGGGGGCACGGCGAACCTCGTCGACATGAGCGACGACGAGTGGTCGAAGGTGCTCGACGTCACCCTCACCGGCGCCATGCGTTGCACCCGCCGGGCGCTCCAGCTCATGTGCGACCAGGGCTCGGGGGTGATCGTCAACAACGCCAGCATCCTCGGCTGGCGGGCCCAGGCGGGCCAGGCCCACTACGCGGCCGCCAAGGCCGGGGTCATGGCGCTCACCCGCACCGCCGCCATGGAGGCCGCCCCCCACAACGTGCGCGTCAACGCGGTGTCACCCAGCTTCGCCACCCATCCCTTCCTCGAGAAGGTGATGGATGCCGAGACTCTCGCCGAGCTCGAGCAGCGCGAGGTGTTCGGCCGGGGCGCCGAGCCGTGGGAGGTGGCGAACGTCGTGGTCTTCCTCGCCAGCGACCTCTCCAGCTACATGACCGGCGAGGTCGTCTCGGTCAGCTCGCAGCACCCCTAGCGTCTCAGTCGCGTTAGCGCGACCCTGTCGCGCCAACGCGACTGAGACGCTCTCAACCGAGAGACATGCCACCGCCGTCGACGCGGATGCGATCGCCGGTGAGGTA
This sequence comes from uncultured Burkholderiales bacterium, assembly GCA_964615175.1. Classification (GTDB taxonomy): domain Bacteria; phylum Actinomycetota; class Acidimicrobiia; order IMCC26256; family JACPCJ01; genus CAZTOV01. The sequence goes on from CAZTOV010000148.1 coordinate 1,790, forward strand.
GCCGCCGCGGTCGGACACGAGGAAGCGCACCACGTTGGCGACGTCGTCGGGCTCGCATACCCGGCCCAGGCCGGTGGCGTCGTCGAGCGTGTGGATGTCGTCGACTCCGGCCGAGCCCTTGACCAGCCGGCGGCCCATCTCGGTGTCGACCAGGCCCGGCGCTACCACGTTCACGCGGATGCCGCGGCGCACCTCCTCCTTGGCGAGCGTCATCGCCAGCGACTCCTGCGCCGCCTTGGCCATGTTGTACGGCGAGCCGAAGGCCTGGTGGTGGTCGGTCGCCACCGAGGAGATGAACACGATGTCGCCTCGCTCTTGGTCGCGCATCGCGGGGAGCACGGCCTGGCACATCCAGTAGCTGCCGAGGGCGTGGATGCGGATGACGCGCTCCAGCTCGTCGGGCTCGGTGCTCTTCACCGACTTCCCCCGGCTGGCGATGCCGGCGTTGTTGACGAGGATGTCGACCGGCCCGAGATCCGACGCCACGGACTCGACCATGGCGAAGCAGGCGTCGCGGTCGTCAACCGAGGCGGAGTACGCCCGCGCGGTGCCGCCGTTCTGCTCGATCCTGGCGACGGTCTGCGCCGCGGCATCCCCGTCGCGGCGGTAGTTGACGGCCACGGCGGCGCCGTCCTCGGCGAGGGCGAGCGAGACGGCCCGACCGATGCCGCGCCCCCCGCCGGTCACGATGGCAGTGCGTCCTTCGAGGCTCATGGACGCAGGACCGTAGCCGCTCACGCGGGACATCATCGGCGTCGACGGTCCGAGCTCGCCGTGCGTCTACGGTTTCGTGGGATGCGTCTCGCGGCTGTGATCCTGGCTTCCGCCGCCGTGCTCGCGGCCTGCGAATCGGGCGACGGCGGTGATGGCGGTGGGCTCCGCCCGAACGGTGACCAGGCCACACTGGAGATCGACCGCGAGACGGTGGCCGCGGTCAATGCCGAGGTGCCTCCCGGTATCGACCTGCGGTTCGAACGCTCCGAGTGGGACGAGGAAGATTTCGTCTATCTCCGCCCCGTCGGCTGGGTGCCGGATGAAGGTGCCGATCTGACCTTCACCAGTGATGATCTCTCCCCGTTCACGACCTACCGCGTGGGCAAGTCGTGCGACGGGCTGTGTGAGCCGGGCAAGGACTGGGAGGCCCGTCAGGACGATCTGTTGGCCGTGGTCCTCGACCCGGACCGCTACGAGGTTCTCGAAGACCGACGCCTCGACGAACCCGACGGCCGCACCGTGGTCGCGCGTGCCCGACGTGATTCCGACGAACTCGGCGATCCGGAAATCCGGGTGGTGACGATCCGGTGGGAGCAGGAAGCACCGATGTACTTCCAGTGCCTGGCGGTCCTCGACGGCGCCGACGCCGGAGCGCTCGCCGACGCGTTCACCGCCGCGTGCGAGGCCGCCGTCCCCCAGGACTTCGACGCCGTGTCGGTCTCGTTCGGAACGTCAGACGACTGAACCGCCGCCCGACTACTCGACGATGTCGTGCTCGGGGAACGGCGACGGCTCGAGCGCGGGGAGGTAGGGCTCGACGTCGCCCTCCCAGGGAGCGGTCCGCACCTGGGCCTCGGAGCGCCGGTTCGAGAGCATGCGGCACAGCTCGAAGCGGGGGAGCGAGATCGACAGCGCCGGCTCCCCTTCGCCGCACATGCGCTCTTCGCCGGTGTCGGACGCCGTCACCTTCACCGCCGGGAGATCGTGCTCGCGGACCCGGTCATGAAGCTGGTCGAGGAGTGCCTCGAGGACCACCTCCATTCCCGAGCTGTCGCGCTCACCCGGTTGGTCGAGGGTGTGCCGGAGATCGTGCTCGTGGGTGACCGCGTCGTACACGACGTTCCTGAGGGCGGTGCCGAACTGCTCGATGATCTCCTCGAACGCGGGTCCGGCCTCGTCCCATTCGTCGAGGAGATCGGGGACGGTGGCGTCCTTGCGCTTCTCGACCGCCGCGTCCGTCCAGGCCTGGATGTCGTCGCCGGGGATGTTGCCCGAGACCGGCTCGGCGGCGTTGCCGGCCAGATGCGCCAGGAGGTCGTGCACGGTCCAGTCGGGACAGGCCGGCACCGTGGTCGCGGCGTGCTCGTCGGTGAGGCCCCCGCACAGCTTTCGGATCCGAGCGCGGACCTCGCGGTACTCGTGACTCAGTTGCTCGGGTGTCGACATGGCCGGGACCCTACCGGCCGTCGGTGGCCGCTCTGACCGCGTCGAGGAAGGCGGGTCGGTCGCCGCCGCCGTCGAGGACGAGGTTGGCGCCGGTGACGTAGCGGGCAAGGGGTGAGGCGAGGTAGAGGCAGGTGTCGGCGATGTCGCCGGGCTCGCACATGCGGCCCATCGGGATGGTGGCGTTCACGGCGCCGACACCTTCGTCGCCTCCGTAATGCATCTCGGTCTCGTCGGTGAGGACCGGCCCCGCGGTGACCGCGTTGACCCGCACGTTGGGCGCCCATTCCTGGGCCAGCGAGCCGGTGAGGTTGATGAGCCCCGCCTTGGCCGCGCCGTAGGCGGCAGTGCCGGGTGAGGGGCGGGTGCCCGAGACCGATGCGATGTTGACGATGGATCCGCCGCCCGCCTCCTGCATCACCGCGTTGGCCTGCTGCGCGCAGTGGAGCGGGGCGAGCAGGTTGAGGCGGATGATGGCGTCGTGGAATCGGGGCGACGCGTCGGCGGCGTCGGCCGGCGGGGAACCACCGGCGTTGTTGACCAGCACGTCGAGGCGCCCGGTGTCGTCGAGGGCGACCCGGATCAGCGATTCGACCTGCTCGGGCTCGCGGACGTCGACCGGCACGAAAGCCGCCACCCGCCCGTCGCCCTGTGGCAGTTCGGACGGCTCGTTACGCGAGCAGATGACGACGTGGGCGCCGTGTTCGAGGAAGGCCTCGGCGATCCCGAAGCCCACGCCCCGGCTGCCGCCGGTCACGATCACGGTCTGGTCGGTGAAGTC
>CAZTOV010000149.1:0-4683 GCA_964615175.1 uncultured Burkholderiales bacterium
GAGGTCGGTGAGGACACCCAGTCGTTCGCCCAGGCCCTCAAGCGGGCTCTGCGTCAGGACCCCGACGTGATCCTCGTCGGTGAGATGCGCGACCTCGAGACGATCTCGACCGCCCTGACGGCTGCCGAGACCGGCCACCTCGTGTTCGGCACCCTCCACACCCAGGACGCGCCCCAGTCGATCGACCGGGTCATCGACGTCTTCCCGTCGCACCAGCAGGAGCAGGTGCGGGTGATGCTCGCCGGCGCCCTCCAGGGCGTGGTGACCCAGCAGCTCGTGCCCACTGCCGACGGCAAGGGTCGGGCGGTCGCCTCCGAAGTGCTGGTGATCACCCCGGCTATGCGGAACCTCATCCGCGAGGCGAAGATCCACCAGATCTATTCGCTGATGCAGTCGGGCGGCCAGCACGGCATGGTGACCATGGACCAGTCGTTGGCGCTGCTGGTCAAGAAGGGGAAGATCAACTTCGACCTCGCCCTCGAGCGCTGTCACGACGAGTCGGAGCTGCGCCGCCTCGCCGGGCGCGGATAGCGGAGAGGGGAGCAGGAGCCGACCATGTCCACCACCTTCGCCTACAAGGTCCGCGACAAGCAGGGGAAGACCCGAGAGGGCACCCTCGACGCCGAGAACGTCTCGCTGGTCGCCGAGAAGCTGCGCCAGATGGGCTACCAGCCCCTCAACATCGAGGCGCAGAAGGACAAGAAGCTCCAGGCCGAGATCAAGATTCCGGGGTTCTCCGACCGGGTCAAGCTCCAGGACGTCTCGGTCTTCTCGCGCCAGTTCGCCACCATGATCAACGCCGGGCTCCCGCTGCTGCGGAGCCTGTCGATCCTCGCCGACCAGACCGAGAACCCGGCCCTGGCCAAGATCATCGGTGAGGTCCGGGCCGATGTCGAGAAGGGCTCGTCGCTGTCGGTGGCGCTGGCCCGTCACCCCAAGGCGTTCAACCGCCTCTACATCGCCATGGTGAAGGCCGGCGAGGCCGCCGGTGCCCTCGACGAGACCCTGCTGCGGCTTGCCGACACCATCGAGAGCCAGCTCGAGCTGCGCCGGCGCGTCAAGTCGGCCATGACCTACCCGGCCGTGGTCGGTGTGCTCGTGCTCATGATCCTCACCGGGATGATCCTGTTCATCGTCCCGATGTTCCAGGACATGTACGCCAGCCTCGGTGGGAACCTGCCGCTGCCGACCCAGGTGCTCATCAACATCTCCGACGCGGTGCGGAGTTTCTGGTTCGTCGTGATCGGCCTCGAGGTCGGTGCCATCTTCGGGTTCAAGAAGTGGATCGCCACCGACAAGGGTCGGGGCAAATGGGACGCCATCAAGCTCAAGATGCCCGTGTTCGGCGGCCTGGTGCACAAGACCGCCATCGCCCGCTTCGCCCGCACGTTGTCGTCGCTCATCAAGTCGGGTGTGCCGATCCTCGAGGCGCTCGACATCGTGTGTGACACCTCGGGCAACGAGGTCGTGGCCGCGGGTGTTCGTGACACCCAGAACCACATCAAGCAGGGTGAGGCGCTCGGTCCGCCCCTCCAGAACCACGACGTCTTCCCGCCGATGGTGGTGCAGATGATCGTGGTGGGGGAGGAGACCGGTGCGCTCGACGAGATGCTCGCCCGCATCGCCGACTTCTACGACGCCGAGGTGGCGGCCACCGTCGAGGCTCTCACGTCGCTCATCGAGCCGCTCCTCATCGTGTTCATGGGTCTCTCGGTCGGGGGCATGGTCATCGCCCTCTACATGCCCATGTTCAACATCGTCAACCTCATCGAGTAGTCGAGGGGTTCTCCGCCAGGCACGGGATGCGCGCGCTACGCGCGATTCCGCGGCAGATTTGCCCGGTCAATTCCCCTGAAGGCTCAAGGTGCCGAGATCGGCCGCCGATGACGGAATGGACGAGGTTCTCCTGACAAAAGGCAAGCCCGCCGGAAGGCGGAGCACGCAAAGCCACGGGGCCGACACCGAAGACCGGAAGGCCCGCCGGGTTACCTGGAGACCCACCGAAGGTGGGAAGCAACCGGGCCGGGAGCCTCGACATACGGGAGAGAGCTGACAGGGGGAAACCACAATGCTCCAGGCCCTACGAAACAAGCAGCGTGAAGACGGTTTCACGCTCATCGAGTTGATGGTGGTCGTGCTGATCATTGCCATCCTGATCGCCATCGCGGTTCCGACGTTCCTCGGCGCCCGTGAGCGTGCGCAGGACAAGGCGGCTCAGTCCGACCTGCGTAACGCCCTCACGGCGGCCAAGGTGCTCTACACCGACAACCAGAGCTACGACCAGACCGCAGCGAACCTCGCTGCCGTCGAGCCGTCGTTGAGCTTCAGCGACACCGTCGGCAACGCAAGCACGTCGGTGGTCGGGATCGTCGGCGCTGCAGACGAGATCCTCTTCGTGCGGGTGTCGGATACCGCGGACACGGTCTTCGCCATCTACGAGAACGAGGCGACCGGCACGAATAGCTGTTCGGGTGCCAACATCGCAGCGGTCGACACCGTCGCCGAGTGCGACGCTCTCGACAACTCGTGGCTCTGATCAGTAGCTGAACCAGACACTTCGAACCAGCGGGCCTTCGGGCCCGCTGGTTCGCGTTCGGGATCTTTGCCGCGTCTCTGCGGGCGGCGTTGCCGGCATGCGGGCGAACCGGGCAGACCTCTTGCCCGTTCGTCAATCGGAACCGCTCCTCCTCCGATTCCTTGGGCGACAGGGCTCTCTTGACAACGGCAAACCCGCTGGGAGGCGGCGGCGCAACGTCACGGGGCCGACCCCACCGAGATGTTTCATTGACCCGGTGGAAGGCCAGCCGGACTACCTGGAGACCCCGCCGGGGCCGAAGGGCTGGGGGCCTTGTCCGAACCGACGGACAAGGAGGAATGTGGACATGCTCCACGCTTACCGTTCACGAGACCGTGAAAACGGTTTCACACTCATCGAGTTGATGGTGGTCGTCCTGATCATTGCCATCCTGATCGCCATCGCGGTGCCGACGTTCCTCGGCGCGCGCGAGCGTGCGCAGGACAAGGCGGCTCAGTCCGACCTGCGTAACTCCCTCACGGCGGCCAAGGTGCTCTACACCGACAGTCAGGACTACTCGGCCATGACCGCTGCGGAACTCGCAGGGGTGGAGCCGAGTCTGAGCTTTGCTGCCGTGGGAAGCGCCACCACCAGCGTGGTGGGTTTCGACAGCACGGCACCGGCGTCGGTGGTGTTTGTGAAGGAGTCGTCCTCCGGGACCTTCTTCTGCCTCGCCGATGACGTCACCGGGCCGGGAACCACGTTCGGCTCTGGGGCAGCCATCGCCGACGTCGACACCGTGGGCGAGTGCACGGGCGGCTGGTAATCGGCTGATCGACAACTCGACATCGTTCTCGGATGGGCGGGCCGTGAGGCCCGCCCATCCGCGCGCCTGCATATAGGGTCCCGCTCGATGATCGAGGACACGGGGTTGCGAGTGGCCTGGTCGGTTGGGTTCGGGATCCTGGGCCTGGCCGTGGGCTCGTTCCTCAATGTGGTCATCTGGCGAGTGCCGCGTCAGGAGTCGGTGGTGCGCCCGGCCTCGCACTGCCCGAGCTGCGACGCGCCGTTGAAGCTCCGCGACAACGTCCCGGTGCTCTCGTGGCTTGTCCTCCGGGGGCGGTGCCGGGTGTGCGGTGAACGCATCTCGGTGCGCTACCCGCTCGTCGAGGCCGCCACCGGGGCCCTCTTCGCCGGTATCGCGTGGAAGCTCGAGGCCGATTGGGCCCTCCCCGCCTTTCTGGTGCTGGCGGCCGCGCTGGTGGCCATCGCTCTCATCGACCTCGAGCACTACATCGTGCCCAACCGGATCGTCGGGCCCGTGGTGATGGTGTCGATTGCGCTGCTGGTCGTCGCCGCTGCCGTCGAGGGGGAGTGGGGCGACCTGGCGCGCGCGCTCGCAGGCGCGTTCGCCGCCTTCGGCGGGCTGCTCGTGGTGCACCTGATCTCGCCGGCCGGGATGGGCATGGGCGACGTGAAGCTGGCGTTCCTCCTCGGCCTCCTCCTCGGCTGGATCAACTGGGGCCACGTCGCCGTGGGCCTGTTCCTGGGGTTCCTCTACGGAGCGATCATCGGCGGCGCCCTCGTGCTCACCGGCCGTCGCGGGCGGAAGCAGGCCGTACCCTTCGCCCCCTTCCTCGCCGCCGGCACCCTCACCGCCGTGTTCGTCGGCCAACCGATCCTGGACTGGTACTCGGGAATCTGACGCCAGTGTGAGCAGTGCGCCCGGCTCGCAGAGTTCAGATGCCTCACGCACATCGGTCGGGGTCGATGGGATGGCTTCTCTCGGGAGTGCGTGAGCAGCTGGACTCGATCAGCGAGCCGAGCGCACTGCTCACACTCACTCCAGTGGCGACCACCCAGGCGTCGCCTGCTCGGCCCTCACACCGAGTCTGTAACGGGTGTTAAAAGCTGTGAAAGGAGTAGTGAGCCGCGCGCGTGAGGAAGCGGTAGTGATGTAGATGAGAGGATTGTTGACAGTGTGAAACAAGTGAAGTACCGTGACGCCCGTGAAGCACAGGACTTCCGGTCGTCGCGACGGCAGTGAGCACGTGCGTGGACGCTGACGACCGCCTCTTGACCGTGCGTGAGGTGGCTGACGCCATGCGGGTGTCGCACATGACCGTGTACCGCCTCATCAAGTCGGGCGAGCTGCCCGCCATCCGGGT
>CAZTOV010000150.1:0-4637 GCA_964615175.1 uncultured Burkholderiales bacterium
CATCGGCGGTCAGGTCTTCGTGTTCTTCGTCCTCGTCGTCGCCGCCGCCGAGGTGGTCATCGGCCTGGCGATCATCGTGGCCATCTTCCGGCGGCGCCAGGGTGCGACCGCCGACGACCTCAACCTCCTCAAGGGATAGCTCTCCGTGAACGCGACCGACGTCCTCGAACTCGCCTGGATCGTGCCCGCCCTCCCCCTCGCGGGCGCGGTGGTCCTCACCCTGTTCGGCGGTCGCTGGCTCAAGGAGCCCGCCTCGGGATGGATCGCCACCATGCTGATGGCGGGGTCGTTCGGGTGGTCGCTCCTGATGCTGGCGTCGATGTGGTCGCTCGACGCCGAGGAACGGGCGGTCACGACCAAGCTCTTCGACTGGATCCCGGCGGGCTCGCTCGAGGTCGCCGCCAGCCTGCTCGTCGACCCTCTCTCGGTGACCATGATCCTGTTCGTCACCGGCGTGGGGACCCTCATCCACCTGTACTCGATCGGGTACATGCACGGCGACGAGCGGTTCTCCCGCTACTTCCTCTACCTCAACCTCTTCGCCGCCTCGATGCTGATCCTCGTGCTCGGCGGGAGCTTCCCCGTGACCTTCCTGGGGTGGGAGGGCGTGGGTCTGTGCTCCTATTTGCTCATCTCGTTCTGGTTCGAGCGCGACACCGCCGCCGCCGCCGGGAAGAAGGCGTTCGTCACCAACCGCATCGGCGATTTCGGCTTCCTCCTGGCGATGTTCCTCATCTTCGCCCACCTCGGGACCCTCGACATCGCCGAGTCGCTCGCCCTCGCTCCCACCCTGGCCAACATCACGGCCACCTCGATCGCCCTGTTGTTCTTCCTCGGGGCGGTCGGCAAGAGCGCCCAGTTCCCCCTTCACGTCTGGCTCCCCGACGCCATGGAGGGCCCAACCCCGGTGTCGGCCCTCATCCACGCCGCCACCATGGTGACCGCCGGCGTCTACCTCGTCGTCCGCGTGCACCCCTTCTTCGAGCTCAGCGGCTCGGCGGGCACCTGGGTCGCCTGGGTCGGCGGCATCACCGCCTTCTTCGCCGCCACCATCGCCCTCGTCCACTGGGACATCAAGCGGGTCCTGGCGTACTCGACCATCAGCCAACTCGGGTACATGTTCCTCGCCGTCGGCATCGGCGCCTACGCCGCGGCGATCTTCCACATGGTCACGCACGCCTTCTTCAAGGCGCTGCTGTTCCTCGGGGCCGGCTCGGTGATGCACGGTCTCCACGACGAGCAGGACATGCGGCGCATGGGGGGCCTGGCGAAGTACATGCCGTGGACGGCCGGCACCTTCATCGTCGCCTGGCTGGCCATCGCCGGCGTAGTCCCGCTCGCCGGGTTCTGGTCGAAGGACGAGATCCTGGCGAAAGCCTGGTTCGACGGCGAGATCGCCCTGTGGCTGGTCGGCGCCGTGACGGCGCTGCTGACCGCCTTCTACATGACGCGGCAGGTCTACCTGGTCTTCTTCGGACCGGAGCGGTGGAGGGAACCGGCGTCGGTCATGGCGTCGGCTTCTGTGGGTTCGGCGCCGTCGGGAGCCTCCTCGTCCTCCGGTTCGGCGCCGTCTCCAGCCGAGTCTGACGACTCGTCTGGAGCCGAAGGCCGAACGTCGTCCTCCGAGGCTCCCGACACCGCCTCGGGTGGGGGCGCCTCCGAGGCGCCGACGAGTGGTGAGCAAGACGGTGGCGACGCCGCATCGAGCGGCGACGCCACCGGCGCCGGCGCGGCTGACGCGGAGCCGGGTGGCCCAGTCGAGGAACCCCATGAGTCGCCGCCGGTGATGACGTTTCCGCTGGTGGCGCTGGCCGGGCTCACGGTGGTCGGCGGGTTGCTCAACCTGCCGTTCCGGAGCCTCGAGTTCCTCACGAAATGGCTCGACCCGCTCTTCGAGCACACGCCCGGGTTCCACGCCATCCACCCCGACTCGTTCAACGCCGGGTTCGCCCTCTCGGTCGTGGCGCTCGCCGTCGCGGTGACCGGCATCGGACTCGGCCGGATGCTGTACCGGAACTTCACCGGGCGCGATCCGTTCGCCGAGCGGGTCGGTGCCCTCGCCCACTTTCTCGAGCAGGGATGGCGCATCGACTGGCTCTACGAGACCGCCATCGTCAAGCCGGCCCGCTGGGGCCTCGACCTGCTCAACCGGAACTTCGACCTCGGTGTCGTCGACGGCGCCGTCAATGGCGTCGCCCGGGCGTTGCGTGTCGGCGGCGAGGAGACCCGCAAGGTGCAGTCGGGCTACGTGCGCCGTTACGCCCTCGCCATCCTCGCCGGCACCGTGATCCTGCTCGTCTTCGCGCTCACGAGGTCGACGATCTGACATGAGCACCGACTTTCCGATCCTCAGCGCCCTCATCTTCACGCCGATGGTCGGCGCGCTCGTCGCGCTCGCCATGCCGTCGCGACGCGAGGAGTACGTGCGCATCGTCGGCCTCGTCTTCGCCGTCGCCACCCTGGCGCTGGCGGTGTGGTTGCTCGCCGATTTCGAGACCGCCACCTCGGGCTTCCAGTTCGTCGAGCAGAAGACGTGGATCCGCCAGCTCGGCATCTCCTACACGCTCGGCGTCGACGGCATCAGCCTGTTCATGGTCGTGCTGACCGCCATCCTCTTCCCGGTGACCCTCTTCGGGTCGGCCACCATGCGGAAGAACCTCAAGGCCTTCACGTTCTTCATGCTGCTGCTCGAGGCCGGGATCATCGGCGTCTTCCTGAGCCTCGACCTCATCCTCTTCTTCGTGTTCTGGGAGGCGATGCTCGTCCCCATGTACTTCCTCATCGGCGGATGGGGATACGAGCGACGCGTCTACGCGGCGATCAAGTTCTTCCTCTACACCATGGCCGGCTCCGCCCTGCTGTTGGTCGGCATCCTCACCCTCTCGTTCCTCCACGCGGGTGCCGGCAACGAGTTCACGTTCGACTTCGTGACCCTGGCCCAGTTCGACGGGCTCGCCTCGGGCACCGAGAAGTGGCTCTTCCTCGCCTTCTTCGCCAGCTTCGCCATCAAGGTGCCGCTGTTCCCGTTCCACACGTGGCTTCCCGACGCCCACACCGAGGCGCCCACCGCGGGCTCCGTGATCCTGGCCGGGGTGCTCCTCAAGATGGGCACCTACGGGTTCCTGCGCTTCTCCCTGACGCTCTTCCCCGAGGCCACCGTCGACCTCGCTCCTCTCCTCCTCGTGCTCGCCACCATCGGCATCATCTACGGCGCCCTCGTGGCCACCGTGCAGCCCGACATCAAGAAGCTCATCGCCTACTCGTCGGTGGCGCACCTCGGGTTCGTGGTGCTCGGAACCTTCGCCCTCACCACCCAGGGGCTCTCCGGCGGGTTGTTCACGATGATCGCCCACGGGCTCAACACCGGTGCCCTGTTCCTCCTCGTCGGGATGATCTACGAGCGCCGCCACACCCGGCAGATCGCCGAGTTGCGGGGCCTCTGGAAGGTGGCGCCGCGCCTCGGGGGTCTGTTCCTCATCGCCGCGTTCGCCTCGGTCGGGCTCCCCGGCCTGTCCGGGTTCGTCGGCGAGTTCCTGATCCTCCTCGGCGCCTTCCTCACCGAGCGGCCCTACGCCATCGTCAGCGCGGTGGGTGTGATCCTCGCCGCCATCTACCTCCTGTGGGCCTACCAGCGGGTCTTCACCGGCGAACCCGACGAGGCCAACGCGTCGATACCCGACCTCAACGCCCGCGAGGTCCTCACCGTGCTGCCGCTCATCGGCCTCAGCCTCTTCCTCGGCGTCTACCCCAAGCCGGTCCTCGAGCGGGTCGAGCCCGCCGTCGACGATCTCATCGAACACATCGAGTCCCGTACCGATTACGAGGAGCCCGAGCCTCCCCAGGTGGTCGCCCCGCCGACCGTCGAGGACGCCGACGAGCCGACGCAAGGTGCGCCGCCGGTCGTCGACGGGCACGGGCGTTCCGGGGGTGACCAGTGAGCCTCTTCTCGCTGCTCGGCCAGAGCCAGATCCCCATCGACCAGCAGCCTCCCGTCGACGTTCCGGGCGAGATCGTGACGCCCGGCTTCGAGTTCACGGGCGTGGCCCCGGAGGTGGCCGTCGTCTCGGCGGCGGTGGTCATCGTGGGGATGCTGGCGGTCGCGCACCGTTGGCCCTGGGTGCGCACGGCGACCCTGCCCGTCGCGCTGGTCGGCCTGGCCGTGGCGTTCGTGTTCGTCGGCGGGGCCTGGAGCGACGTCGTCACCTTCGGGTCGTTCGAGACCCTCAACGGCATGGTGGCCGTCGACGGTTTTTCCGTCTTCCTCAAGTTCCTCGTGCTCGTGGCCACCACCATCGGCGTGCTCATCGCCCACAGCTACCTGAAACGCGAGCAGCTCGACGTCGGCGTCTACCACGCGCTGATCTTGCTCTCCGGGAGCGGCATGCTGATGATGGCGTCGGCGGGCGACCTGATCGTCGTGTTCCTCGCCCTCGAGGTTCTCTCGATCGCCCTCTACGTGTTGGCTTCCTTCCACCGCCACCGGGAGGAGAGCGAGGAGGCCGGGATCAAGTACTTCGTCCTCGGCGCCTTCTCGTCGGCGGTGTTCCTCTACGGCATCGCCTTTGTCTACGGCGCCACCGGTACCACCCAGCTCACGGGGATCGCCGGGTTCCTCGCCGGCACCACGCTGGTGTCGA
>CAZTOV010000151.1:0-4625 GCA_964615175.1 uncultured Burkholderiales bacterium
GCCGTCGTCAGCGAGGTCGCCTTCGGCACCCAACCCAACCCGGCCCGCTTCCCGGTGCGGAACCGGATCATCGCCGGACTGGCCGACGCCGTCGTGGTGGTCGAGGCCACGCTCAAGGGTGGGGCTCGCATCACCGCCGATCTCGCCCTCGAGTACGGGCGTCCGGTCCTGGCGGTGCCGGGCTCGCGGCGCAATGCGTCGGCCGCGGGATGCAACCACCTCATCGCCGACGGGGCCGTCCCTCTCCTCGACCCGAGCGACGTGATGGTCGCCCTCGGGCTCACCGCGGGCTCACGTGACGGCTGGGGCGGCGAGGGTCCGAGGACACCGCCGAAGGGCGATGCGGCCGCCGTGCACCGGGCCCTCGGCGGCGAGCCGGCCACCGCCGATCAGCTGGCGTCGCGGACGGGGCTCACTCCGCCCCAGGTGGCGGTGGCGGTCGTGGCGTTGAAGCGCGACGGCTGGGTCAGCCAGCAGCGCGGGATGGTGTGGCCGAAGTGAATCCCGATCCGACGACCTCGATGATGTGGCACACTCACTCTATGGGTGACACTTTACGAGTGCGAGTGGGACCGAAGGGGCGAGTGGTGATCCCTGCTCCGATCCGCGACGAGTTGGGCCTCGAAGAAGGAACGGAGCTGGCGTGCTTCATCGAGGACGGGGCGGTCGTCCTGGCCACGGACGAGGCGCTTCAGGACCAACTCCAAGCCATGTTCGACCACATCGATCACTCGTTGGCCAACGAACTCATCGCCGAGCGTCGGGCCGAGGCCGAACGCGAGAACCGACTGCCGTGAGCGTCGTCTTCGATGCCTCGGCTCTCCTTGCGTGGCTACGACGCGAACCAGGTGCCGAGCGAGTGGACGCCAAGCTACGGGACGGAAGTATCGCCGCGGTCAACTGGTCCGAGACGCTCCAGAAGGCAGCTCAGTACGGCCTCGACCACATGGTCGTGGGCGGCCGTCTCCGCCACGCAGGCGTTGAAGTCGAGCCGGTGTTGGGCGTCGATGGCCAACGAGCCGCCGATCTGTGGGCGTCGACTCAGGGGCTGTCCCTCGCCGATCGTCTCTGCCTGGCCGTCGGGTGGCGGCTCGGTGTGCCGGTGCTGACCGCCGATCGTCGCTGGGCCGAACTCGAGGATGCGACCGGCGTGCCGATCGAGCTGATCCGGTGAGCGCTACTCGCCCTCGTACTTGAACGACACCTTGACCCGGGCCCGGTAGGCCTTGACGTTGCCGTCCTCGAGCTGGAGGTCCAGCTCCGACACCTCGGCGATGCGCAGGTCGCGCAGCGACTGCCCGGCGCGCTCCACCGCGTTGGCGGCAGCCTTCTCCCACGACTCGGCGCTGGTGCCGACCAGCTCGATGATCTTGTACACACCGTCTCCCATGACTCTCCCTCGCTCGCGTCGTCCGCACCGTACCCACTGAGCCGCGAGGGGTAAACGGTGCTCGCCACCCGTGGCCGCAGCCGTCCCAGCCGCCGGTACGCTCGGTCGGCATGGGGTACAACCCGTTCCGCAAGCAGGTGAAGCGGCAGTCCGACCTCGTCTTCGTGGTGGCGGCGGTGCTCGTCACCGCGCTGGTCGTGGTGTGGGCCTTCGTGGGGTGAGCCGGTTGGAGGAGCCGCTGCTGTGGCACGGCGACGAGGTCGACGTCGGTCACGTCCACCCGTACCAGGCGACCAAGACCTACCGCTGCCCCGGTTGTGACCACGAGATCCGGGCGGGGACGGGCCACAAGGTCGTGGTGCCCCGTCACGACCCCGACCTCCGTCGCCACTGGCACACGCCGTGCTGGGAGCGCGAGCTGCGACGAGGCTGAGGCGGGCGTTCCGCTCGGCCCGCTCAGAAGGCCGACTCGAGCAGCTCGACCGCGTAGGTGCCGTCGGGGTGGGGACGAACCGCCGCGACGTCGAAGCGCACCTCCCCCGCCGGGCCGTGTTCGGTCAGCCACACCGAGGCGAGGCGACGGAGGCGCTGTTGCTTGGCCGGCCCGACCGCCTCGGCCGGTGAGCCGTAGCGGTCGCTGGTGCGCGTCTTCACCTCGCAGAACACGACGGTGCCGCCACGGCGGACGATGAGGTCGACCTCGCCCTCTCGACACCGCCAGTTGCGGGCGACGACCGTCCAGCCGGTCTGCTCGTAGATTGCGGCGACCACAGCTTCGCCGGCGGCGCCGAGCGCCTGGCCCGCCACGGGCCTAGATCGTTTCGGGCCCCGCGAGCTTTTCGACGTTGACGTCCTTGAAGGTCACGATGTGGACGTCGGCCACGAAGCGCGCGGGGCGGTACATGTCCCAGACCCACGCGTCGGCGAGGCGGAGGTCGAAGTAGGAGCGGCCGCCGTCCTCCTTGACATCCATCTGGACGTCATTGGCGAGGTAGAAGCGACGTTCGGTCTCCACGACGTAGCTGAACATCGGGAGCACGTCGCGGTACTCCTTGTAGAGCTGGAGCTCGATCTCGGTTTCGTACCGCTCCAGGTCTTCGGTGCTCACTCGTCGTCTCCGAACTACGGGACTGTCGGTCAGAGGGGTGGGCGTGCGCCCACGCGCTGACACCCGAGTCTACGCGCCTCAGAGGAAACCGATTCGGCCGGGCGGCCAGACCCGGGCCACGGCGCGTCCGACGACCTTGTCGGTCTCGATGGGGCCGAAGACCCGGGAGTCGGACGAACCGCCGCGGTTGTCGCCCATGACCCAGAGATGGCCTTCAGGAACCGTGACCGCGTCGAAGTCACCGGGCGACACCCCCTCGAGGTAGGGCTCCTCCAGGGGTTCGCCGTCGATGTAGACAACACCGCTCCGCCCCTCCACGATCTCGCCGGGCAGGGCGATCACCCGCTTGATGAAGTCCTCGGTAGAGGGCTGGCGGAGGCCCACCGTCTCGAAGAACTCGCGCATGATCCGCACCGGCAGCGCGGCCCCGTCGTCGTCGGTGTCGACGCCGGCGGGTGACTCGAAGACGACCACGTCGCCCCGACGGGGATCGTGGATCTGGTACGAGATCCTCGACACGACGACGCGGTCGCCGACCTCGAGGGTGGGCAGCATCGAGGTGGAGGGGATGAAGAAGGCCTGGGCGACGAACGTCTTGACCAGGAAGGCGATGAGCAGTGCCGCCCCGACGAGGAACGGGACCTCGGAGACGAACGACCGCTGCTTCTCCGGCCGCTCGATGGCGGCGTCGGACTCGGGGAGAACCGGCTCCCACCGCGGGAGCGGGGCCGTGATCAGGTGCGCTTCTCCTTGACCTTGGCCTTCTTCCCGACCCGGTCGCGCAGGTAGTAGAGCTTCGCCCGGCGCACGTCGCCGCGGGTCACCACTTCGATCTGGGCGACGTTCGGCGAGTGCAGCGGGAACGTCCGCTCGACACCCACACCGAAGCTGACCTTGCGCACGGTGAACGTTTCGCGGACGCCGCTGCCCTTCCGGGCGATAACGATCCCCTGGAAGACCTGGACCCGCTCACGGTTGCCCTCGACCACGCGGACGTCCACCTTCACCGTGTCGCCGATGGCGAAGTCGGGACGATCGTCACGCAGCGCGGCGCGGTCGACGAGATCTGTGCGGTTCATGGGGATACTCCTTGCCGTGGGGCCCCAGCGAGGCGGCTCTCATCGTAGCGGGTGAAATCTCGCAGCCACCAAAGGTCCGGTGATTCCGGCGCCGCCTGCGAAGACCACCCCATCGATGAGGAGAGGGGCTCAGTACGCGATGCTCCCGGTCGCGCCGCGAAGTGAGCGAGAAAAGCAGAAAAGTCGGGGCACGGCGGCGGTGACTCGGCGCATCATGGCGACGTGACTCGACCCGACCTGACCACGACCGACCGCACCCGCGTACGCCGCAAGACCGACCGGGGCCACTACGACTTCGACACGGTCGCCGCCGTCCTCGACGTCGGCCTCGTCTGCCACGTGGGCTTTGCCCTCGACGGGCGCCCCTGGGTCTTCCCCACCGCTTACGGGCGCATCGACGACCGGCTGTACCTGCACGGCGCGGCCGGCAACTTCGCCCTGCGGAGCCTCGCCGACGGCGCCGAGGCCTGCGTCACGGTCACGATCCTCGACGGGCTCGTGCTCGCCCGCTCGGCCTTCCACCACTCCATGAACTACCGCTCGGTGATGCTCTTCGGGCAGGGCGAGGCCGTCGCCGATGAGGACGAGAAGTTCGCCGCATCGATGACCATCGTCGAACACGTCGCCCCTGGACGAGCCGCCGATACGCGGCCTCCGACGCCCGAGGAGTTGAGGGCCACCCTGGTGGTGCGCATCCCCATCGATGAGGCCTCGGCCAAGATCCGCACCGGCGGCCCCAACGACGACCCCGGAGACCTCTCGCTCCCCCACTGGGCCGGCGAGTTACCACTCCGGCTGACCCCCGGCAACCCCGTGCCCCAGGGCGCGGACCCGCCCCCCGTCCCCGACTACGTCGCGGGTTGGCCGAAGGGCTGAAGCCCGACGTTCCTGTCTCACCCTCGTGGTTGGATGGGGTGGGTGGCCAGAACGGCTCGAGAATCGTGGATTTCTCGAATTACACCCTTGACATTCATAGGCGAACTGTACGGTTCTGGGTACCAGGTGGCGTAGCGAGGGCTGGCGTCATCGACCTCCGTTCTTGGCGGGG
>CAZTOV010000152.1:0-4580 GCA_964615175.1 uncultured Burkholderiales bacterium
CTGCAACCTCCAGTACACGGCGATGATCGACGGCGACTACGCCCGCATCGTGCGCTCGTGGAAGGAGATGGGGGTGTTCCCCGAGGACGTCGGCGACGACGAGGAAGTGGGGCTCCGCATCAAACTGGTGGTGGACCCGCTGCTCGACCAGTCGATCGGCGAGATCAGCCTCGGCGAGCTGATGCGCCAGGACATGGAGCTGGCCGGGCAGTTCGGCGCCAAGGCCCCCCAGGAGATGGTGCTGATCAGCAAGCAGCTCCTCTACTTCGAGCGCTACGCCAAGGCACTGGCCCCCGACTACGTGATGTCACGCGACATCTTCCTGGTGAGGAACGTGTTCCCCGAGGCCGTGGCCGCCAAGGCCGCGGCCGAGGGGATCGACCTGCCCGAGTAGGAATCTCCGGGCGCCCGGCATCGGCACCCTGGTCACATCCTGAGCGATTCGTGAACGACGGCATCCGGCGTCGCAATCACTCAGGCAGGTGATTCGATGTGCCGACACGGTGCAGGAGACTCTGAACGCTGCGCCGTGGGGCGTGTCCCCGAGCACGCTCTCGACGGCGTCGACAAGGTCCGCCGGCGGAGGGCCATCGTGAGCGAGCACCGAGGCGATCATCGGCAATCAGGACGGGCGGAGAGCAACGGCGCCCGGTTGCGGGTCATCACCGCGCGCCTGCGTGAGATCGAGGCGCAACAGACCTACCTCGAATCCGAGGCCGCCGCACTCGTTCGTGAGCGCGACCGGCTGACGGCCTCGCGAAGATCGGGGGCTCCCGTCGGTGAGATCCCGGCTCCCGAGCCGCCGCCGCCACCTCCCCCGCCTCCTTCGCCACGCGATCGCGTGGCGACGCAACCGCCACCGCCACCGGCCACGTCTCCACTCCTGCCACCGGGACCCATGACGCTCCGCCACCGCGGCGAGTGGCGACCGGAGGTGGTACGCAACCTGCTCCTCACCCTCGGCGCCATCTTGCTCGCCGTGGCCGCCCTCGTGTTCTCGGCCGTCGCCTGGTCACGCCTCGACGACGCCGGGCGAGCGATGCTCCTCTTCGCCGCGACGGCCGCGGCGGGCGGCCTCACCGCCGCGTTCAAGCGGCGGCTTCCGCTCACGGCCGAGGCGCTCGCCGGGGTGACCATTGCGATGCTCCTCGTCGACTGGTCGGCCCTCCGACGGGCGGGCGCCGGGGGCGACATGAGCACCGAGGCGTGGTGGACGCTCGGAACGGTGTTGACCGCGCTGGCATCGTTCGCACTCGACGCGGGGCTCCGCCTGGGTGTGGCCCGCGCTCTCGGCTCTGCCCTCGCCGTCGTGGGCGCCATGCTGTGTGTCGACATCGCCGCGTCCACGGCGTTTGCTGCCGGCGTCGGGTGGAGCGTCGTCGCTTGGGCAGCGGCGGCGATCGCCGGCCGAGCGGCGGGCATCGACGCCTGGCGGTGGAGCGCTTCCGTGCTGGCAGTCGGAGCGGGCGCGGCCGCGCTCGCGGCCCTGACCACACTGGTCGATCTCCTCCCGCCCGGCGACGACCTCTCGACGGGGCTCCGCCCCGCGCTCGTGCTGGCCCTGGTGGCGGGCGCGCCGGCGCTCGCTCGCTCCTCGGCCGGCAACCGGCTGCCGAGAGAGACCGGCGACGTTCTCGTCGGCGCCGCGGCTGCGCTCACGCTCGCCGCGGCGGCGACCCTGCTGGCCACCGAGTTCCACGGAGCCGCGCTCCTCGCCGTCACCGGGTGGTTCGGCGTGGCGTGGCTGGCCGTGGGTCGCATGCTGCCCGAACCCGCGGGCCGGGGGACGATGGCCGTCGGGCTCCTCGGCGCCGGCCTGGCCGCGGCAGTGGCGGTCCGAGACGTGGCGGTCGTGCTGCTGGAACCGCTCGAGTGGATCACCGAAGCCTGGACCGGCGACCTCGCCACCCCCGTGTCGCGTGGCCTCCCCGACGGCGCCGGGCTCGATGTGGCGGCGCCACCCGAGACGCTCGCCGGCCTCGCTGCGGTGGCCATGGTGGGCCTGGTCGCCGTCTGGCCCCTTCCCGGACGCCGTCGGTTGCTCGAATCCGCGGCCGGCCTCGCCCTCATCGTCGCGGCGGCCGCGCTGGCCGCTCCCGTCGTCCCGGTGGCAATCGACGCCGCGCTCGGGTGGGCGCTGACCATCGACCTGGCGGCGTCGCTCGTCTGCATCGCCGGAGCGGTCGCCTTCGCGCGCCGGCGTGCCGTCGGGGCCCTTCCGCTCGCCATCGCCGGGGGCGTGCTCGCGCTCCCCGCAGGAGGGTGGATGCTCGCCTCCGACGCGGGGACGCTGTGGACACTTTCTGTCGTGGCGGTCGCTTCAGGTGTCGCGGCAGCCGCTGTCGGTCGACACGAATTGGGAGCGCCGCTTGCTGGTGTGGCTACCGCTGCGCTCGTCGGCGATGCCGCCGCGATTGCGCTCGCCCTCGGGGGACACGCACACGATGCCGGGTTGACCGCGGTGGCTGCGGCTGCGGTCTTCGTCCCCCTCGCCGCCGGCGCCGCCCGCGCGTTCCCCGGCGACGTCCGCCACCCGGTCGTGGAAATGACCGCCAGCGCCTCGATCGTCGTGGGCCTCACCCTCACCGTTCCCGACCACCTGACCCGCTCGGTGGGCCTCACGGTGAGCGTGATCGCATTTGCACTCGCGGCCGCATCGGGTTGGCGGGTCGAACACCTCTGGATCGCGGCCGTGGCGGCGGTGTTGGCGGTCTGGAGCTGGCTGGCGGCCGCCGGTGTGACGGTGGTCGAGGCGTACACGGTCCCGGCCGGCGGTATCGCCGTGACCGCAGGCGCGCTGACCCTGCAGCGCCGACCTCGGCTCTCGTCGTGGCCGGCGCTGGGGTCGGGGCTCGCCATCGGGATGCTCCCCACCCTGGCCATCGCACTCGACGGCGGAGGCGTCACCCGTCCCCTCGTGCTGACGATCGCCGCCCTGGTCGTGCTCGCGATCGCGAGTCGGGCGTCGCTCCAGGCACCGTTCGTGATCGGTGCCGCCTGCCTTCTCAGCCTCGGACTCGACGCCTTGGGACCGATGGCGGCACAGCTCCCCCGGTGGCTCACCCTCGGCGTGACCGGCGTGGTGGTGCTGTGGCTGGGCGCGACCGCAGAAGCCCGCCTGGGTGATCTCCGCCGGGCTCGCAGCCGCTACGAAGCCCTGCGCTGACGCCCGGGGTCGAAACCCTGACCTACAGACCCGGTCGCGGGCTTCCGCCGAAGGGAACCGTCCCCAACGCGAGCAGGGCGCTGCCGGTGCCGTGGCCGCTGGCGTCGTGCGCGCGGAGATAGTCGAGCGCGCGGTCGATGTCGGTAACGCCGTTGCTCCCCACGAGGGGAGCGATCTGCAGCGTCACCAGGACGCCGAGGGCGGCGCCGTCGGGGCCGAGGAACGCGCTCCCCGAGTCGCCGGGAACCCCGGGCGTCGCCGTGTAGACGGGGTGGTTCCAGCCGTCGCCGTCCTGACCGAGGGAGACACCCGTCTTGGGACTCAGGGGCTCGAGGCCGAGGCGCAGGCTCGAGTTGCCGTAGCTGTACACCGAATCGCCGAAGCCCGTGGTGGCGCCGACGGCGGTGGGCCCTCCCCAGAACGGCACGCTCGGGTTCACCGATCCGGCGTCGTCGGGGTGGACGCGAACCAGGGCGAAGTCGTTGAACCGGCAGGTCGGGCCGTCGCCCTCATCCGAGGCCCGCATCTCGATCCACGAGCTGTAGGCCAGCTCGCCCGGCTGGGATGCTCCCTGGATCTCGACCTCGGTGCCGAGGGGGAGGGATCCGGCCTCGCAGCCGTCGGTAGCCATGGCGCCGCCGGTACCGGCGCAGTGCGCGGCCTGACCCAGGTAGACGTCGGCGCCGTCGTGGAAGACGAAGTTGGCGGTGCACTGACCGCCGTCGGTGAACGTCTGCACACCCGGATGGATTGTGGCCTCGGAGGCGGACGCCCAGGCCGGTTCGGTGGCCGAGGCCACCGGGGCGGAGACGCCCGGTACCAACGAGCCGGCGACCGCCCCGATCAGGACGACCAGGAGAACGCGCGCGCGTCCAGACATGTGTGACCCCCCGTCTCATTGCTGCGTGCTCCTCCCGATACCCGCGATGGGGCGGCAGAAACCCGCACGTGCCCTCATGATGCCCGACGAGGAAGGATCGCGGGACGCGGGTGGGCGCCCGGCAGCGCCGATTCAGGCGGCGCGGCCCCGACGGAGGGTCTCTTCGACCACGGCTTCGAGGTCGGCGCCGGCGTTGACCCGGCGGCGGAGGCGGCGGCGCTCGCGCTCGGAGAAGCCGCCCCAGATCCCGAAGCGCTCTCGCTCCTCGAGCGCGGCCTTCAGGCAATCGGCCTTCACCGGGCAGCGGGCACACACGGCCTTGGCCTCGCGCGTGGGTGCGCCCCGGCCGGGGAAGAACGTGTCGGGGTCCATCCCCCGGCACGCCGCCCGGGCGGTCCACGCCCACATGGCGTCCTCGGGGAGGGGCCGGCGGGTGGCCAGGGCCTCGAGGAGGGTGTCGGCGGTGATGCTCATTGGGGGCCTCCGGGGGCTGGAGCGCCGTCCATGCGGGCCATGTTCTCGAACTTCGTCAGA
>CAZTOV010000153.1:0-1830 GCA_964615175.1 uncultured Burkholderiales bacterium
GCTCAGCGGCGGGCGTCGACGAAGAGCGACTGCACGGACCGGCCGACGCGTCCGTCGTCGTCGAACAGCGTGCTCTCGGCGAGGGCCGTGCCGTTGGGGCGCGCCACCGTCAGCGAGGTGAGGCCCACCCACTCGCCCACCGGGAGGCGGGCCAGATGGATCGTGAGGTCGGGATTGATGAACACGTAGCGGTCGGCCGGGAGCGCCCACGAGATGCCGTTGCCGAAGTCGCACGCCGCCGCCACCGTCTGGAGCGGTGTCGGTGGCTCGTCGTCGACCAGGGGGCGCCGGAAGCGGAACCATGCACTCGAAGGCCCGGCCTCGTGGAACCCGCCCTTCACGAACCGCAACTCCATGCCGGTGCGGTGGAACGCCTCGCCTTCGGTGAACCCGCCCGGGAACTCCCGCACCTCCCCGTCGTCGGGCCCGGGCCGCTCGTGACGCGGCGGCTCGACGTCGTCGTGGTCGAGGTCGGCCGCCCGGATGTGGACGACTCGCGCCTCGGCGAGCACGTCGTCGCCGTGACGGATCCGCACGTCGGTGCGGGCCACGTTGCGGCTCGACGGCCCCGCATCGACGTCGAGGGCGAGGGGTTCGACGGGAATGGGCCGCAGGAGGTCGATGGTGATGCGGGCCACATGCATCGGTTGCTCGAACTCGCGGCCTTCAGCGACCCGAGCCACCAGCCCTGAGACCGCACCTCCGTGCTGGTAGCGGGGGTCCCAGGGACCCGCGGCGTGCGGCGTGGGGACGAAGTGCTCGCCGTCGGTGGCAAAAACCGGCTCGGTCACATCGCGAGTGTGCCTGCCCACCTCCCGCCCATCCGAACTTTGCCTTCTCGACCACCGATGAGGGGGTGAAGCCCCCAAAGAACGGGTCAGTCGTCGGCGGCGGGGTCGGTCTCGGTCTCGGCCTTCTGGAGGCCGTAGACGATGGAGTCGGAGAGGGCCTGCCACGAGGCCTCGATGATGTTCTCCGAGACCCCGATGGTGCTCCAGTCGCGTTCGCCGTCGGTCGAGTCGATCAGCACCCGGGTCACGGCCGCGGTGGCCTTGTGGGTGTCGAGGACCCGCACCTTGTAGTCGGTGAGGTGGATGTCGCCCAACGCCGGGTGGGCCTGGCCGATGGCCTGGCGCAGCGCCCCGTCGAGTGCGTGCACGGGCCCGTTGCCCTCGGCAGTGGCGATGATCCGCTCGCCGCCGGCGTGGAGCTTGATGGTGCCCTCGGTGGTGACCTCGCCGTCGGCCCGCTTCTCCATGGTCACCCGGAAGCTCTCCAGTCGGAAGAAGTCCTGCTCCCAGCCGGTGGCCCGACGCAGGAGCAACTCGAAGCTCCCGTCGGCGGCCTCGAAGTGGTAGCCGCGGTATTCGAGGTTCTTCAGGGTCTCGAGCACCTCGGTGAGGGTGGTGCCGTCGAGTTCGAGCCCCATCTCCTGCGCCCTCAGTTGCACCGTCGAACGGCCGGCGAGCTCGGAGACCACGAACCGCGTGAGGTTGCCAACGGCGTCGGGGGGAACGTGCTCGTAGGCGTCGGATGCCCGGGCGATGGCGCTGGTGTGGAGCCCGGCCTTGTGGGCGAACGCCGAGGAGCCGACGAACGGCTGCTGGGGATCCATGGTGAGGTTGACGATCTCGGCGACGTGATGGGCCACGGGGGTGAGCCGCTCGAGGCGCTCGGACGGGATCGTCTCGATATCCATCTTCAACGCCAGCGCGGGGATGATCGAGCACAGGTTGGCGTTGCCGGTGCGCTCGCCGTAGCCGTTGATGCAGCCCTGCACCTGCAGCGTGCCTTCACGCACGGCGGCGAGGGCGTTGGCCACCGCGCAGT
>CAZTOV010000153.1:1930-4541 GCA_964615175.1 uncultured Burkholderiales bacterium
ACCGAGTCGCGCACCATCTCGACGGCCTCGTCGAGGCTGGTGTTGAGCGCCTCGGTCACGTGGTAGTCCCACGACTTGGCCACGATGCAGACGGTCGGCGTGTTGGCCTTGACGAGGTTGCGCAGCACCGGGTCGTCGTCGGCCTGGTTGCCGGCCTTCCGCGTGGAGCCGAACGCAACCAGCTTCGAGAACTCGAGGTCGAGTTCGCCGGGAGCGCGGGCGAAGAACTCCTCGTCCTTGGGGTTGGCCCCGGGCCAGCCGCCCTCGATGTAGTGCACGCCGAGGTGGTCGAGCTGCGCGGCGATGCGCAGCTTGTCCTCGACGGTCAGCGACAGGCCCTCGCGCTGGGACCCGTCGCGCAGCGTCGTGTCGTAGATCTCGACCCGTTCGGGCCAGGCCGGATCGCGGAGCAATGCGGATTCAGGCTTCGACATGTTCCAGCCACTCTTTGTATTGATCGACCTCGCCGACGACGGTGGCGAAGTAGGTTTCCTGGATCTTGCGGGTGATCTCGCCGGGCTTCCCGATCTCGCGGTCGTCGACCTCGCGGATCGGCACGACCTCGGCGGCGGTCCCGGAGAGGAAGGCCTCGTCGGCCACGTAGAGGTCGCTGCGCGACACCGGCGCCTCGACCACGTCGTAACCGAGGTCCCGCGCGATGGTCACGACCGAGTCGCGCGTGATGCCCTCGAGCGCGCCGCTCGAAAGGCCCGGCGTCGTGATCACGCCGTCGCGCACGATGAAGATGTTCTCGCCGGTGCACTCCGACACCTGACCGGCCATGTTGAGCATGATCGCCTCGTCGTAACCGGCCTTGATGGCCTCGACCTTGGCCAGGATGGAGTTGATGTAGAAGCCGGTGGCCTTGGCCGCCGTGGGCACGATGGCGTTGTCGTGGCGTCGCCACGAGCTGATCTTCATGCGGACGCCGTTCTTGATGCCCTCGTCGCCGAGGTACGTGCCCCACGGCCACACCGCGATCGACACGTTGACGTCGCTGGTGAGGGGGTTGAGGCCCATCTCGCCGTACCCGTAGTAGGCGAGCGGGCGGATGTAACAGCTCGACAGCCCGTTGACCCGGATCAGCTCCTTGGTGGCGTCGACGAGCTGCTCGACGGAGTAGGGGATGTCGATCATCACCAGCCGTGCCGAGCGGTGCAGCCGCTCGATGTGGTCGGTGAGCCGGAAGACCGCGGCGCCCTGCGGCGTCTCGTAGGCGCGGATTCCCTCGAACACGCCCGACCCGTAGTGGAGGCTGTGGGTGAGGATGTGGACGTTGGCGTCGTCCCAGTCGACGAGCTCACCGTCCATCCAGATCTTCTCGACCTTGTCGAGGGGCATCGTTCTCTCCTCTTCTCTTCCGGGCTACGCCCGGCCGATCTGTTCGACCACCATGTCGCCCACCTCTGCCGTCGAGTGTCGCATGGTCTGGGCCGTCGTCCCACCCAGCTTCGACAACACGTGGCCGACCGCCTCCTCGATCGCCTGGGCCGCCTGGAACTCACCGAGGTGGTCGAGCATGAGCCCGGCCGAAAGGATGGCGGCGAGGGGGTTCGCCTTCCCCTGACCCGCGATGTCGGGGGCCGACCCGTGGACCGGCTCGAAGACGCTGGGTGCCTCCCTGGTGGGGTTGATGTTGCCGCTGGCGGCAAGTCCCATGCCCCCGGCGATGGCCGCTCCGAGGTCGGTGAGGATGTCGCCGAAGAGGTTGTCGGTGACGATCACGTCGAAGCGCTCGGGGCTCTCGACCATGTAGAGGCAGGCGGCGTCGACGTGGGCGTAGTCGAAGGTGACGTTGGGGTATTCGCCCGCCACTTCGCGGGTCGTGCGCATCCAGAGATCGCCGGCATAGGTCAGGACGTTGGTCTTGTGGCACAGGGTGAGGTGCCGCCTCTGCCGGGTGCCAGCCACGTTGAAGGCGTACCGAACGCACCGCTCGACCCCGGCGCGAGTGTTGAGCGAGCCCTGGGTGGCGACCTCGTTGGGCGTCCCGCGCCGGAGGACGCCGCCCTCGCCCACGTAGGCGCCTTCGGTGTTCTCGCGCACGACCACCATGTCGATCTCGTCGGGACCCTTGCCCGCCAGCGGTGTCGGCGCCCCGGGCAGCAGTTTGACCGGGCGGAGGTTCACGTAGAGATCGAGCTCGAAGCGGAGCTTCAGGAGCAGGCCCCGCTCGAGGACGCCCGGTGGCACATCGGGGTGACCGACCGCACCGAGGAGAATCGCATCGAGCGTGGACAGCTCTCCGAACACCGACTCGGGGAGCACCTCGTTGGTCGCGAGGTATCGGCGCGCGCCGAGGTCGAACTCCACGGGCTCGAAGGCGACGCCGGTGGCGTCGAGCACCTTGAGCGCCTCGGTTACGACCTCGGGGCCGATCCCGTCGCCCTTGATGATCCCGATCTTGTGCGCCACGTGGTCTCCCTGAGATTCCTGAGAAATGAAAAACCGCCCCGGCGGGGGCGGTCGCGACGCGGAAGCCGGCGTTCCGGCTCCCGCTACTGAATGACGATGACGTGCTGGGCGTGCAGATGTGTGCGCATCGTGCCGAACAGTGTCCCACGCCGTCGCTCGCACGGTCAAGGCAAAAGGGCAGGTCAGAGGGGTTGCA
>CAZTOV010000154.1:0-4511 GCA_964615175.1 uncultured Burkholderiales bacterium
GCTGCGGGGACGGGTACTGGCCCGGCGCCAACGCCAGGCCCACCACCCCCGCACCCGGGCACCCGCACCCGTCCCCCCGCAGGCCTCGACGGTGCCAGCCGCCCGTCGGTCGTAGCCCCGGCACGACTACTCCCGAGCGGCGACGCCGACTTCCTGCTGTGGGTTGCGAACCGCGAACTTCTCGTCGACGACCCTGATCATGGACGCGACCTGTGGCCCTCTCGCGTCTGGCCAGGCGCCGTCCTCGTCGCGGGCGAGATCGTCGGAACGTGGCGGCGCACGCAACTCACGCTAGAAATCCGAGCTTGGTGCCCTCTCTCGACGACAGCGAGAGAGCGATCGAATTTGAGGCCGCATCCCTCCCGCTTGCGGGCCTGGACCGCGAGATCGCCGTCGGCTGGGACGACTGACCACCGCACGGCCACAGCGAGGGCGATGCATTCGTCCCCCGCGGACAACTCCGAGCGGGGTCGCCGTCATCGGCCACACCCAGTTCTGCCCGGGTACTGCCGGCTGCTCGCCGAACGCGAGGTGGTCCACCTCACCAACCTGGACCTGGCCGCCCGGCGACGGCTCCTCACCGACATGGGTCTGCTCGGCGAGGCCGTCGAGCGAGCGTGCGCCGATGACGGCCCGGTCCGGGTCAGCTACGAGATCCTCGGCAACGGCCTCCCGATCGCGCACACCCACGTCTTGCCCCGCTACGGGTGGGAGGACGAGGAACCGCGGCACGGTCCGCCGCTACCGGGGAGGCGCTCGACGATCTCCTACTGGCGGCGTCACGGTGACGTACCCCGATCGCCCCTCGGACCCGGTCCGGTCCTCTCGAGGGAGTAGCCCCGCCGCGGCTCGGGGCGGGCACGCGGCGGAGCCATGTCGGTCGGTGACGACCCGGTGCTACCCGGGAGCTCCGATCTCGAGCACACCGAGCTGGGGGTCGACCCAGACACGGTGGCAGTCCGGGTGCTGGTGAGGGCGCTCGGCGATGAGCCAGTCGCCGTCGAGGTACGCCTCGGCATCCTCGGCCATCGCGTACGCCTCGTCGCGGGAGATGCAGTCCTCCACGGCGGTCGCCGTCAGGTGGATCTCGATCTCACGGGTGCGGTTGACCGCATCCGTCGACGTCCAGGGGCGCAGCTCCACCACCGGGCTGTTCGTGTCGAGCGTGACCTGTGAGCAGTCGGCGTCCCAGCCGAGCACGACGGGGAAGCCCGGACGGTCGCCGCTCACGTCGCCGGAGACCTCGGTCCAGCGTCCTGGACTGTCGATCGCCCGGCGCACCTCGGCCGGCGGTGCGTACGCCTCGCAGACGGTGAACTCCGTCGGGGCATCACCGCCCACGGCGCGGTGCTGGTCGGGGCCGTCGGTGCACGCGGCGATGAGGTGCTCCTGCTTCATCGGCTCGTCCAGCGCGAACTCGAATGTCCGTGTGCTGCCGACCACACCGTCCTCGTAGGCGCACCACACCTGCTCTGCGCGCAGGTTCGGGCGCCAGTCCTCGGTCTTCACCTGATCGAGGCCGCGCGCCTCCGCATCTTCGAGGATCGACGAGACCTGCTCCGGGTCGGGCTCGAAGACCCCCGTTGCGACCGCGACGCTACCCAGCATCAGGACCGCGGCCGCGATGGTCACCACGACGCGTCTGCGCGGCACGCCACGCCGCGGGGCCGACGGGCGGACCTGCCGGCCGATCCGCGCCCGGATCCGGCGTCCGCGCGGGGTCGCGGGGTCGCGGTCGATGCCGATAGCGGGGTCGGCGGCGCGGATGCGCTCGTCGAGCTGGTCGGTGTCCTGCATCATGCTCCCTTCCCTTCGGTCCGTGCGATGGCGACGACGGGGGCGAGGTCGGGCTCCTCTTCGAGCGCGTCGGCGAGCCGGTCACGCGCACGCTGGAGGCGCTTCCAGACCGCGGCGGTCGAGATCTCGAGCGCGGTCGCGATCTGCTCCGCGCTGAGCCCTTCCCAGACGTGCAGCTGCAGCACCTCGCGATCGGCCTCGCGCAGCTCGCCGAAGGCCCGCCGGATGCGGGCTCGCTCGGCCACCGCCGCGTCGGGACCGGGACGGTGGGGGCGGAACCGGGTCCGGATCCGCTCGAGCAGCGACCGTCGCCGACGGTCGGTGCGGTGGTGGTTCAACCGCACGAGCCGGGCGGTACCGAACAGCCAGAGCCGGGCCTCGTCGCCCGGGGGGACCTCGTCGATGCGTCGCCACGCGACCACGAAGGTCTCGGCCACGACGTCCTCCGCGTCAGCCGGCGACGGACAGCGCCGCACCGCGTAGGCGAGCACGTCGCCGTAGTTCGCCTCGTACAGCGCCTCGAAACGCTCCCCGGCGCCGGTCATCGCATCACCTCTACTACCATCGGTCCATCCCAATTCCTCGCTCGCTCCTTCCACCCGTTGCATGTCCGCCACCCCCGCCGACCTGACACCCCGTCGCTGACACGGCCCCGCCATGTGAAACGCAGCGGCATCGCGGACCCGGGCACTTGACCGAGCGCAAGCTTGCGGGCGCTGCGCACGGACGCCAGTAACTGGCGGCCGTGGAGGGGGGTCATGTGGGTCGCCGAGATCGTGCTCGGCGTCCTCGGTTTCCCCGGGTGCCCGGGAGGGCGTTGCTCGCCCAGCACCGTCCCACGGTTCCGTGCGAGGCGTTCATAGTCCTCCTGCCCGTCGGTGCCGCGGCCGTCTGGCGGGCCTGCGGCTGCTCTCGCTGACCGGCCGCGGGGGCTCATGGTGTGGGCGGCGGTACGCACCGGGGCCCTTTGGTTCCCGATTGCGTGCCACCCCGTTGCGAACCATCCGCCGGCCGCAGAGCCCACCGGCTCGCGTTCGCGATGATGCGCGACCAGACCCTCTACGACCCCGACGCCTGGAGAGCAGGAGTGGCGACAGGACGGTCCGTCGTGGCAGAAAACACGGCCTGCCAACGCGACGTGGCCGCCCCGCCGCCGACCACCAGCCTGCACCCTGACGGCAAGGAGCACAACCACGAACCAGCCCTCGCCGGGGTCTGAAGCGAACACCGTG
Source organism: uncultured Burkholderiales bacterium (assembly GCA_964615175.1). GTDB lineage: Bacteria > Actinomycetota > Acidimicrobiia > IMCC26256 > JACPCJ01 > CAZTOV01. The sequence goes on from CAZTOV010000154.1 coordinate 3,030, forward strand.
GTCTGGTAGCAGGGGCTCGGAGCGACGTCGACCAGCCGAATGAGACCCTCCCTCGTGAGGGATCTCGCCTGATAGCACGACGCCGGGCCCCACCCACCACAGCGAGATCGAACGTGGTGGCCTGAACCCTCCCCGGCAGGGACGAGGTCGCGTACGTCAGCGTGACACCGCACGGGACGCCACCCAGCCACCGCTCGCAACGACCCCCCCTCCAAAATGCCCCCCCACACCGCGGGGTCGCCTCCGTGCGCCCTCATCCCCATTTGACAAACCTGACGGTTGCTATCCGAAGGTTTGCGCACAGGACGTCATGACGGTTCTGTCGCGCTGGGAGCCATAGAGCGGGCGACACGAGGGTCGGGAACCCTGGCCGTAGCGACGATGAACGCGGCGTGCGACGCGTTGGCTGACGACAGCCCGTGTGCCATTCTGGGTGCGACAACGGAATGGCGTGAAGTGCGGCTAACGGTGCTGGGTTCCTGTGGCGGATTCCCGGTATCCGGTCGCGCGTGCTCCGGCTACCTGATTGAAGGCGCCGGCTGACGCGTCTGGGTCGACGCCGGCACGGGCACGCTTGATCGACTGCTCAGACACGTTGACCTGTGGGAGCTCGACGCGATCTGGATTAGCCACCTTCACCCCGACCACTGGACCGATCTACCGATCGCTCTGCACCGGATGGCTCTCACCGCACCCGCGTCCTTCCAGCCGATCGCCGTCTTCGGGCCTCCAGGATGGTCCGAGGACACGGGCGTCACCGCTCAGTGGCGTCTCGAGGATGACGAGCCTGTCCTCGTCTCCCACGAGTTGACCGACGCGCAGACCTACTCCGTGGGCGGTTTGCAGCTCGAAGCGGTCGAGGTGCAACATTCGGTTCCCACCTTCGGGGTTCGCGTCTCGGATCATCACGCCACGCTGGGCTACTCAGCTGACACCACGACCTGCGACGCTGTGGAGCGGGTTGCCGCTGACGCGGACTTGTTCCTCTGCGAAGCTGCCGCCGAGCCTGGGGTCGATTCGCCTCTACATCTCAACCCGATCCAAGCTGCCCACTACGCAAGTCAGGGTGCTGCTCGTCAGCTTGTCCTGACGCATCTGTGGCACAACGCCGATGCGGAGGCGTTCCGGACCGCGGCGGCCGAGCACTTCGACGGACCGGTCGAAGTCGCACACGATGGGCGAACCTTCGACATCACCGAGCACTGATCAAGACCCATCTCCGACCGAAAGTCCGCGCCCGATGCACGGCCCTTCCTGCATCCGAGGTCCAGGCGCGTTACTGGGAACACCGAACGCTATGCACGCGGGGGGTCAGCCATATCTGATGGTTCGCCGGGTTCGGTTCTCAAGGGTCGTCTCGGGTGAAGACGAAGCAGTCGTAGTGGTCGATTACGGGTGCCGGTTGGGTCTCGCGGGCTTCGGTGCGCATGGCTTCGACACCGGCGTGGAACTCCGTGTCCGGCAAGAGCTCGAGCAGGCTCT
>CAZTOV010000155.1:0-4466 GCA_964615175.1 uncultured Burkholderiales bacterium
CTGCTTGGCGTCCATCTGCCAGAGCTCATTGGCCCGGCCGCGGGTGAAACGGATCGGCGGCGGGCTCGCAGGAGCCGGGGCCGCCTTGAGGGAGTTGCGTTCGATCACCCGATCGATGGTGGAGCGCGACGGGGCCTTGACCCCCTTGCGCAACAACTCGTCTCGGATGCGTCGCGCCCCCCAGCGCGGATGCGCTTTGCGCATCTCCACGATCCGGGCCTCGAGCTGCCGAGAGATCCGCCCCGGCGACCGCTTCGGCGCCGTCGAGCGGTTCTCCAGCCCGCCATCCCCCTCGGCGACGAACCGTCGCTGCCAGTAATAGAACGTTTCGCGCGTGACCCCGTAGAGCTCGCACGCCTCCGTCACCGTGACACCGAAACGATCAACCGCCTCGAGCATCTCCCTGCGTTGTTCCACCCTGCTCACCTCTTCAAAGCGCATCCCCCATCCTCAGGGAATGTGAGTGAGGTGTCAGGAATGTCCCAGGGCCACAACGTCAGGAAGGTCGTGAGCCTTCACACGGGGTGATCACCCCGTCATTTGCTCACACACCCTCGCTAGGCCTGGCGGCTGAGGAGGTCCTGGCGCTCCGACTCGGTGAGGCCGCCCCAGATGCCGTAGGGCTCCCGGGTGCGCAGGGCGAAGTCGAGGCAGTCACGCTTGACGGTGCACCGCTGGCAGATCGCCTTGGCCCGGATCTCGCGCTCTTCGCGCTCGTCCTTGCGCTCCGCGTGGGCTGGAGGGAAGAACAGCCACGTCTCCGGCCCGCGGCAGGCAGCCTTGATCTGCCAGGGCTCCTGTTGGATCTGGAGCGTGCGCTGGAGTGTCGCGGAAATCGCCACGGCTCCTCCCGGGACCGACGTGGTCGTGGGCTGTTCGCCCCGTGTTCGCGTGGCGAACGTAGTGGGTCTCCTGCGCTCCCACAAGAGGGAATTTGCCCTCTGACCTGGGGAAATAGACGCAGGGTGAACGCTACGAGGACGCTACGCGCGAATCGCGGTCGTCGGGATCGATCGGCTCCACCTCGAGCATGAGCCCCCGTACCGCCGTCACCGTCACCTCGTCGCCGGGCTCGATCCCCGCCGCCCGGGTCGCCCAGGCTCGCCACGGGGCCTCGCGCACGGTCACCACGCCCTCGGGATCGACGGCGGTCGACGCGGTCCCCGACTCCCCCACCATCCACTCCCGCCCGATGGTGGGGCTCGAGAACCGGGCTCGCATCAGGGCGGCGAGCCCCGGGAGGAGGAACGTGAGCACACCACCGAGGAGAAGCGCCAGCTGCCACCAGGCCGGGTCGAGGCGCGCCGAGCCGGCGTAGAAACGGAACGTCCCCACCGCGAGGAGGACCGACCCCACGACGGCCCAGAACCGGGGGGCCCCGGCCTGCACGTCGACCGACACCGCCACGACGCCCCCGAGGACCAACCCCATCGACACCGCGTTCACGGGCAGGTGGCCGAACCCCACGAACGCCGCCGCCACCAGACCGGCACCCGTGAGTGACGCCAAGCCGACGCCGACGGCGAAGAACTCGAAGGCGATGAGGCACAACCCGGTGAGGAACAACAGCAGGGCGACGAAGGGGCTGGTGAGCGCGTGCTGGAGCTGATCGGTCAGGTCGAGCGTGCGGAAGCGGATGGGAAGGACCCGCTTCTCCTGGGGATCCTCTCCCTCGACGACCTCACCGAGCGCGAGCTCGGTCGTCTCGCCGGCGACCGTCACCTCACGGCCGTCGAGAGCGGCGATGAGGTCGCGCAGCGTGGGTGCCGTGACGTCGACGAGCCCCACCGAGGCAGCCTCGCTCTCGCCGATCGCCTGCCCGAGGAGGTCACGGACGTTCGGCGAGCGTCCGTGCTCATCGGCGAGACGGGCGACGAGGTCGGCGGCTCGATCGTCGAACCGCCCGGGTTCGTCGAGCGACACCGGGAGCACCGGACCCACGGTGGCATCGGTCGCCATGGCGCTCACGTCGGCCGATTCGAGCACGAGCGCGGCCGCCCCTTTGGCCACACCGCCACCCTCGACCCATCCGGCAATCGGCACCTCACTCGCGCGAAAACGTCGGAGCAGCTCCTCGACGTCGACATCGAGCGATCCCGGCGAGTCGATGGTGACGACGAAGAGGACCGCGCCGGTCTGCTCGGCCTCCTCGAGCGTTCGGAGCACGAGGTCGGCGGTCACCGGGTCGAGCGGTCCCGAGATCTCGGCCACGAGGATGCCGGGCTCACGATCTTCGTCCGCCTCGCCGGCCTCGGCCGGCCCTGAGGCCAGGAGCAACGTAGCGATCACGACGAGGACGAGTCCGAGGGTCCCGAGCAACGGGCGGCGAGGAGTCATGGGGCGCGTGATCGTTCCTAAGGTGTGGAGCCGATGGACCTCGAGGCGTTCTGCACCTCGTCGAAGGTCGTCATCGTCGCGGGCAAGGGCGGCGTGGGCAAAACCACGGTGACGGCGACGCTGGCGGTCGCCGCGTCGCGCCTCGGCCTCAAGACGCTCATCGTCGAGGTCGAGGGTAAGTCGGGGATCTCGGCCATGTTCGGCAAGGAGCCTCTCAGCTACCGAGAGGTCGAGCTGGCGCCCGGCATCACGGCCCGCACGCTCACCCCCGAGGAAGCGCTCCTCGACTACCTGAACTCCCACGGCCTGAAGCGGATCTCCAAGCGACTCGTGAAATCGGGCGCCGCCGAGATCATCTCGACAGCGGCACCGGGCATCAAGGACATCTTGGTGCTCGGGAAGGTGAAGTCGATCGAGCAGCAAGAGGACCACGACCTGATCCTCCTCGACGCTCCGGCAGCGGGCCACGCCATCACCTTTCTCACCTCGCCGGCCGGCCTCCTCGACGCCGTACGGGTGGGGCCCATCCGCAAGCAGGCTCACGACGTGATCGAGCTGCTCTCCGACCCGCAGCGGTGCCGGACGATGCTGGTCACGCTGGCGGAGGAGACGCCGGTCAACGAGATGGTCGAGACGGCGTTCGCGCTCGAGGACCGGGTCGGAGTCTCCCTGACTCCGCTCGTGGTGAACTCGCTGTACCCGGGGATCCCCGGGGCGGGAAACGGCAATGGTCACGCCGACGCCGCTCGAGTGCGGGCGGCGGCCGAGAACGTCGGCGTCTTCGTCTCGGAGCGCGAGGCCGACGACCTGGCGGCAGCCGCCGAATTCCACGCGCGCCGCCGCGACCTCCAGCTGTCGCAGGTCGAGCGGCTCGGCACGCAGCTCCCCCTGCGCCAGGTGCACCTCCCGTTCCTGCCCCGGGTCGAGCTGGGCCCCGACGATCTCGACGTGCTCGCCGACGCCTTCGCAGGCGAGGTCGGCGACATGCGGGGGGAGCCGTGAGTGCGTCCGACCGCCTCGACGCGCTCGTCGACGACCGTCACATCCTGGTGTGCGCCGGGAGCGGCGGGGTCGGCAAGACCACGACCGCGGCCGCGCTGGCGGTCGAGGGCGCCCGCCGCGGCCGCGCCACGGTGGTGGTCACCATCGACCCCGCCCGCCGTCTGGCCAACGCGCTCGGCATCGAATCGCTCTCCGACACGGCGAGCGAGATCGACCGGTCGCTGTGGGACCCCGACGGCTCGGCGCCGGCGTCGGGCCGTTTGTCGGCGTTGATGCTCGATACCAAGTCGACCTTCGACCACCTCGTGACCAAGTACGCGGGCGGCGAGGAGCAGGCGGCCCGGATCATCGACAATCGCTTCTACCGCAACGTGTCGACGGCGCTCTCCGGCACCCAGGAGTACATGGCGATGGAGAAGCTCCACGAGCTGCACGACGAGGGGGGATTCGACCTCATCGTCGTCGACACCCCGCCCTCGCGGAACGCCCTCGATTTCCTCGACGCTCCCGATCGGTTGACGCGGTTCCTCGACCATCGGCTCGTACGCATCCTGCTCTTCCCCACCCGGGCGACGATGCGGGTGGCCAACGTGGCCGCCCAGGGCTTCCTTCGCACCATGTCGAAGGTGGTGGGGAGCGAGGTGGTGGAGGACGCGGTGGCGTTCTTCCAGGCCTTCGAAGGAATGGAGCAAGGTTTCCGTGACCGGGCTCAGGCGGTGTTCAAGCTGCTCGCCGACCCGGGTTCGGCGTTCCTGCTGGTGACGTCGCCGCGGCGCGACGCCGTGCTCGAAGCCCGGTTCTTCGCCGAACGCCTCGCCGAGAACGACATCCCGGTGCAGGGGGTGGTGGTGAACCGGATCCACCCCGAGTTCGGCGACGAGGCCCCCGAGGGCCTGCGGGCCCGCGCGACGACGCTCGACGCCACGGAGGGCGACGACGCCGCCCTTCTCGCCGCCCTCTACCGCAACCTCGCCGACCTCCAGGAGGTGGCGGGGCTCGAACGCGAGTACATCACCGGCCTGGCCGACGAGTTGAAGGGCGCCGCCGACACCGCCGTGCCGGTGACCTACGTCCCCTACCTCGCCGACGACGTCCACGACTTCGCCGGCCTCACCGAGATCAACCGG
>CAZTOV010000156.1:0-4465 GCA_964615175.1 uncultured Burkholderiales bacterium
TCGGAGGCGCCGCCGAAGAGCCAGACCACGCCGTCGCGCTCGGCCATGGCGTGGGAGTGTCGGGCGGCGGGGGCGCCGTCGGGGCCGGCCGACCACGAATCCCCGGCCAGCAGCCACGCGTCGCCCGCGAGCCCGTCGTCTCCCTGGCCGCCGACGAGAAGGAAGCCCTCATCGGTGAGGACTCCACCCGAGTGCACCCGAGGCGAAGGGGCCTCGCCTCCGAGCTCGCGCCATCCGTCGCCGTCCAGGCGCCACGTGTCACCCATGTGGGCGGTCGCGTCGGTACGGCCGCCGAAGAGCACGAGTTCCCCCGCGCTCGAGTCCCACCCACAGGCGTGGAGACACCGGGCGGCCGGGCGAGGTCCTGCGGCGGGCGTGATCTCCGTCCAGCTCTCGGTCTCGAGGTCGAACCCCCAGGTGTCACCGAACCGCTGCTCGAGCGAGAAGCCGTGGCTGATCACCATACGGGCATCGTCATCGACCACGGCGCACGAGCCGTAACGGGCCCGAGGGCCGCCGGTGGCCAGTCGCTCCCACTCGGCCGCCTCCGGGTCGAACGCCCACACGTCGTCGAACAGCTCGGTCGCCGTCCGCTGGCCGGTGGCGACGACCAGGCGGTCACGAGCCTCGTCCCACACGCCCACGTGATCGAACCGAGGGTCCGGAGCGTCGCCGGCCGAGCGCACCTGCTCCCACGCGTCTCCGGCGAAGTGCCACAGGTCGTTGACGGGCTCGCCTTCGACCCGCCCCCCATGGAGCCAGAGCGAACCGTCGGCCGCCACGACGAGCACGGCGTCGGTGGTCGCCGGGGGCGCACCGTCTGTGGAAACCGGTGACCAGCGGGCCTCGTCGGTCGGGCCGGCGTCGTCGCCGTCGGTCGAACCTCCTCCGTCTCCGGTCGCGTCGCCGGGGTCCCGCCCGTTCGACGCGTCGCCGCCCCCATCCCCGCTGCTCGTGCACGCTCCGAGAACGAGGATCGCCACACCGACAAGCACCGGGAGCCGCCGCATCATTGCCACGGCCGCGAGTCTCGCGCCTGTGGATCGCCCGGGGAATCACTCATCTGAGGGTTGTACGACCACCTCGCTGCCGGGTCGCACCTCACCGGGCTTGCGCACCCACCCGTACCAGCGGGTCCACTCCGGGTGGTTCTCGTGGTGCAGGCGGCTGAAGTCGCCGTCGGCGAACCAGCCCGCCTGCTTGGCACACGGCACCGCCGGGTAGAACAGCTCGGCCTCCGCGGTTCCGATGCGCAGCGTCGTCCCGGGACGCAGATCGGTCCACCGGACACCGGAGAGGGTGAGGTTCTCGCCGGCGAACCCGGGCTCGATGGGATGGCCGTCGGCCGCCAGCTTCTCGATCACCTCACTCGACCACAGACACAACGCCTGGAACGGACGTCCGTGGTGTTTGCGGTCGGCCTGTCGGTCGCCGGCCAGACCCGCCGCGGTGATGGTCCCGCCCGGGACAGGTCGTTTCGGGACACCCCCTTCGGAGGCGTTGATCTGGGCCACCGTTCCCCGGTGGGCCGACGTGCCGACACCGAGGACGGCCAAGCCACGGCCCACGTCCATCAGATGATGGCCGGCATCGTGCACCGCGTGGAACAGGGCACCCTTCGAAGTCACCTTCTCGCCTCCCACGCTCCCCGCGTGCTTCCACGCATCCGGCGACGCGTCCCCGGCGACGGCCGCCAGGGCCTCCGCCTCGCGGCGCAGATCGGCCAGAACCGCCCCGGGATCGAGGCCTGCAGGCTCGTCGTCGGCCGTCGCTCCCGGAGCCGGAGGAGCCTCCGGCAGCGTCACCCCGTCCTCGGCCAGGATCTCGTCCACCGCAATCCTGAGCATGGCGAGGACGAGCGCGACGTGGACGCCGTACTCCGTCACCGACCAGACCTCCGACCTCGGACGGCGGTTCAACGCACGAGCATCGATGCCCTCGGTGGCCAGACGCCACCACTCTCCCAGGGCACTGAGCAGCGTCACCGCGTCGCGCACCCGCCACACCCGGCTGTCGAACCCGCACGCCTCGCAGGTCTCGACCTCCGAGCGGCTGCGCCTCCAGAGCGGAGTCATGGGAGCACGACCAGATCGTCGCGGTGGATCACCTCGTGGGGGAGCCCGTCGGGCAGATCGCCCGTACGGCGACCTGCCGCGTCGCGAAGCTGCGCCGACGAGTAACGCACGAGACCCTTGGCGAAGGCCACGCCGTCGGTCACCACCTCCACCGCCTCCTCGGCGTCCCACTCGCCTTCGACACCCTTGACTCCCGCCGGCAACAGCGAGCGACCGCCGTCGGTGAGCGCCTGGCGGGCACCCTCGTCGACGACGACACGCCCGGCGGCGGCCTGGGCGAACGCGATCCACAACTTGCGGCTCGACAGCCGCTTGTCGCGGGGACGCACGAGGGTGCCGACCCGACGTCCTTCGATGGCGGCCTTCACGACGCCCGGCTCGCTGGCGGACCCGATGACGGCTCGCACGCCGGACCATGAAGCGATCTTCGCCGCCGCCAACTTCGAGGCCATTCCCCCGCTCCCCCGTTCGGTGCCCGCGCCGCCCGCCACCTGCTCGAGGGCCTCGTCGACTTCGACGATCTCCTCGATGAGCGACGCTTCCTCATCGAGGCGCGGGTCAGCCGTGAACAGGCCGGGGGTGTCCGTGAGGAGGACCAGCAGGTCGGCCGCGACGAGATGTGCCACGAGTGCGGCGAGCCGGTCGTTGTCGCCATAGCGAATCTCGTCGTCGGCCACCGTGTCGTTCTCGTTGACGATGGGAAGGGCCCCGAGGTCGAGCAGGTGCTCGAGTGTGTCGCGGGCGTGGAGATACTGGCTGCGATGGGCGAAATCGTGGGGCGTGAGCAGGATCTGGGCAGCCGTCGCCCCCCGCTCGGCGAGCAGCGCCCGGTAACGCTCCATGAGCACGGGTTGACCGACCGCCGCCACGGCTTGGAGCGTGCCCACCTCAGAGGGTCGGACGCCCATGCCGAGGGCCGGGAGCCCGGCGGCGATCGCTCCCGAGGTGACGAGCACCACCCGGTGCCCCTCGCCCCGCACGTCGGCCAACTCGTCACAGACGCGGGCCATGGCGTCGCCGTCGATCTCGCCGGCCTCGTCGGTGATCGACGAGGTTCCGACCTTGACCACGACGATCACCGCGCTCTCCTCTCCTCGTCGGCGTGCTGGTCCTCGTCGGTGGGCTGCCCCATCGCACCGAGGTCGTCGGGAACGTACTCCAGCTCGACGCTCCCGATCCGGACGAGGTCACGGTGCCGAGCCCCCGCGCGCCGCAACGCCCGTTCCACGCCCATCCGTCGCAGACGTGCCTGAACGTAGAGGATGGCCTCCTCGTTGGTGAGGTCGGCCATCGCCACCGCGCGTTCGGCGTCGCGTCCGGTGACCCGGAAGGCGCCGTCGTCGTCACGCACCACGTCGAAGCCCTCCCCGACCGGACGGTGCACCACATACGACTCGGGCTCGGGTTCGGCCTCCCGGGCCTCCCCGACGAGCGTCGCGACCTGCCCCAGCAGGGCGTCGAGGCCTTCGCGCGTGACCGCCGAGATCCGCAGCCCGTCGAAGTCTCCCGCCAAATGGGGGTCCGCCACATCGGCCTTCGATCCGACCACGAGACGGGGTCGGTCCAGTAACGACGGCTGATAGCGCTCCAGCTCGGCGAGCAAGACCGCCTCCTGTTCCGCCGGCGAACGCAGCTCGAAGCTGGCGAGGTCGACGAGGACGACGAGCACCCGGGCACGCTCGACATGCCGGAGGAACTGGTGGCCGAGGCCCTTCCCCTCGGCTGCACCCTCGATCAGGCCCGGGACGTCAGCCACCACGAATTCGTGCTCGTGGAACTGCACCACGCCGAGATTCGGCGTCAGCGTGGTGAACGGGTACCCGGCGATCTTGGGCTTCGCCGCGCTGATCGATGCGATCAGCGTCGATTTGCCCGCGTTGGGGAATCCGACGAGCGCGACGTCGGCCACGAGGCGCAGCTCGAGCTGGAGCCAGCGCTCCTCTCCGTACTCTCCCTGCTCGGCGAAGCCGGGGGCACGTCGGCGGTTGCTGGCGAAGGCGGCGTTGCCCCGACCACCTCGGCCTCCTTCGGCGACCACGACCTGATCGCCGTGACTGACGAGGTCGGCCAACAGCCTCGTGTCGCGATCGCGCACGGTCGTGCCGACGGGGACCGACACCACGAGGTCGTCGCCATCGGCGCCATGGCGTTTGTTGCCCTGTCCGTGCGTTCCCGACTGCGCCTTGCGGTGGGGATGGTCGCGGAACGCCAGGAGCGAGGCCGCGTTGTGATCGGCTCGCAGGATCACGTCGCCGCCCGTACCGCCGTTCCCCCCATCGGGGCCGCCCTTGGGCACGTGGGCCTCGCGGCGGAACGAGACCGCGCCGGCGCCCCCGTCACCACCACGGGCGTTGAGCTGGGCTTCGTCGACGAAGTCGGCTTGGGGCACG
>CAZTOV010000157.1:0-4385 GCA_964615175.1 uncultured Burkholderiales bacterium
CCCGAGGTGGTGCGGGCCGCGTGGGACGGGAAGCCCACCGAGTTGTGGCCCCGCCTCGCCGAGATGGGCGTCGTGGGCATGACCGCGCCCGACGAGCACGGCGGCCTCGGCATGGACGAGCTGGACCTGGTGCTCGTGCTCGAAGAGGCCGGACGGGCGGCACTCCCCGAGCCGCTGCTCGAGCACACCGCGGTCGCAGTTCCCGCGCTTCGGGATGCCGGCGGAAAGCTGGCGGAGGGGTGGCTCCCTGCTGCCGCCTCCGGCGAGGTGATCGTCACCGTCGGTCTGGGGCCGGCACCTCTCATCGTGAACGGCGAACGCGCCAACCTGCTTCTCGACGATCACGACGGCTGCATCCACCTCCTCGAGTGCGCGGTCTGCGACATCACGCCCCGTCCGAGCATCGACCGGGCCCACCCGGTGGCCACCGTGGCGTGGTCGGCCGAGAGGGAGACCAAGCTCGCCGGGGCCGACCCCGACATGGCCTTCGATCGCGCCGCCCTCGGCGCATCCGCACAACTCGTCGGTCTCGCGGGTCGCATGATCGACCTGGCGGTCGAGTACGCCAAGGAACGTGAGCAGTTCGGAAAGGCCATCGGGTCGTTCCAGGCGGTCCAGCATCAGCTCGCCGACGCCCTCCTCCGCCTCGAGTTCGCCCGTCCGGCCGTCTACCGGGCCGCCCATGCGGTGGCCCGCAGCGAGCCCGACCGGCCGCTCCACGTCTCGATGGCCAAGGCCTACGCCGCCGACGCCGCCGATCTCGCGGCCCGCACCGCGCTCCAGGTGCACGGCGCCATCGGCTATTCCTGGGAGCACGACCTCCACCTGTTCATGAAGCGGGCCTGGGCGCTGGCTGCCTCGTGGGGCGAGAGCGCCTGGCACCGCCGGCGGGTGGGAGACTTGGTCCTGAGAAGGGACAACGAACGCGAAACTGAAGCCTGAGTCCCGCGACACGGCCACGGCTGGGGCAGGGGCCCCAGCTCGTGGAGGAGGCGACGAGATGTCGCCGGGGAGGAAACTTGACGATGGGAACCGCCTACATCGTCGACGCCTGCCGCACGCCGGTGGGGAAGAAGGGTGGTGCGCTGAGCGAGGTGCACCCCGCCGACCTGGGCGCCCACGTGCTCAGGGCGGTCGTCGAGCGCAACGATCTCGATCCGGCCGCGGTGGAGGACGTGGTGTTCGGCTGCATCGACACCATCGGCCCCCAGGCCGGCGACATCGCCCGCACCGCCTGGCTTGCCGCCGGGTTCCCCGAGGACGTGCCCGGCGTCACCGTCGACCGCCAGTGCGGCTCGAGCCAGCAGGCCGTGCACTTCGGCGCCCAGGGGGTGGCCAGCGGATTCCAGGACCTCGTCATCGCGGGCGGGGTGCAGAACATGTCGATGATCCCCATCGCCTCGGCGATGGTGGTGGCGGGCCAGTTCGGCTTCACCCACCCGTTCCAGGGTTCGGAGGGGTGGGACGCCCGCTACGGCGACGAGGAGGTGTCGCAGTTCCGCGGCGCCGAGCTGATCGCCGAGAAGTGGGACATCAGCCGGGAGGACATGGAGGCCTTCGCGCTTGAGTCGCATCGCAGGGCGGCGCAGGCCCAGGAGGAGGGCCGTTTCGACCGTGAGATCGTGCCCATCGCCGGCGTCGAGCAGGACGAAGGGCCCCGGCCCGACACCTCGCTCGAGAAGATGGCCAAGCTGCCGCCGCTCGTCGAGGGCGGGCGGCTCACCGCCGCCGTGTCGTCACCGACCAACGACGCCGCTGCCGCCGTGCTCGTGGCGTCGGAACGGGCGGTCGAGGAGCACGGGTTGAAGCCCCGGGCGCGCATCCACCACCTCTCGGTACGCGGCGCCGACCCCATCTACATGCTCACCGCGCCGATCCCCGCGACGGCGTACGCGTTGGAGAAGACCGGCATGTCGCTCGACGACATCGACCTCGTCGAGATCAACGAGGCCTTCGCCTCGGTGGTGCTGGCGTGGGAGAAGGAGACCGGCGCCGACATGAGCAAGGTCAACGTGAACGGCGGCGCCATCGCCCTCGGCCACCCCATCGGCGCCACCGGCGCGCGGCTGATGACCACTCTGCTGCACGAGCTGGAGCGCACCGGGGGGCGGTGGGGTCTCCAGACCATGTGCGAGGGCGGCGGCCAGGCCAACGTCACCATCATCGAGCGTCTGGACTGAGCGGCGAACCAACCGGCTGGACTTCAGGTGCGGTCGGTGTGGCCGCGGAGTGCCTCGGCGACCACGCCGATGTAACGCCCGAAGCCGTTGACCGCCCGGGGGACGCTCTCGCCGACACTGCGGAGGTCGTCGAGGAGCTCCCGCATCAGGCGGAGCCGGGCATGGACGAGGTCCACGTCGAGTTCGGGTGGCGTCACCCCGCCATCGCCTCCAGGTCGAGGCGCCGAAGCCACGCGGTCTCCATCCGCTCGAGCATCGCCGCCATCTGCAGGCGGGCGAACGTGCCCCGCTCGCGCTCGAACAGCGGCACGCACGCCACGAGAGCCCGCTCCCGGGCGACCGGCCCCGCGCGACCGAGGTCCATGAGGTCGAGGTCGCCGCTTCCCGCGATCGCACCGAGGTCGACGATCAGCCCGACGGGGTCGCCCCTTCGGTCGGGTTGGAAGGCCACAGCGATGTCCAGATCCTCCGGTAGACGATCCGTCTCGTGCACCGTGCTTCCGAAGGCGACCAGGAGCCTCACGTCGTGTCGTTCGCACAGCTCGTCGAGCCCACGACGCTCAGCGGCATCCTGCAGGCGGGTGACAGCGGTCGTGGGATCGACGGCTATCGAGATCACTCTACGCGCCGCACGTGCCCGCGGCGGCGGTCCTTCCACAAGGATCGGCGGCGTCGCGAAGAAATCTCGGGAAATCGCTCAAGGTCCGGCCCCGGCCCGCCGATACTTCCCCTGAGCTGAGGTTTCATCCTTGGTTGGTGTCTTTGGTTGGTCGCAGACTGCCCCGGCGTTCGAGCGCCGGGGTGGTTGCGTTGTGGGGCAGTGACGGGCGGCGGTGTCGTGAGCCACACTGCGTCGCGTGGAACCGACGTACTACGCGCGGAACGGCGACACGCATCTGGCGTACCGCGTCCGGGGCGATGGCCCCGTCGACCTCCTGTTCCCTTCGTTCGGCACGATTTCGATCGCGGCCTTCGACGAGGAGCCTCACTTCTCGCGGTTCCTCGATCGGTTGGCCCACTTCACTCGTCTGATCCTCTACGACACGCGTGGAGTTGGACTGTCCGACCCGGTCCCCGGTGAGTATGCGATCGAGGACGACGTCGACGACGCCGTGGCCGTCCTCGACGCCGCGGACGCGCGGGAGGCGGCGGTGTTCGGGTCGTTCGGCATCGGACCGGCGATGATCCTCCTGGCCGCCCGACATTCCGATCACGTCGGGCGGCTCATCCTCGACAACACCGTCGCTCGGATGGAGCGGGCGCCCGACTACCCGGTGGGGATGCCGACCGAGATCCTCGACCGCGTCCTGGCGGACATAGCCGACGTCGACGAGGCTCCGGACACGGCGACGATGTTCGCCACCCTCGTCCCCGACTCCGCTGACGACGAAGGACTCCGTGTGTGGTGGGAGGACGCCGGTCGCCGCGGGGCGAGCCCGGCGGCGGCGGCGATGCTCCAAGAGGTCCGCTTCCGGGTCGATGTCCGCAACGTGCTTCCCGAGATTTCGGTCCCGACCCTCGTGCTCCACCGGCGTGACTCGAGGTGGATCCGCGTGGGCCACGCGCGGTACCTCGCCGAGCACATTCCCGATGTCCGCTATGTCGAGATGGACGGCGCTGACCAGCTCCCCTTCGCTGCGTGTGCCACCGCGGTTGTGGAAGAGATCGAGGACTTCCTCACCGGTCGCCGGACTCCGCCGCCGGTCGAACGTGCGCTGGCGACCGTGCTCTTCACCGACATCGTGGGGTCGACCGAACGCGCTGCCGAACTGGGTGATCAGCGGTGGCGGGAGCTCCTCGACGCGCACGACCGAGAGATGCGTCGACAGTTCGACCACTTCGATGGGCGGGAGGTCAAGACCACGGGCGACGGGTTCCTCGCGACGTTCGACAGCCCGGGTCGGGCCATCGAGTGCGCCCGGGCCGCCTGCGAGGCCCTCTCCGAGCTCGGCGCAGCCATCCGAGCGGGCCTCCACACCGGTGAGGTCGAGATCCGGGGCGATGACATCGGGGGGCTCGCCGTGCACATCGGGCAGCGCATTTCGTCGCTGGCCGGCCCCGGCGAACTGTTCGTGTCCCGAACCACCAAGGACCTCGTCGTGGGATCGGGCTTCGAGTTCGAAGATCGCGGGAGCCACACGCTCAAGGGGGTGCCCGACGAATGGCAGGTCTTCGCGGTGGTCGGCTGAGCGACCGGCTCAATCC
>CAZTOV010000158.1:0-4381 GCA_964615175.1 uncultured Burkholderiales bacterium
ACTCGGTGCCGAGGATGACGGTGCCGGTGGAGCAGAACCAGCCGCCGGTGCCGTTCACGCAGGCCAGCTCGGCGCCGTCGACCTGACGAGGGCCGGCCTCGCCCCGGAGCTGCTTGGTGGCCTCGACGAGGAGGAACATTCCCCGCATCCCCGGATGGCAGGCCGAGAGTCCGCCGCCGTCGGTGTTGGTGGGGAGCGCCCCGCCGACCCGGAGCTTCCCGTCCTCGACGAACGGGCCGCCCTCGCCCTTCTCGCAGAAGCCGAGGGCCTCGAGGGTGAGCAGCACCATGATCGTGAACGCGTCGTAGAGCTGGCACACGTCGATGTCGGCGGGCCCGATGCCCGCCCGCTCGAAGGCCAGGCGTCCTGAGTGCACCGCCGGTGACTCGGTGAAGTCGTCCCACTCGCTCATCGTCGTGTGCGACGTGGCTTCGCCCGTGCCGAGCACCCACACCGGGTCCTTGGCGAGGTCCTTGGCCCGGTCCTCGCTGGTGAGCACCACCGCGCCGCCGCCGTCGGAGCGGATGCAGCAGTGCAGCTTGGTGAGCGGATCGGCGACCACCCCGCTCTCCTGCACGTCGTCGATGGTGATCGGGTCCTGGTAGTAGGCCTCGGGGTTGAGCGACGCGTTGTGCCGTGCCGACACCGCGATCTCGGCGAGCTGCTCGATGGTGGTGCCGTACTCGTGCATGTGGCGTCGGGCGGCCATGGCGTACTTCGAGATGAGGCTGTGGCCGAACGGGCTGTCGAACTGCACCGGTCCCCGCCCTCCGAAGCTGAGGTTGGCGGTGCGGCGCTTCTTCTTGAGGTCGGCGCGGGTGGTCGAGCCGTAGGCGAGCAGCACCGTGTCGACGAGGCCCTGAGCGATGGCGGCCGTCGCGTGCTCGACCATGAACTCCCACGTCGATCCGCCCACCCCGGTGGAGTCCGCCCACAGCGGCTTCAGTCCCATGTACTCGGCCACCTCGACGGGGGCCAGCACGCCCATGCCGGTCGACATGAAGCCGTCGACGTCGCCCTTCTCGAGCCCGGCGTCGGCCAGGGCCCGGGCCGACGCCTGCTGGTGGAGGTGGAAGGGCGACTTGTCGTCGACCCGCCCCACATCGGAGAGGGCCGCCCCCACGATCGCCACCCGCCGGCTCATGTACCCCCTTCCAGTGTGTTCTCGTTCATCGCAACCTCCATTCGATCCGTTCTCCCGTGGCGAAGCGCGCCTGACCCTCGGCGATCGAGTCCTGCGACGTGCCGAGGCCGATGTACGCGTACGCCTCCTTCAGCGCCTGCTCTCGCGTGTGCTCGAGGCCCATCCAGATTGCCCGCAGCGTGCCCTGGACGGCGAGCGGCGGTGCCGAGGCGATGGCCGCCGCGGCCCAATCCGCCTTCTCGCGCAGGTCGTCGAGGTCGGAGGCCAGCTCCGAGACCAGCCCGATCTGGTGCGCCCTCTGCGCCGACATCCGCTCGTGGTTGCCGAGCAGCGACAGGCGCATGATCTCGTGGAACGGCATCTTCTGGAGCATGTGGATGGGCTCGAAGGCCGCCGTCATCCCGTAGGTCACGTGCGGGTCGAAGAACGTGGCCTCCTCGACGGCGACGATGAAATCGACCTCGCCGAGCATGTAGAAGGCGCCGCCACAGGCCATCCCGTTGACCGCCGCGATCACTGGCTTCCACAAGTCGTTGGTCTTGGGCCCGATGTCGTCGCCGGGGTCGTCGAACATGAACGGCGTCGAACCCGAGCCCACCGGCCGTTCGCGGCCCCCGTCGCCCATCGTCTCGCTGCGGTCGATGCCGGTGCAGAAGGCCTTCTCGCCCGCGCCCGTGAGGACGACACAGCGGACGTCGTCGTGACGGCGCAGTCCGGTCCACAGCTCCTTCAGCTCCAGTTGCATCGCCGAGTTGAAGGCGTTGTGCACATCGGGCCGGTTGAGCGTCACCCGGGCGACGCCGTCGGCTTCTTCGTAGCGCAAAGTGTCGAAATCAGTTCGCACGCGTTCCTTTCCCGCCGCCATCTCGTCGGCTCCTCCACGAGATGGCGTCCCTGCCCCATCCGCGGCCGTGCCGATCCTACGTCTGACACCCGTGTCAGGTTCAGGTCGGGGCACACTGGTTCTGGTGAAGCGTCGCGTCGCAGCCCTCGTCGGAGCCCTGGTGCTCGTTGCCGCCGCGTGCTCGTCGGATGGCGACGAAGTGACGCGCGCTCCTGCGCCCGCCTCGACCACCACCACGACCGCGGCTCCGGTCGAGCTCGAGACCGAGGCGCTCGAGGAGATCTTCACCGACGGAGAGCGCGAGCGAACGCTCCGCACCCTGATCCGGTATCCGACCACCGGCGGCCCGTACCCGCTCGTGGTGTTCAGCCACGGGCTCACGGCTCGTCCCGAGACCTACAGGGCGATCACCACCGAGATCGCCCGGCACGGCTACGTCGTGGCGGCGCCCGAGTTCCCCAACACGTCCGGGGCGGCCGACAACCCCAGGGCCAGCCTGCTCGACGTCAACAACCAGCCCGGCGACGTGTCGTTCGTCATCGACGAGGTCATCCGGCTCGTTGACGAGTCCGACGGGCCCCTCGCCGGCCGGGTCGATCCCGAGCGGATCGGCGCCGCCGGTCACTCGCTCGGGGCCATCACCACGTTGCTGGCCGGATTCCACACGTGCTGCACCGACGACCGGATCGACGGTGCGGTGGCGCTGGCCGGCGGGGCGTTGTTCGGCACCGGCGACGGCGGGTACTTCGAGGGTGCACGTCCCCTGCTCATGCTCCACGGCGATGAGGACGGCCTCGTCCTCTTCTCGCTCGGCCGCATGGCATTCAACCGCGCCGCGCCGCCCAAGTACTTCGTGACCCTGATCGGCGGGGAGCACACTCTCCCGTTCGTCGGCACCGAACCCTGGTTCGAGGTGGTCGAGGCCTCGATCCTCGCCTTCCTCGACCGCTACGTGGCCGGCGACCCGGGCGTGCTCGACCGGTTGCCCGAGATCGCCGAGGTCGAAGGCGTGGCCGAGCTGGAGGCGGTGGAGGGCTGAGTCCTCAGCCCCCGACCTGGAGGCCGACGTTCTTGAGGCCGAAGATGCGGCCGAACACCACGTCGGTCAGCTCCTCGGCCTTCCACTGGCGGGGCTCCTTGGGCGTCTCGATCATCTCGCCGAGCCTCCACGACTCGTAGTGGGCGATGGTGTTGGCGACGGAGCGGAAGACCTGGCCCGTGACCGGGATCGACTCGTCGGAGGCCAGCCACGCGACGGTGGGGGCGGAGTTGGCCGGGTTCATGCCGACGAAGCCGTCGTCCTCGGTGTACTCGTCGGCTTCCTTGAGCTCGATGTCCTTCACGGCCTGGCCCACCATGCGGGTGAAGCCGCCGGGGGCGATGGCGTTGGCCCGCACGCCGTAGCGCTGCAGCTCGAGGGCGCTGATGCGAGTGACGGCGCTGATGCCCGCCTTGGCGGCGCCGTAGTTGACCTGGCCGACGTTGCCGACGAGGCCGGCCGAGCTGACCGTGTTGACGATGGCGGCTCTGACGTCTTCGCCCTCCTTGGAGCGGGTCCGCCAGTGGTTGGCCGCGTGGTGGGTGCAGGCGAAGGTGCCCTTGAGGTGGACGCGGATCACCGAGTCGAAGTCCTCCTCCGACATGTTGACGATCACGCCGTCGCGGAGGATCCCGGCGTTGTTGACCAGCACGTCGAGCTGGCCGAATTCGGAGACGGCCTGGTCGACGACGTTCTTGGCGCCGTCCCACGACCCCACGTCGTCGTAGTTGGCGACGGCCTCGCCGCCGCGCTCCTGGATGATCTCGACGACGATGTCGGCGACCTTCTGGTCGGTGCCCTCGCCCGTGACCTCGGCGCCCACGTCGTTGACCACGACCTTGGCGCCCTGTGCCGCCAGTTCGAGCGCCTCGCCCCGGCCGATGCCGCGTCCCGCTCCGGTGACGATCGCGACCTTGCCGTCCAGCAGTCCCATCTGACTCCTCCATCTGACTGTTGTGGGAATCCGTGGTTGAATGCCGCCGAGAAACCTGACGTCGGCGTCAGGGAAGACTACGCGCGCAGTTGGGGAGCGATCACATGGCAGACGGCAAGTACCAGGAGTTCATCGGCCGCCCCACCGGCAAGTCGGTGCTCATCCTCGAGCGGAGCCCGGTGTCGAACTTCGCCAAGGCGGTGAAGGACGAGAACCCGATCTACCTCCGCGAGCACGCCGCCGAGGAGGCCGGGTTCGACGCCATCCCGGCGCCGCCGACCTACGCGTTCGCCATGGGGCACTGGGCGAGCTTTCCCGAGCACCAGCCGGTCGACGACCCGGCCAAGGACGGGAGCCCGCTGATGGAGATCATCGGCACGCTCATGCAGCAGGGCGGCATGGTCCTCCACGGGGAGCAGG
>CAZTOV010000159.1:0-4376 GCA_964615175.1 uncultured Burkholderiales bacterium
CGCCATGGTCCGGGTCCACGACGTCGAGTGCGCGGTGCGGGCGCGGGCTCTTCTCGACGTCATGAACCGTGCCACCTCCGATGGCATGCGCCCGCCGGCACCCGAAGGCGCGGCCGCGTGAAGGGGAAGTGGGCCCAGGGGCTGAGGCCGCGCGCGTTCACGTGGGTCATCAAGGATCGCATCGCGGCGGCAGAACGTCCGGGTGGCTACGCGCGAAACCACCGCAAGGTGCGGCGTGACGAGGAACTGATCTGGCTCAAGCAGAACGGGTTCACCCACGTGCTGTCGCTCCTCGACTCGCCGCACAACCTCACCGCGTACGAGGAGTTCGACCTCCGCTACGCGCACGTGCCGTTGGGGCGCCCGGGGAACGAGCCCGAGCACCTCGGCGACATCTACCAGGTCCTCCTGCGGTGGTGGCAGAACCCCGACGAGTTGATCCTCGTGCACCACGAGGAGTTCGGCGATCGCCTCTGCGGCGTCGTCGGCGGCTTCCTCCTCGCTGCCGGCCTGCTGGAGGACGCGCCGACCGCGGTCACCGTGACGGAGCGCCTCACCGGGCGCCAGCTCGGCCCCGACGGCCGGGCCATCGTGCGGGCGACGATCGAGGAGGGTCTCGCGCCCAAGGCGAAGCTCATCGAGCCCACCCCGCTCCCCGAACCCGAGAAGGCGCCCGCCCCGAAGCCGTCGCGGTCGGCGAAGAAGAAGCCTGCGAGCAAGAAGTCGGGGGCGGCGGCGAAGAAGAAGGGTTCGGGCAAGAAGGGGAGTTCGAAGAAGAAGTCCTCGGGGACGAAGAAGAAGCCTGCGAGCAAGAAGTCGGGGGCCTCGGCGAGCAAGAAGGGTTCGGGCAAGAAGGGGAGTTCGAAGAAGAAGTCCTCGGGGACGAAGAAGAAGCCTGCGAGCAAGAAGTCGGGGGCCTCGGCGAGCAAGAAGGGTTCGGGCAAGAAGGGGAGTTCGAAGAAGAAGTCCTCGGGGACGAAGAAGAAGCCTGCGAGCAAGAAGTCGGGGGGCTCGGCGAAGAAGAAGGCGAAGAAGAAGGGTTCGGGCAAGAAGGGGAGTTCGAAGAAGAAGTCCTCGGGGACGAAGAAGAAGTAGCGACCGGCTACCGGGACCGGCTCTCGACCCGTACGATCCTCACGAAGTCGGTGCCCCCGGCGCGGGGCCCCGGGGCTCCCGCCACCACACAGACGAGTTGCCCCTCGCGCACGTAGCCGGCGTTGCGGGCCGTCTCGACCGCCCGTCCCACTTCCTCGTGCTGTTCGTGCTCACCCTCTCCGCCGGGGATCTCGAGCGCACTGACGCCCCAGTAGATCCCGAGCGAGCCCAGGGTGTTGCGGCGGGGCGACAGCCCGATGATGGGGACCCGGGGCCGGAATGCGGCCACCCGACGGGCGGTGGCGCCGCTGCGAGTGGGGCACAGGATGGCGGCGACGTTGAGGTCTTCGGCCGCCTCGACCGCGGCGTGAGCAACGGCCCAGGCCACGCGGTCGTCCTTGGCGCCGCGACGTTCGGGCGGGGTGTGTTCGCGGGGCCACGACTCGGCGGCTTCGGCGATCTCGGCCATCTGCCGGACGGCCAGAGCCGGGTACGCGCCGATGGCGGTCTCCTCCGAAAGCATGACGGCGTCGGTGCCGTCGAGGAGGGCGTTCGCCACGTCGGTCACTTCGGCGCGGCTCGGGAGCGGCGACTGCGTCATCGACCCGAGCAGTTCGGTGGCGGTGATCGCCGGGGTCCCCACCTCGTTGCATACCCGGATGATCTCCTTCTGGAGCAGCGGAACCCGGCGAAGCGGCATCTGGATCCCGAGGTCACCGCGGGCGACCATGACCACGTCGGCCTCCTCGACGATCTCGGTCAGGTGGTCGAGCGCCGAGCGGGTCTCGATCTTCGCCACGATGAGCGGTACGGCGCCCCGTTTCGGGAGGGCTGCCTTGGCTCGGCGGATGTCGTCGGCGTCCCGCACGAACGACAGCCCGACCAGGTCGGCGTCCATGTCGAGGGCGTGCCGGAAGGCCTCCTGGTCGGCTTCGGTGAAGGCCTGGATGCGGCGTTCGGCCTGGGGCAGGTGCATGCCCTTGCGCGAACGGAGGATCCCACCGCGAACGACCGTCGTGTGCACCTCGCCCGAGTCGACCTTCTCGACTCGCAGGACGATCTCGCCGTCGGCGAGGAAGATCTCGTCGCCCTCTCCGACCATCGAGGGCAGGTCGGTGACCGTTGTCGGGGTCCCCGTGACGTTGCCCGGGCTGCCGTCGGGCGCCGGGCCCCGGAGGACGAAGGGCTGCTCGGGCTCGAGGTGCAGCTCGTTGTTCTCGACCTCGCCCGTCCGCATCTTGGGCCCGGGTAGGTCGACGAGCACTCCGACGACCCGGTCGAGGGCGCGGGCCTGCTTGCGGGCGGTCTTGGCGGCGCGGCGGTGTTCCTCGACGGTGGCGTGGGCGAAGTTGAGGCGCACGACGTCGGCGCCCGCCTCGAGGAGCGTCCGGACGCCCTCGGCCTGTCGGGTGTCGGGCCCGAGGGTGGCGACGATCTTGGTGCGGCGCACGAGGCGCTCAGTTGCCCCCGTCGAGTCGTTCCAGCAACCTGGCGAGGTCGCTGACCTCATCGGGTGGCGGTGGGGCGATCTCGACGGCGGCGCCGTAATCGAACAGTTCCATGGTGAAGCTCATGATCGCACCTTCGGGCACCCCACCGCGGTCGTTCGCCGTGGCCAGGTCGAGTTCGTAGCGAATTCGCCGGGCGAGACCCTCGCCGTCGACCCACACGTCGAGGGGGATTTCGACCGTCCCGAACTGCTCGCGAAATTGCTCGACGGCGTCGGCAACGAGCTGCCGGCGGGAGGGCGGGGTCATGGCGACGGCAGCTTCGAGGTCGACGGCGGTCCGGTAGTGAATCGTGTCGGTTCCTCCGACCGCCTCCTCGCCGACCTTCTCCACGTCGTCGGAAGCGCCGCGGAGGTACTCGAGCGTCTGGATGGGGTCGCTGGCCCCCAGACCGAGACCACCCTCGATTCTCGCCAGTTCCCCGAGCGAGTCGGCGTCGACCGAGAACCATTCCTCGCCGTCGGGCGCTGCCGACACCAGGAACGGCATGTGGAGGTAGAGCTGGGATCCGTCGGCGAGGAGCTCGAGCTGGAGCGACTCCGGTGCGGAGGCGTCGTCGCCGTCACCGCCCAGCTCACCGAGGAACGTGAAGCTCAGGAGGGAACGGTTGTTGCGAAGGTCGAAGCTGCCCTCTCCGCCGAACGACGACGCTTGGTCCTCGAACCCCGGTGGGGCATCCAGGGAGAAGCTGAAGACGCTGCGCACCGTCCCCTGCTCGTGGGCGTGGTCGATGGTGTCGACGATGACGTCGGAGCCGTCGTCACCGCCGATCCAGAGGGCGACCCAGAGGGCGATGCCGCCCGCCGCCGCCAACCCGATGGCCGCGATCACCGCCCGTCGCAACGATGGCCCCATCACTCACGAAGTGTAGGAAAGAGCACCACGCTCCGTGGCACCGAGGCCACGGGTTTTGCGGATCAGAACAACGAGGTGCCGGAGAGCTGGCCGAGGTCGGCGGTCATGTCGGTGACCTGGTTCGGCGGGGGAGCGCTGACGGAGACCGCCTGGCCGTAGTCGTAGATGTCCATCGAGAACGACATCGTCAAGCTCCCGTCGCCCGGCAGTTGGTCACCGAACGCGCCGCCGTCCATCTCGATCCGGTAGTTCATCCGTCGTGGCAGGCCCGCGTCGTCGATCCACACGTCGACGGGCATCGAGGTGCGTCCGACCATCGTCTCGAACTGTTCGACCGCGGCCTCGAACTGGGCCCGCTGATCGCCGGGCATGAGGTCGGCGGCTCTTCCGAGGTCGACGTCGGCGCGGTAGTGGGTGGTCGGCGCACCTCGGACCTCCTCGCGCCCGACCTCGGTGACGTCGCCGGCGCCGCGCAGGTAGTGCAGCGTCTGGGTGACATCGCTTCCGGCGGTCAGTTCGGCCAGCACGTCCTCACCCGCCACGGCAGCGATGTCGAGGGAGATCCACGGTGTCGGCGCACCGAGTTCGGTCGGCATGCGCATGTACATGACTCCGTCGACGAACCGCATCTCGGTGCCGAACCCTGCGGCACCCGGAGCGTTCAAGTCCATCGTCATCGCGAAGGCCTGGGTGGCGAAGTCGAAGCTGGCGTCGCCCGTGAAGCCCATCGCGGGGCCGCCTGCGCCCATCGAGATCTCCATGCTGTAGTCGGCGCGCGCCGAGCCGGCGTTGCTGGCGGCCTCCGCCGAGTGGGCGATCAGATTCACCTCTGGGTTCGAGGTTCCCTGGGTGGCGGTGGTCAGGGCGGCGACGGCGCCGATCATCAGCCCGACGAGGGCGACGATGCCGATCTGGGCT
>CAZTOV010000160.1:0-4347 GCA_964615175.1 uncultured Burkholderiales bacterium
GTTTGTAGACTCTTGTGAGAGGATTCACGAAGGGGGTTCGCGGTGCTCGTCCACAGGCTGATCGTCGGGGCAGCCTTGGGTGGGCTCGCCACGGTCTGTGCCCTCGTCCTCGTCTTGAGCCCCGAGGGCTCCGAACGCCTGATCGTCGCCTCGGCGCTGCAGATCGTGATCATGCTGGCGGTGATGCGCAAGATCATGCACCCGGGCGAACGCCAACCCGTCACATGGCCCCAGGCGATGCTCGGAGCCGTCCTGGTGGCCGGGTTCTCGCTGCTGGCCCTCGGCCAGGTCCCCCACGAGTGGATCACCCTGGCCGACTCCGAACTCGGATGGGGTCGCCGCGACCTCATTCTCATCGACCTCCCGATCCTCCCCTTCGACATCTCACGCCAGGCCGTGCGCGACATGATCACGGCCGGCCTCTACACGAACACCTTCGCCGGCATGGTCGCCATGTGGCTGATGTGGCAGCGCCGGTTCGAGATGGCCGAAGAACGCGCCCAGGAAACCGAAGCCGGGGAACCCGTCCCGGCCGGAACGTCGGCCTACGGGCGACCCGTCATGAAGCAAGCGTGAGCCGACCAACGACACAGGGTTGAACACACCATGGTCAAGACCGACGCCAATCCACCGATGCCGGAGTTCACCGCCTCCTACGAACTGCAGGAGGTCGACCACTCCTACCTCACCCAGACGGTGAAGCCGAAGCAGTTCCTCCACATCGACCAGTCCGAGTGCATCCTCTGCGAGGGGTGCGTCGACATCTGCCCGTGGAAGTGCATCCACATGCTCTCGGTCGACGCCATCGACGAGTCGATCAACACCGACCAGCCCGGCGAGGACCCGGCCGACCAGGTGGTCTTCGTGGTCGACGAGGACGTCTGCACCCGCTGCGCCCTCTGCGTCGACCGCTGCCCCACCGGCGTGATCATCCTCGGCAAGACCCAACCCGGGGCGACGGGCGATCCGCACGCCCGCGACCAGAGCCACGGCTACAGCTACGGCATGCGGTTCTAGGAGCATCAGGAGCGAAACGGTGGCAAACGGGAACGGCAGGAACGGCCGAGTGAGCGCTCTCGAGAAGGTCGGCGAGCGGGTCGGAGAAAGTCTCGACAAGGCCCGGGGCAGCCAGCTCTGGTCGTCGATCTTCCGGCCCGGATCGGTGTTCCGTCAGGGCTACAACGACAGCCCGCGGAACCGTTCCTACGTGATCATGAACAACGTGCTGTACCACCTCCACCCCGTGAAGGTGAAGCGGCACGCGGTAAAGGTCTCGTACACCCTCTGCCTCGGCGGCCTGACGTTCTTCCTGTTCATCCTGCTCACCGTGACCGGCATCTTCCTCATGTTCTTCTACCGGCCCACCGCCGCCCAGGCCTGGACCGACATCCAGACGCTCGAGACCGCGGTCACCTTCGGGTCTCTCGTCCGCAACATGCACCGCTGGGCCGCCCACCTCATGGTCATCTCGGTCTTCCTGCACATGAGCCGGGTCTTCTACCACGGCGCCTACAAACCGCCCCGCGAGTTCAACTGGGTCATCGGCGTCGTGCTGCTCCTGCTCACCCTCCTGTTGTCGTTCACCGGCTACCTGCTGCCGTGGGACCAACTCGCCCTGTGGGCCGTCACCGTCGGCACCAACATGGGCGGCTTCACCCCGGTCTTCGGCGACGAGGTCCGCTTCGTCCTCCTCGGCTCGCAGGAGATCAACTCCGACACCCTGCTCCGGTGGTACGTGCTCCACGTGTTGTTCTTACCGTTCATCATCGTCGTCTTCATGGCCGTCCATTTCTGGCGGGTCCGTAAAGACGGCGGGATCTCAGGACCGCTGTAGGAGGCCGGTGTGACCGAAGTCCCCGAACACCTGCTCCGCCGCTCCAAAGAGCGTCGCAAGCAACTCGGTCTGCCCGTCGACGACGACGAACCGACGGGCGGCGACGCCGGCGGTGAGGCCGCCGAGGGCGGCGAGGCCCCGGCCCAGCAACCCGCGCCGGCCGCCGAACAGCCCGCAGCGGCCGCGCCCACCAACGGAGGTGGCGGGAGCAACTACTTCGAGGAGTTGTCGGAGAAGACCGGCGTGCCGGCGCACCTCCTCGAGCGCTCCGCCCGACGTCGCTCGCAACTCACCGGCGAGCCCATGCCGGGAGGCGGCGACGGTGGTGGGGCCGCCCCGGCGCAGCAACCCGCCGCAGCCGCGACGGCCACTGCGACCGCTCCCGCGCCGGCCTCGACCGCGACCGGACCCGAGGGGCACACCCACCGGCTCCTCACCGTCGTCAAGGCCGGGTCGATCCAGCAGACCAAGGCGTCGCCCGTCGACAAGGTGCACACGTGGCCGCACCTGCTGGCCTTCGAGCTGACCTCGCTGCTCGCGGTCACCGCGCTCCTCATCATCTTCTCGGCGCTGGTCCGAGCCCCGCTCCTCGAACTGGCCGATCCCAACCTGACGCCCAACCCGTCGAAGGCGCCCTGGTACTTCCTCGGCCTCCAAGAGATCCTCACGATGTTCCACCCGATGGTCGCCGGCGTGCTCATCCCCGGGTACGGGCTCCTCGCCCTCGGCGCCGCGCCCTACGTCGACAAGAACCCCGCCAACGACCCCAACGAGCGGAAGTTCGCCATCGCCCTCTTCACCGTGTTCCTGGTGGCGGCAGCGATCCTCGCCATCATCGGCTCGTTCTTCCGCGGCCCCGGCTTCAACTTCACCTTCCCGTGGGTCGACGGGGTCTTCTTCGATCTCTAACCCCAGGAGGCAAGACCGACATGCACACGCAGCATCGCACCCACAACTTGCCCACCGTCCAGGGAGGTGACCGGGCATGAGCGCCGGCACCGTCCTCGCCATCGCCGTCCCCGTCCTGTTGGTCCTGGCCGCGGTCGCGTTCATCACCACGGCTCGCCGCCGCGACGGGCAGATCGTCGCCGACCTCACCCGTGAGGCCCGGAGGGCCGACCGCTCCGCCGTCGACGTGGTCCCCGATCGCGACCCCGAGGCCGAGGCCCGCGAGCGCTACGCGCGGATCCGCGCCGAAGCCGACGACGAGGAGGAGTCGAAGGCCCCCGAGCCCCTCGACGCCGAAGAGATCGGCATCACCCGCCGCCAGCTCTTCAACCGCGGCATGCTCGCCACCGCCGGCATCGGTGCGGGTGGACTCGGAGCCGCCATTCTCGCCTTCCTGTGGCCGAGCGGAGCCGGCGGATTCGGGTCGGTGATCACCGCCGGGAACCTCGGCGACATCAAGGACTTCATCTCGTCCAACAACGACCCGTTCTACATTCCCGAAGCCCGTTCGTACCTCACCCCGTATCCTGCCAACGCGCTCGAGGGGGGCAAGGAGGCCTATGACGACCGGCTGCACGCCGGGATGGACGCCGGACTCATGGCCCTCTGGCAGACCTGTCCGCACCTCGGGTGCCGGGTGCCGTGGTGCGACTCGTCGCAGTGGTTCGAGTGCCCGTGCCACGGCTCGAAGTACAACCGCGTGGGCGAGAAGCGCGGTGGGCCGGCGCCGCGGGGCATGGACCGGTTCCCGATCGAGATTCAGGGCGAGCGCGTCAGCATCGACACCGGCACGCTCATCGTCGGCCCCGAGATCGGCACCAACACCACCGGCCAGGAGCCGGAGGGGCCACACTGCGTCTGATGATCCGACCCGTCCACCCGTGATCCAGGAGCCGACCTCTTGATCTTGCTCGCCGACGCGCCGCTGAGCCTCCGCACGGCGCTCATCGTCCTCAACGTGCTGCTCGGCGCCTTCCTGCTGGGCGTGGCCTTCGCCGCCGTGCGCGACCGCCGCCAGCGGCGCGTCACGCCGCCCAACCAGGAGCAGTACCACGACGACGACATCATGGAGGGCTCGAGACTCGAGCGCATCCAGGCGTGGGCGCTGGCCCTGTTCGCCATCATCGCCGTCTCGCTCCCCGCCTACTGGCTCATCGAGCCCGCCCGCCAGGACGAGATGGACGAGCAGTTCCTCGAGACCTCGGTCGAGCAGGGCGAAGAGCTGTACGCGTCGTCGGGAACCACCGAGGTGGCGCTGGGCTGCGCCGACTGCCACGGACCCGACGGACAGGGTGGATTTGCCCCGCCGCAAGTGGTCTCCATCCCACGTGACGACATCGAACTGGCATCCGAAGAAGCGCTCTCCTCGACCGAACGGGTCTGCGCCCCCAACCCTGAGGACGAGGAGTCCCTCCTCTGCCAGGTGTCGTGGCGGGCTCCATCTCTCAACGACGCCTTCCTGCGGTTCTCGCGTGAAGAGATCACCGAGATCGTCACCTTCGGCCGGCCGGGGACCCCGATGCCCGCGTGGGGCCTCGACGGCGGTGGCGCGAAGAACGAGCAGT
>CAZTOV010000161.1:0-4345 GCA_964615175.1 uncultured Burkholderiales bacterium
GCGCCGGTCCCTGCATCAGGGCCGCGAGGTGGACCATCGTGAGGTACTTCGAGGCCGACTCGGCACCCCGCTGACGTTGCCGTGCCATCGGGATGCCCGAGAGGGCTCCGACCACGAGGTTCAACATCCCCGACGCCAGCAAAATCTTCGTCGCGGCCCCCATCTGCGGATCGACGACGGCCTCGACCCGACGGACGCGTCGCACCGAGGCCGGGTCGGTTCGCAGAACGGGGCCGCTCCGATTGAGATCACTCGTTCGGCACGGTGAGCGCGCGTCGGAGGGTGGTCGTGGTCCGATTCCGCCACTGGGTCGGGGTCCAGCCGCGTTCGACGACGAGGAGCTGCCATTGTTGCCAGGCGATGGCGGCGTAGATCAGATCGGCGGCGGTCTGGATCCCGAGATCGGGCCGCAGGACCTGCTCGTCGTGGAGCCGCTGTGCGATCTCGCGGCATCGGTTCATCCGTCCGGCCATGCGGTCTTCCCACGCGATGTCGACGTCGGGGTCGTCGAAACGGGCGCGCTCGAGGGCGGTGGCGAGTTCGAAGAGTCCCGGGGTCACCTGGCTGACCAGCTCGACGAAGCGGGCGAGGGCCTCGAACCCGCTCGGAGCGGATTGCATGAACTCCACGCGAGCTCCGAGGTCGGCGTCCCGGTCGACTCGGTCGACGAGCGCGAGGAGTAAGCCGGCGCGGCTGCCGAAGTGGTCGTAGACGGTCCGCCGGGTGACCCCGCCGGCGTCGGCGAGCCGGGTGACCGTGAGGTGCGAGGCGCCGTCACGCTCGACGATGGCCCGGGCGCGCTCGAGGAGGCGGCGGTGGGTGGCCTCCCTCCGGGCGGCGCGCCCGTCAGCAGACAGGGGTCCGACTTTCTTTACACATGTATAGGAACATTGTACCGTCGCTCGCGCACCCACCCGCGCCTCCTACACCGAGCGAGGAGTGACGATGCCGCTGCGACCCAACCTGATCGAACGCCAGTTGCTGAAGCGAGGCGTCATCCCCGGTCTGCTCGTCGACCTGGGGGTGGCGACCTTCAAACAGGAGGTGCTGATCGGCGCCATCGAGACCGGCGTCTTCGACCATCTCCGGGACGGCGCGCTCACCACCACCGAACTGGCCGAGCGAAGCGGCTGCGCCGAACGAGGCATCGAGAACCTGGTCCGCGCGCTCCTGCCGCTCGGCTACCTGGAGCCGGCCGACGGCCGGTACCGGCTCACCGCGGCGGCGCGCCGCGGTCTCCCCGAAGAGAACCTGCAGGGCATGCTCCCCTTCTTCAAGGAGCAGATCCGCCACCTGGCCCTCGACGCGGCCACCGGCGTTCGCGAGGCCCCCGAAGGCGGCATCTACGGATGGGAGCGCGTCCAGTCGGGCCCCGAAGGCGACGCATACCAGGAGGTGATGCGGTGGCTCGCCTCAGACCTGGTCCCCGAGGTGGTCGACAAGGTCGACCCGCCCGGCGGGGCTCGCTCGATGCTCGACGTCGGCGGCAGCCACGGCCTCTACACCGTGGCGTTCTGCAAGCGACACCCCGAACTCGCCGGCACCATCATCGACTGGAAGATCGGGCTGCAAGCGGCACAGCGCACACTGGACGACGAGCCGGAGGTCGCCCGACGCATCACCCTCGAGGAAGTCGACTTCGAGGAAGCCGACGAGCTGCCGGGCGGCCACGACTTCGCGTTCCTCGGCCAGATCATCCACGGCATCAGCCCTGCCGGGAACCAGCAGCTCTTCAACAAGCTCGCCCGAGCCACGACGGCGCAGGCGACCATCGCGATCCTGGATCAGTTCGACGACACGCCCCGCCGTCGATTCCCGCCCATCGACCCCTCGTCCTCCAACTTCGCTCGCGGGGTCGCCGCTCTCCTCGGGTTCAACCTCTTCCTCTTCAGCGGCGGGCGCTCCTACCCGTACCCCGAAGTCGTCGACTGGCTTGCCGCCGCCGGATTCGCCGACGCCTCTCACGTCGCCCTCCCCAAGTCACCCGGCTACAGCCTCGTCGTCGCCCGCAGAACCGACTGAGTGACCGGTCGCGCTCCTGCTACGCACATTCGATCGAGCTCAGAGGATCCTGGGTGGGCTGTCGATGCGAGCGTGAACGGAGCGTCAGGCGTGAGGGATGATCAGTCAGGTGGTTCGGGGAGTGGGCGGGCCCACTTGGCGAAATGCTCCGCGATGGCGGGAACGTCGAGGTTGCCGATGGCGACATCGACGGCCAGATGAACGAAGTCGGTGTCGTCAGCGTCGAAGTCGTATCCGTTGAAGCCGTAGAAGGCGACGACCGCGAGGACGGCCGTGCGCTTGTTGCCGTCGACGAACGCGTGGTTCGACGCGACCGAGTGGAACAACGCGGCCGCCTTGGCGTGGACATCCGGGTAGGCGTCCTCGCCGCCGATGGTGGTTTTGGGTCGCTCCACCGCGGACTCGAGTAAGCCTCGGTCACGGAGCTGTCCGGGGCCGACGAGGCGTTCGTTGATCCGGAGGACCTCCTCGACCGCGAGAAAGATCACGGCCGTCGCCTACAGCTCGGCCAGCTTGTCGAGGACGGCGCGGTAGCGGCTCTCGCCCTGGTCGAGCATGGCCTCGAACTGCTTGGAGCGGATCTGCTTCATGAGATGGTCGCGGGTCGCCTCCACGACGAGGTCGTTCATCGACCGGTCGGTGTAGAACGCGGCGGCCTTGACGGCGTCGTAGAGGTCCTGGGGCATGCGCAGCCGGAACGCCTGGGTTTCCTCGGGCATCGACAGCCTCCTCGCTCGAACTGGCACCATGATATCAAGATACCATTCCGAACGCCAGGCCATCCGCGGTCCCTCACGAGCGAAATGCCCGGCATTCTCGAGCGGTGGAGCGCCCTCCGACGAACCTCCGCGAACCGGGGTGACCGTCACATCCTCATGGTTGGATGGGCGGTGGTCAGAGCGAAGAATTTTCGTAGGAATCCTACGAAATGCCTTGACAAAGGCGAACGTTTGTTCGTATCCTGGAGGCAGTTCGGTCAGTCACTTCCCCACAGACCGCCGAGGCCGCCGTGTGGCGGCCCGGATCGACGGGGATGACCAGGGGGATGTGGTGGAAACCACGACCGCAGAGCTCGAAGACACGCTCGAGCAACTCCACGGGTTGGAGTGCGCGGTCCGCTCCGAGTTCCTCCGCGTCGCCTCCGAGATCGACCAGTCCGGGTCGTGGCGCGCCGATGGAGCCCGCGATCTCGCCGAGTGGCTGGCCGGCAAGTTCCCCATCTCACCGCACCACGCCCGCGAGCTCGCCCGAGTCGCCGAAGCCCTCCGAGCGCTCCCCCGCATTGCCGAGACGCACGCGGCCGGGGAGCTGTCCTGGGACCAGCTCCGCGTCCTCACCCGCTACGCCACCCCCGACACCGACGAACAGCTCGCCGAAGAAGCCAAAGGCTTGTCCTTGCGCGGCATCGAGGCGCAGGCGCGCCGGGCGCGGCGCAAGACCGCCTCCCAAGAAGCCACCGAGTTGGATCAGGCGACCGCCAAGGTGTGGCGCCGCAAGGGCGTGTTGCACTTCCGCGGTGAACTCACCGGCGAACCCTCCGTGGTGGTCGAAAAGGCTCTGCTCCGAGCCCTCGACCAACAACCCAAACCCCCCGAAGGTCAGCCCTACCCGAGCTTCGACCAGCGCCTCGCCCACGCCTTCCACGAGATCGCCTCCGGGTTCCTCGGCGCCGATCCCAACCCCGACCGCGCCACCGTCGTCGTTCACACCGAAGCCGACATCGTCCGCGGCGAACGCGACGGCGTCAGCGACCTCGAAGGCCTCGAGATCTCCTCCGAGACCGTCAGGCGCCTCTGCTGCGACGCCCGCGTCCAGGAAGTCCTCGAAATCGGCGGCGTCCCCATCGGCCTCGGCCACACCCGCCGCACCGTCGACCCCAGAACCCGCCGCCAGCTCGTCGGCCGCGACGGCGGCTGCCGCTTCCCCGGCTGCGCACGCCGCCGCTGGGTCCACGCCCACCACATCCGCCACTGGGGCGACCGAGGACCCACCGACCTCGGCAACCTCGTCCTCCTGTGCTCCTACCACCACCAATTCGTCCACGAACGCGGCTGGACCATCCACGGCAACCCCATGGCCGAACTCCACTTCATCCGCCCCGACGGCAAGACCTACGGCGCCGGCCCACCACCCCTCCGACCAACCACCCACAACCAGCTCTTCACCCAGGTGGCATGACCGCCACCGGTTGAAGCGCGCACGAAGTTGACCGGGCGGTCAAGGGCGTTACGCTTCCCCGGCGAACCGCAAGAGGCAGGCCGCCGGGAGGGAATCGCGTGAACCAGAACTACGCCAGCCTGTGGGAGGCCATCGCCGACGTCGT
>CAZTOV010000162.1:0-3059 GCA_964615175.1 uncultured Burkholderiales bacterium
GCCCACGCGGTCGACGGGGTGCGCGAACCCCGGCTCAGCGCCGCCCTGACCGCCCAGGTGGCCATGGACGAACTCGTCCTCGCCGTGATGAACAACCCATCCCGGGTGCCCGAACCCTCCGAGCTGTCTCGGGTCGGCGCGGAGGTCGAAGCGGCCCGGGAGCTGTACCGGTCTCGCGGCTGGCTCGAGTCGCCTCGCGAATACCACTTGGATCCACCGACCCTCGAGCGACCCGGGGTGCGGCCCGCCCGCTGGCTCGGACTCCGCTACGAGAAGCTGATCTTCGACTCGCAGTACGAGCCCCACGAGGGAGAGCCGGGCCGTGAGCGGTGGCTGGGGCACGAGGCCAACCGCACGGCCTATGCGTGGGTCCTTCGTCACGACGATCGGCCGCGACCGTGGCTGGTGTGCCTCCACGGCTTCGGGACGGGCCGGCCCTTCATGGACCTCTACGCGTTCCGGGCGGCTTTCCTCCACCACGCGCTCGGGCTGAACCTGGCCATCCCCGTGCACCCGATGCACGGGCCTCGCTCGTCGACCCGCTTCTCGGGTGCCGACTTCATGTCGCACGATCTGTTGAACGTCGTCCACGGGATGGCCCAGTCGGTGTGGGATTCGCGGCGGATCGTGAGCTGGATCCGTGAAACCCAGGATCCGAGCGCGATCGGTGTCTACGGCGTGTCGTTGGGCGGCTACCTCACCGCGCTGCTGGCGTCGTTCGAGGACGACCTCGACTGCGCCATCGCCGGCATCCCCATCTGCGACCTCCCGGCCCTCTTCGCCCACCACAGCCCGGCCCGTCTGACCCGCCGCCCCGACGCCCAGGCTCTGCTGGGTGAGCAGGTGGCCGACGTGCTCTCGGTGGTGTCACCGCTGTCGTTCGGTCCTCGGGTGCCCCGCGAGCGCCGGTTCATGTTCGCCGGGCTCATTGACCGGATGGCGACGCCCCGTCAGGCGGTGGCGCTGTGGGAACACTGGGAGCGTCCCGAGATCGCCTGGTACGGCGGGAACCACGTCGGCTACCTGTGGTCCGATCGGGTCGACGGATTCGTCCGCCGAGCGCTCGCCACCTCGGGACTCACCCGGGCTGAGGCCGCCTGACGTCTTCGGCGCGGGACGCGCCGGATGTCGATCTACTCGATGCCGAGACGGGCGGCGACGGCGCCGCCGGCGAGGACGAGGGCGGGAATCGACCAGAAGCCCACCACCATCCAGGCGGCGTCGACGAGGTAGCCCTCGCTGCTGGACCCGACCACCCCCGAGACATCGGCGAGCGCGAGCACGAGGAATACGCCGAGCCCGCCGACGGCGGCCGACCCCTGGAGGGTCGAACCCGCACGGGGTCGTTCGCGGCTGACGACACCACCGATGGTGCCGAGAGCGGCGAGCAGCAGCAGCACGACGGTGCCGATCATGACGACGGTCTCCTCGGCGCGGGTGGCCTCGGTGTCGATGGCGACGCCGAAGGCTCCGAAGGCGAGGAAGAGCAGCGCCATGACCGCGCCGAGCATGCCTCCGACGAGGCCGAGGGCGACGCCGGTGTTGCGGCGGGTCACTGCGGGGGCGGGACGTTCACGGGTAGCGCCGGGCGCAGAGCTGGTCATAGGCACCTTCTCGGCACGAACGGCCCCGTGCTTGAGGCGAGCGGGAACGGATCCGGTGAGTAGAGTGAAACGCGTTCTATTTTTCGTATCTCCCCTCTCATTCCTCTCTTGCATGCTGCCGTGAGCGACGACACCGCCACCCAGACCGACACCGGGCTCCTCGACCGCCTGCGCGCCTACGTGGGCGAGCCGTTCCGGCCGCCCCGCGAGGGGAAGGACCCGGTCAACGAGCCGATGATCCGTCACCTCGTCGAGGCCCTCGGCGACGAGAACCCGGTCTACGTCGACGAGGAATTCGCCGGGGGTACGGTCCACGGTGCCATCGTCGCACCGGCCACGTCGCTCCAGGTCTGGACCATGGCCGGCCTCGAGCCCCCTCCGTCCGACCCGGCCGACAAGCAGGCCGAGGTGATGGGCATCCTCGACGACCACGGCTACACGTCGGTGGTGGCCACCAACTGCGAGCAGGAGTACGAGCGCTACCTGCGCCCCGACGACCGCCTCACCGTGCGGACCACCCTCGAGGACGTCGCCGGGCCCAAGACCACCGGTCTCGGCGAGGGCTACTTCATCACCACGCTTGAGGAGTACGCCGACCAGCACGGCGACGTCGTAGGGCGGATGCGGTTCCGGATCCTCAAGTTCAAGCCTCCCGAGCGGCGCCCGGAACACGCCCCGGCGGAGGACGAGGGGGAGCGGGCCCCGCAGACGCCGCCCCGCCCGACGCCGTCCATCGGCCCCGACAACGAAGCCTTCTGGGAGGGGACTGCCGCCGACGAGCTGCGCATCCAGCGGTGCACGTCGTGCCTCCGCCTCCGCCATCCCTGGCAGCCGGCCTGCCGTCATTGCCACTCGCTCGACCACGACTACGTCGTCGCTTCGGGAACGGGCGAGATCTATTCGTTCGCGGTGCACCACCATCCGCCGCTGCCCGGCTTCGAGCCCCCGTTCGTGATCGGCCTCATCGAACTCGAGGAAGGAGTCCGGATCGTGGGCGAGGTCGTCGACGTCGACCGAGCCGACGTGCACGTCGGGCTGCCGGTGCGGGCCCGGTTCACCCCGATCGGTGAGGGGTTCAAGATCGTGCAGTGGGGCACGGCATGAGCGAGCTGCAGCGGCGCACCGACACGCTCCGCTTTGCCGACGTCGAAGCCGGCGCCGACCTGCCCGAGCTGCGCATCCCGATCACCACCACGCTCGTGGTGTCCACCGCCATCGCCACCCGCGACTACCAGGACGTCCACCACGACAAGGACCTGGCCGTGGAGCGGGGTTCCCAGGACGTGTTCATGAATATCCTCACCACCAACGGGCTGGTGGGCCGCTACGTCACCGACTGGGCGGGACCCGAGGCGCTGCTGAAGAAGGTGTCGATCAAGCTGGGCGCGCCCAACTATCCGGGCGACGAGATGCGCATGACCGGCCGGGTGCTCGAGACCCGCCCGGGCGAGGGCG
>CAZTOV010000162.1:3159-4336 GCA_964615175.1 uncultured Burkholderiales bacterium
GTGGAGGTGGCGCTGCCGTGAGCGAACCCCTGTCGCGCCGGGCGGCCATCGCCGGCATCGGTGCCACCGAGTTCTCGAAGGAGTCCGGGCGTTCCGAGCTGCAGTTGGCGGTCGAAGCCGTGCAGGGGGCCCTCGCCGACGCCGGCCTGGAGCCGCACGACGTCGACGGGCTCACGACCTACACCATGGACACCAGTCCCGAGACCGAGGTGGCCAAGAACGTCGGGATGGGCGAGCTGTCGTTCTTCTCTCGCATCCACTACGGCGGCGGCGCCGCCTGCGCCACCGCCCACCACGCCGCCATGGCCGTGGCGACCGGTGTCGCCGACGTCGTGGTCGCCTACCGGGCGTTCAACGAGCGGTCGGGCCGCCGCTACGGGACCGGCGCGTACAAGATGCCGGGCGGAGCCACCGCCGAGCCGGTCAACTACGCGTGGTACATCCCGTTCGGGCTCATGACACCGGCGTCGTGGGCGGCCATGCTGGCCCGGCGATACATGCACGAATACGGCGCCACCAGCGAGGACTTCGGAAGGGTGGCCGTGACCATGCGCGAACACGCCGCCAACAACCCGAAGGCGTGGTTCTACGAGCAGCCGATCAGCCTCGACGACCACCAGAAGTCGCGTTGGATTGTCGAGCCGCTCCACCTGCTCGACTGTTGCCAGGAGAGCGACGGGGGCGTGGCGCTGGTGATCACGTCGACGGAGCGGGCTCGCGACCTGCCGCAGGCCCCGGCGGTGATCGAGGCGGCCGCGCAGGGTGCCGCCGACGGCCAGGAGCTGTTCCTCACCTCGTACTACAACGACGAGGTGGCTCGGCTCCCCGAGGTGCGCCACGTCGGCCGACAGCTCTACGACCAGTCGGGGCTCACGCCCGAGCACATCCGCACCGCCACCATCTACGACCACTTCACGCCGCTGGTGTTGACCCAGCTCGAGGAGCTGGGGTTCTGCGGCGAGGGTGAGGGCAAGGATTTCGTGGCCGACGGCCACATCGGCCTCGACGGCCGGCTGCCGATCAACACCAACGGCGGCCAGCTCGGCGAGGCCTACATCCACGGGATGAACGGGATCAGCGAGGCGGTCCGCCAGGTGCGGGGCACGTCGGTGAACCAGGTCGACGAGGTCGAGCACGTGCTCGTCACCGCCGGCTCCGGCGTCCCCACCTCGGGCCT
>CAZTOV010000163.1:0-2192 GCA_964615175.1 uncultured Burkholderiales bacterium
ATGATCACCAAGGCGCTGGCCTCGAACGCCAAGGAACCGACCTTCTCGATGGGCGACGACGTGCCGTTCGCGGGTGTCGGCACCAAGGTCCGCCCCGTACACCACTACCTCAAGCAGCGCTTCGCGCAGGTCACCAACCCGCCCATCGACCACCTGCGGGAGCGTCTGGTGATGTCGCTGCGGACGCTGCTCGGCCCCCGCCAGCCGCTCCTCGGCGAGTCGGGCATGGCAGCCCGTCTGGCCGAACTCGACTCGTTCTTCCTGTTCCCCGATGCCGTCGAGCGGCTCCTCGACGACCGGGCGCCGTTCCCTTCGACGAAGATCGACTGCACCTTTCCCGTCGCCGACGGCCCGGGCGGGTTGCGCACAGCCGTCGAGCGGATTGCCGACGAGGCCGAACAGGCGGTGCGCGACGGCGCCGGCGTGTTGGTGCTCAGCGACGCCGATGTGGGGCCCGAGCGTGCCCCCGTGCCGTCGCTGCTCTTCACCGGCGGGGTGCACCACCGCCTGGTGGGCGCGCACGTGCGCGACCGCACGTCGATCGTGGTCGACACCGGCGAGGCTCGCGACACCCACTCCACCGCCTGTCTCCTGGGTTTCGGCGCCGACGCCATCTCCCCGCGGGTGGCGCTCCAGACGGTGGCGTGGATGGCCGATGAGGACCAGTTCGGCGAGGAGTCGTCGCCCGAGGTCCAGACGAACGTGCGTGCCGGAATCGAGGACGGCGTCCTCAAGATCTTCTCCAAGATGGGGATCTCGACCGTCGACGGCTACCGCGGCGCACAGATCTTCGAGGCGCTGAACCTGGCGCCCGAAGTGGTCGACCTCTGCCTCGCCGGCACCGCGTCGCAGGTCGGCGGCGTGAACTTCGAGCACCTGGGTGCCGACGTGCTGGCGCTCCACCAGGAGGCGTACGGCGCCGAGGCCGCCGTGCAGATCGGCTCGCCCGGGATCATCCGCGATCGCAAGGGTGGCGAGTACCACGAGAACAACGACGACGTGGTCGACGCCCTCCAGGAGGTCGCGGGGGTCATTCCCGAGCGCAAGCGCAAGAAGCTCGAGCGCAAGGGTGAGGAGGTGGAGACGCTCGCGCCCGCGCCCAGCGAGGAGCAGGGTCGGGTGATCTTCCTCCAGGGTGAGCCCACCAAGGCCGATCCCGTCGACCAGGCGGCCGCCCACATCCTCCACCGGGCCATCGGCGAGGGACGCGACGAGCTGTACCGGAAGTTCGTGGACCTGGTGGAGTCGCGCCCCACCACCGAGCTGCACGACCTGCTGGAACTGGTGCCGGCCGGCGAGCCGATCCCGCTCGACGAGGTCGAGCCCGCCGCCAACATTCTCCAGCGGTTCTCGACCGGTGCCATGTCGCACGGAGCCCTCTCCAAGGAAGCGCACGAGACGCTCGCGATGGCCATGAACCTGGTCGGGGGCAAGAGCAACTCCGGGGAGGGGGGCGAGGCGCCCGAGCGGTTCCGCACCCGCGGAACGGCCGTCGACAAGAACTCCCGGATCAAACAGATCGCGTCGGGACGCTTCGGTGTGACACCCGAGTACTGCGCGTTCGCCGACGAGCTGAACATCAAGATGGCGCAGGGCTCGAAGCCCGGCGAGGGTGGCCAGTTGCCCGGGCACAAGGTGAGCGAGGAGATCGCCCGCCTGCGCCACACCCAGCCCGGGGTCGGTCTGATCTCACCGCCCCCGCACCACGACATCTACTCGATCGAAGACCTGGCCCAGCTCATCTACGACCTCAAGCAGGTCAATCCGCTCGCCGAGGTGTCGGTGAAGCTGGTGTCGGAGTCGGGGGTGGGCACGATCGCCGCCGGGGTGTCGAAGGCGCTCGCCGACACCGTGCAGATCTCGGGGAACAACGGGGGGACCGGGGCGTCGCCGCTGTCGTCGATCAAACACGCCGGCATGCCCTGGGAGCTGGGGCTCGCCGAGACCCAGCAGGCTCTGGTCGAGAACGGACTCCGCGATCGCATCAAGGTGCGCGTCGACGGCTCGATGAAGACGGGCTTCGACGTGATCGTGGCCGCGCTGCTCGGTGCCGACGAATACTCGTTCGGCACCGCGGCCATGGTCGCCGAGGGCTGCATCATGGTGCGGGCCTGCCACAAGGACACCTGCCCGACGGGCGTCGCCACCCAGCGCCCCAACCTGCGGGCCAAGTTCACCGGCACCCCCGAGGG
>CAZTOV010000163.1:2292-4306 GCA_964615175.1 uncultured Burkholderiales bacterium
TTCAACGCGCTGTGGACGGGTGAGGAGATCACGCTCGAGTACGAGATCGGCAACGCCGATCGCACTATCGGGGCTTCCATCGGTGGAGCGATCGGACTGGAGTGGGGGTGCGACACGCCGCCGCCGGGAAGGGTCACCGCCCGGTTCAGCGGCTCCGCCGGCCAGAGCTTCGGCGCGTTCCTCAACAACGGGGTCACGCTCGAGCTGACCGGCGATGCCAACGATTACGTGGGCAAGGGGATGGGCGGCGGCCGCATCGTGGTGCGGGCCCCCAGCGATGACGCCGGCGATCCGGTGCTGGCCGGCAACACGGTCCTCTACGGGGCGACCGGCGGAGAGCTGTTCGTCGGTGGTCGCGTGGGCGAGCGGTTCATGGTGCGCAACAGCGGCGCCGTGGCGGTCGTCGAGGGGACGGGCGACCACTGCTGCGAGTACATGACCGGCGGCACCGCCGTGATCCTCGGCCCGGTCGGCTACAACCTGGGCGCCGGGATGACCGGTGGTGAGGCCTACGTCTACGACCCCGACGGCCGGCTCACCGTGCGCATGAACGCCCAGCTCGTCGAGGCCCGCAAGCCCGACGAGGGGCAGCTCCGTGAGCTGCGCAACCTGATCGAGACCCACGCTGATGTCACCGGCTCGGTCCAGGCCCGCGAGCTGCTCAACGTGTGGGACCGCGAGTCGCGTCACTTCATGCGGGTGGCATCGGTGTCCGAGGTGGCCCGGATCGAACGGGCCCACGAAGGAGATACCCAGGCCAACCGCTGACCCGCGTGGGCCGCTGAGCCGCGTGGGGGCGCGCGCCAGGCGCCCCACTAGATTGCACCGCGAGTTCACATCGACAGCTTCGCGAGAAGGGAACCGTCATGCCCGAGGCAGTCATCGTCGCCGCCACCCGGAGCCCGATCGGACGGGCGTTCAAGGGGTCGCTCAATGAGGTGCGTCCCGACGACATGGCCGCGGAGGTGATCAAGTCGCTCCT
The DNA here is from genome assembly GCA_964615175.1 of uncultured Burkholderiales bacterium. Taxonomy (GTDB): domain Bacteria; phylum Actinomycetota; class Acidimicrobiia; order IMCC26256; family JACPCJ01; genus CAZTOV01. The sequence goes on from CAZTOV010000163.1 coordinate 3,275, forward strand.
CGGTCAGGTCCCCGAGCTCGACCCGGCCGACATCGTCGACGTCCACTGCGGCAACATCGCCGGGGCCGGTGAGGCCGGGTACAACATCGGTCGGAACGTCGGCATCCTCGCCGGGCTTCCCGACACCGTGCCGGGTCACACCATCAACCGGATGTGCGCCTCGAGCCTCCAGGGCATCCGCGAAGCGTTCCATGCCATCAAGGCGGGCGAGGGCGACACGTACCTGTGCGCCGGCGTCGAGAGCACGTCGCGTACCGCCGACGTGATGGGACCGGGCAAGGCGAACCCGCTGCTCGACGGCGAGCACCCACCGTTTCCCGACGTGTACATCCCGATGGGGATGACCGCCGAGAACGTGGCGGAGCAGTTCGACGTGTCGCGCGAGGACATGGACGAGTTCGCCGCGCTGAGCCAGAGCCGCGCGGTGGCGGCGCAGGAGAACGGGGTGTTCGAGCGGGAGATCACACCGATCAAGACGCCCGGCGGCGATGTGGTCGACACCGACGACGGGCCGCGCCCCGGGACCACGGTCGAGAAGCTCGGCCAGCTCCAGCCGGCCTTCAAGGAAGGCGGCACGGTGACCGCGGGCAACGCCTGTCCCCTCAACGACGGCGCCGCCGCGGTGCTGGTGATGAGCGACGAGAAGGCGCAGCAGCTCGGTATCACCCCGAAGGCCCGGATCGTGGCGTCGTCGGTCAGTGGCCTGGCGCCCGAGATCATGGGTGTCGGCCCGATCGAGGCGATCAAGAAGGTGCTCGCCCAGGCCGGGATGAAGATCGATGATGTCGACGTGGTGGAGTTGAACGAGGCCTTCGCCGCCCAAGTGCTGCCGGTGTGCCGGGAGACCGGCGTCGACGTCGAGACGCAGCTCAACCCGCACGGCGGCGCCATCGCCCTCGGCCACCCGTTCGGACAGACCGGCGCTCGCATCATGACCACGCTGATCAACGACCTCGAGACCCTCGACAAGTCGATCGGCCTCGAAACCATGTGCGTCGGCGGCGGCCAAGGAATGGCGATGATCGTGGAGCG
>CAZTOV010000164.1:0-4306 GCA_964615175.1 uncultured Burkholderiales bacterium
GTGACCGACTCGGGCATCGAGATCGAGCCCGTCTACACCCAGGAACACCTCGAGGGCTTCGAGCCCGACGAGAGGCTGGGGATGCCCGGCGAGCCGCCGTACACCCGCGGCGTGTATTCGGGCATGTACCGCCAGCGTCTCTGGACGATGCGCCAGTACGCCGGCTTCGGCACCGCCGAGGAGACCAACGAGCGCTTCCACTACCTCCTGAAGGCCGGTCAGACCGGTCTGTCGTGCGCCTTCGACCTCCCCACGCAGATGGGGTACGACTCCGACCACCCCCGGGCGGCTGGCGAGGTCGGCAAGGTCGGGGTGGCCATCGACTCGCTCGAGGACATGGAGGCGCTCCTCGGCGGCCTCCCCCTCGACGAGGTCACCACCTCGATGACCATCAACGCCACCGCGTCGATCCTGCTGCTCCTCTACGAGCTGGTGGCCGAGAAGCAGGGGGTGTCGTCGGAGCAGATCGGCGGCACGGTCCAGAACGACCTGCTCAAGGAGTACGTGGCCCGGGGCACCTACATCTATCCGCCCCGCCCGTCGATGCGGATCATCACCGACCTCTTCGCGTACTGCAACGAGCACGTGCCCCGCTGGAACACCATCTCGATCTCGGGCTACCACATCCGCGAAGCCGGTTCGACGGCGGCCCAGGAGCTGGCCTTCACCCTCGCCAACGCCATCGCCTACGTGGACGCCGCGCTCGAGGCCGGGCTCGACGTCGACGAGTTCGCCCCCCGGCTCAGCTTCTTCTGGAACGGCCACAACAACTTCTTCGAGGAGGTGGCGAAGTTCCGGGCGTCACGGCGGATGTGGCACCAGCTCATGACCGAGCGGTTCGGGGCCCAGAACGAGAAGTCGAAGCTGATGCGCTTCCACACCCAGACCGGCGGTTCGACGTTGACCGCCCAGCAGCCCGAGAACAACATCGTGCGGGTGGCCCTCCAGGGGATGGCCGCGGTGCTGGGCGGTACCCAGTCGCTGCACACCAACGGGTTCGACGAGGCGCTCGGCCTGCCCACCGAGAAGGCGGCCAAGATCGCCCTCCGCACCCAGCAGATCATCGGCCACGAGTCGGGGGTGACCGACACGGTCGACCCGCTCGCCGGCTCGTACTTCGTCGAGTCGCTCACCGACGCGCTCGAGGCCAAGGCCTGGGAGTACATCGAGAAGGTCGACGCCATGGGCGGCGCCGTCTCGGCCATCGAGGCCGGCTACATGCAGGAGCAGATCGAGCAGGCCGCCTTCGAGTGGGCCAAGGCGGTGGAGGACGAGAGCAAGGTCATCGTCGGCACCAACCGGTTCGTCGACGAGCAGGTCGAGCCCAACGAGGTGTTCCCCATCGACCCCGAGCTGGAGCGCCGCCAGGCCGACAAGCTCGCCGCGCTGCGCGATCGGCGCGACAACGCGGCGGTGAAGAAGGCCCTCGAGGACGTGCGGGCGGCCGCCCAGGGCTCCGACAACCTCCTCTACCCGATGAAGGAGGCCCTGCGCCTCTACGCCACCCTCGGCGAGGTCAGCGACGTCCTCCGCGACGAGTTCGGCCAGCACCAGCCCAACCGCTGAGACCCTGTGTGTGCAGGGCGTCGCGGTATACCGCGACGCCCTGCACACACAGGGTCAGGGGTCGGTGGGCGGTTCGAACTCGGGTGGCGGGGGCGGAGGTTGCAACTCGGGCGGCGGTGGGATCTCGACCTCGGGGGGCGGGCGCAGCTCGAACTCGGGGACCTCCTCGAACTCGAACTCCTCGAACTCCTCGAACTCCTCGAACTCCTCGATGGGTGTGGGCCCGCCGCCGCCGGGGTCGTCGGCCGCCGCCACCGCACCCAACACCAGCACGGCGCCGGTGAGGACCGACACGACGACCTTGTGGTGACGGAGGAGGAAAGGCTGCCCAGCCGCGTTCATACGCGCTCCACGGTCACAGTCTCGCCAACGGCGTCGGCGAGCGTGGTGATGTTCTCTGCATCCGAGGTGACGACGACATCACCCCGGTCGAGGGCTCCCCGCACCACGGTGGCGTCGACGACGTCCCCGTTTCCAGCCGCACCGATCAGTGCCCCGGCGTCGCGAGCACCGCGGTCTTCGAGGTCGTCCACCTGACACAAGGCCAACAAGCGTGCCAGCGATGCCTGTCCGGCCCCGCCTCGCCACGCCTCGACCAGGACGGCGGCCGGGACCGTGGGGGCAGTCTCGAGCGCGAGGAAGCCGGCGTGGAGGGCCCACATCCGCCGGTCGTTGCGTTCGGCCGCGATCAGCGCGCCGGTGTCGTAGGTCACTCCGGTCGTCACGCGCTTCGACGCTCATCGTCGACGTCCAGCAACGTCCGGGCCCGGGCGAGACCTTCTGCCAGTTCGGCCGCGGTCAGCGGACCGTGCTCTGCCTCCCAGGCGGCGATCCCCCGGCGGCCCGCCTCGAGGCGGAGCCGGTGGGCGGCGGTCTCGGCGATCCAGCCCGAAAAGGTGGTGTGGGAGGCGTCGGCGGCGGCGTCGATCGCGGCCGCGAGTTCAGGCGGAAGCGAGATCGATCGCTTGTCACGCCGGGCCATGTCGACCAATGGTAGCACCGTCGGTAGGACAGCTCAGGAGGCCCGGCGCAGGCGTTGCTCCGGCGGGTGCGTCGACTCGAGCGCCTCGCGGGCCCGGCGCACGCCGACCAGTCCTCGCTCGCGCGTCACGGGGTCGAGCCGCCACGGAGCGGGCATGTCGGATCGATCGTCGCCGCTGAGCAGCCGCAGCTGGGAGCCCCGGCGCTCGTCGGGTGCCTCGTGGCTGTCGTGGTCGTGGTTGTCGTGAGTGCGATTCCGCCTCGCTTCCATGCCTTCATCATTCCCGAAGGGTGTGACAGTTACGCCACCCCGCCCGTAACGTCTCGCCTCGTGCAGTGGGATGCAGAAGATCGCACCAAGCGGGTCCGGGAGCGCGACCGGGCGCTGCGCGACTACGTGCGCCACGAGTTGGGCACGCTCTCGCCCCACTACCGGGAGCGGTTCCGGGCCGCCGGGATCGACCCCCGCCGCCTCCGCACCCTCGACGAGCTGCGTCCCCTCGCCGCCACCCGGTGGCAGGCCCTGGCCGAGGACCCCGAGGCGTTCCTCCTCCGGCCCCGCGAGTCAGATCTCGTGCGCCTCGGCGAACGCAAGGTCGTGCTCTCGATCGTCGCCGGGCGCCTCCTCGGTCGCCGCGAGCAGGTGAACCGAGAGGTCATCGAGCCCCGTTACCAGCCGTCGCTGTGGACCCTCGCCGACGGCGTGCCCATCGCCTACACCGACCACGACCTCGAGCTGCTCGGCGAGGCGGGGGCCCGCATGCTCTCGGTCGCCGGGCTCGACCGCCGCGATCTCCTGGTGGGCCTCGCCGGGGCCGGTCCCGACCTCGGCTACTGGCAGACCGCTCTCGGTGCCCGCCACGCCGGCGTCGCCGCGCTCCACCTCGGCCCCGACGCCGATCCCGTCGAAGTCGCCGCCGCCCGGCCCACGGCTCTCGCCGGCCGCCCCGCCGCCCTCCGGCACGTGCTCGAAGGCCAGGAGCCGGGCGATCTCGACGCGCTGCGGGTGGTGCTGGTGGTGGGGGAGGACCCCGACGCCGGCACCCGTGACGACCTCGAGGTCGCGGCCCGGCACGCGTCCGGCTCGGAGGCGGGAGACGAGCCCGTCGTCGTCGCCGCCTGGGCGCCCCCCGGCGCGCGGGCGCTGTGGGTGGAGTGCCCCGAGGGCCCCGGCTACCACACCTACCCCGATCTCGAGATCCTCGAGGTCGGTCGGGGCGGCGCCATCCACCGCGACGGCGAGGGCGAGCTGTTGTGGACCGCCCTCGGCTGGCGTGGCACCGCCGTGTTGCGGCTCCGCACCCGCTTCGTGGCCGAGGTCACCGACGAGGAGTGCGAGTGCGGCCGCACCACCCCCATCGTCCACACCGGCAGCCGGTGGGTGTCGGAGCCGGTGCGCGTCCTCGTGGCGGAAGACGCCATTTCGTCGTTCCAGGTCGAGCTGCGCCAGGTGAACGGGAGCGAGGAGCTGCTGGTGTTCATGGCGCTCAAGCGCGGCACCCAGCTCGAGGAGCTGCTCGACGACCTCGATCCTGCCGTCGGCGCCACCCAGTACGTGGTGCTCGCCAAGCGCTCGGTCGACGCCAAGGTCGGCAAGACCGGCCGCGTCCTCGACACCCGCTGACCCAACCCGCTTCTTTGGGGGCTTCACCACCTCATAGGTGGTCGGGAAGGCAAAGTTCGCCGAGGTAGGGCCGGATGCCCCCGTCGGTACACTCGCAGCGTGACCGAACAGCCCATCGCCTACCTCGACCACGCG
>CAZTOV010000165.1:0-4272 GCA_964615175.1 uncultured Burkholderiales bacterium
GCCACCAGCGACCGGTGGGTGAGCATGGCGCCCTTGGCCCGTCCGGTGGTGCCGCTCGTGTACAGGAGCCAGGCGGTGTCCGTGTCGCTTCGAGCTTCGACCGGCTCGAAGTCGTGGACACTGGCAACGAGGTCCGCGTACGGCACCTCGTCGTCGACCGGGTCGTCGACACACACCAGCGTCGTGACGGTCGGGAACTGGTCGCGCACCTCGAGCGCCCGGTCCAGGAGCGCCCGCTCGCCCACGAGCACGGTCGCCTGGGCGTGGTCGAGGGTGCGGGCCCACTCCTCTTCGTGGAGGCGATAGTTGACGACGGTGAGCACCATGCCCGCCTTGGGGACGGCGTAGTAGCACTCCACGTATTCGGGCACGTTCTCGGCCAGGAACGCCACCCGGTCACCGGGCTGGGCGATCGCCTGGATCCCGGCGGCGACCGCGTCGACCCGCTCACGGAGCTCCCGAAAGGTCCACGACTCGTCTCCGTACGCCAGGGCGGTGCCGCCCGGGTCGCGCACGACGGCGAAGTCGAGGATCTCGTGCAGCAGCATGAGATTCAGGCTACGGCGCGGGTTCAGGGGCCGACCGATCGACGCTGACACTCTCAACAACTCCCTCCAGCTCGCATGTCGTCGCCCGTACGCCTCGCAACGATGCGTCGAACCATGTGCCAAAGGTCCCATGAGGTCGTGACGGGCGGCCGCTGGCAGAGAGCCGCGCTCCACGTACGTTGAGATCACGCCCCGAGGCACCGTCACCTCGGGAACCGACCCACGGAGCTGTCATGCGACTGATCGACGAGCGCACCGGTCTCGAGTACATCGCCCGCGACGAATGCATCCGGCTGCTCGAGGGTCGACGCCTGGGTCGCGTCGCAGTCACCGTCGCCGGGCGACCCCTGGTGCTCCCGGTGAACTACGCCATGGACAACGGGTCGATCGTGTTCCGCACCGACTCGGGCACCAAGTTCGACGCCGCCGTGCGAGGCGAGTTCGTGGCGTTCGAGATCGACGACGCCGACCCCGAGTACCACACGGGGTGGAGCGTCCTCTTCACCGGCGTGGCGGAGGAGATCCTCGACCGGCTCGAGTTGGCCCGAGCCGAGACCCTTCCTCTCCGGCCGTGGGCGCAGGGACCCAAGAACCACTACCTGCGCATCACCCCGGTGACGATCAGCGGGCGCCGGATCGGCGCCACCGGGACCGCCTGATCACGCCTCGGCCACCGGCACCGTCCACCGCACCCGGGTGCCACCCGAAGGCCCCGGGCCGATCTCGAACGTCCCGCCGAGCGCGTGCGCTCGCTGCTCGAGGTTCCGGAGACCCAGACCGCCGTCGCCACGGCCGCTCTCCGCCAATCCGACCCCGTCGTCGGTGACGGTGACCGCCACGTCGTCGTCGACCTTCACGTCGATCTCCACCCGGGCGGCCATGGCGTGCTTGGCGATGTTCGACAGCATCTCCCGGAGCGCCGCCAGGAGGTGCTCGGCCAGCGGCTCGTCGACGCCGGCGTCGACCGCGCCCTCGAAGCGCAACTGCGGCACGAACCCGAGCGTCACCGCCCATTCGCGGACCTCGTCGACGATGCCGGAGCGCACCCCGCGGCGCCGGTCGGCGGACTCGAGAGCGAAGATGGTGGATCGCACTTCGCGGATCACTCCGTCGAGCTCGTCGACCACGTCATCGATGCGGTCCTTGACCTCGGGCGCGTCCGACATCATCGCCTGTAGGCGCATCCCCGTGGCGAACAGCCGCTGGATGACCGTGTCGTGCAGCTCGCGAGCGATACGTTCCCGGTCCTCGAGCACCGTCAGTCGCCCGACTTCCTCCTGCGTCTGCACGTAGGCGAGCGCCACCGCCGCCTGCGAAGCGAAGACCTCCTCCTGGGCGACATCGACGTGGGTGAACGGTCCGGCGCCACGCGGCCGGGCCACGAGCAACGAGCCGAAGGGGTCACCGCGGACCCACAGCGGGACGAGGACGACCGACCCCAGATCGGCCGCTTCGACCACATCTGCCGGGCAACGGGGATCCGCGCTCGCATCCTCGATGAGCACTGAGCGACCGGTCTCCATGACGTCATCGGCGGCGAATCCCTGCTCGATGGTCAGCCCGCGCAGCGCGTCGGCGCCACCCCCCTGGGCCGCACGGATGACATTGCCGTGACCCGGTGACGGCACCAGTACGGCAGCGACACTGGCTCCGATCAGGCTGGCGGCGCTGTGAGCCACCTGATGAAGGAGCGCCTCGGTGGAACCGCCGGTGAGAATCGACTGCGCCACTTCGTTGACGGCACGGATGCGGGCCTCGGTTCGCTGCCGCTCGGTGATGTCGCGGACGGCGGCGAACACGTAGATGGTTTCGTCGGCGGCGATCGTGCTGAGGGCGATGTCGACGGGAATCGTCAAACCGTCGTGGCGTTGGAGCGTGATGTCGAGACCGGCTCCCATGGGACGGGACGGGTAGCCCTGCTCGGCGAACTCTGCCCGGTGGATGCGGTGTTCGTCGCGGCGGCCCAACGGCACGAGCATCTCGATGCGCTCGCCGACGAGCTGGTCGCGCGTATACCCCGACATGCGCTCGAACAGACCGTTGGCCAGGACGATCCGGCCCTCGGTGTCGACCATCACGACACCATCAGGAAGGGCTTCGATGAGCCCCTTGAACTCCGTCGGAACAGGCATGCGTGCGACGCAGGGTACCGCTCCGAGGGTCAGGCAGACGCCGGACCCTGTTCGACGTGGGCGGCCATCCGCAGGGCCGAGACCCCACGGCACCGAGCCGGCGGCACGGGCGTCGGCTCGGCCGAGGCGGCCCTCACCCGGCCGCCCAGCGGGCACCCTCCCCGGCGGGATCGCCGGTGAAGTTCACGTCGATGCCTCGCGCGTACCGGTCGAGCTCCCGGAGGGCACTGATCACTCGCCGGGCGACGTTCTGCTGCTTCAGACGAGGGATCTCGGGGAGAGCCTCCAGTTCGACCCGCAGCCAGCCGTCGCGGCGATGGACGGTCGCCCGCGCGTCACCCGGATCGAGTCCGGAGATCTCGAGGCTGTTCCGCAGCGTCTGGGTGGCGACGTTCGAGTGTTCAACCCGAGGAGCCTCCATGACCCCCTCGATCGTGGCCACGAGATCGTCCGACCACGTCACCGCGGCGTCGGTCCACTCCTCGTAGGGGTTGAGCACGTTGACCCCCGTCATCACCAGCGGGATCTTCTGGCGGACTGCGCAGGTGGTGCCGCGGTCGAACGCAGTGGGCCGAGGCCACGCGTGGTTCCTCACGAGGACCGCGGCGTCGAGGTACCCCTCGTCGAGCGGACACCGTCCCGTGAACGCCTTGCACGGGAACACCGGCTCGTCGCGTTCGGAGCAGGTCGCGACCTCGTGGTGAGCCGCTTCCAGCTCACGGCGCGCCTCGTCGAAGTTCGGTCCGGGGCCGCCCATCAACAGCACTCGCATGTCATCCCCCTGATCGTGCGCGTTGCAGGCCCGCGAGGACGCCTGCCGAACGAGACCAATGTGCGACACGGCCGGGGGCCGGAACAGGGGCGTCGGTCACCGGAGGAGGGCCGATGGTCCCGAGCCGGACAGGTGTTACTCGTCGCCTCCGCGGCGGCGGCGCTCGTCGAGGCGCGCCGCGTACACGGCCGCCTCGGTTCGTCGCTCCATGCCCAGCTTGGTGAGGAGGTTCGAGACGTAATTCTTGACCGTTTTCTCCGCCAGGTGGATCTCCTCCGCGATCTGGCGGTTGGTCATCCCCTCGGCGATGAGGTCGAGGATCTTGCGTTCCTGATCGGTGAGGCCGGCGAGGCGTTCGTCCTCCTCGGGGCCGCGCCGCAGCCGCTGGAGCACCCGTTCGGTGACCTTGGGATCGAGCAGCGACTCGCCGGCGGCCACGCGACGAACGGCGTCGACGAGGTCGTGCCCCTTGATCTGCTTGAGGACGTACCCGGCCGCTCCCGCCATGATGGCGTCGAAGAGGGCTTCGTCGTCGGCGAACGAGGTCAGGATCAGGCACGCGATCTCGGGGTGTCGCGACCGCACGTCTCGGCAAACCTCGACGCCGTCGCCGTCGGGGAGCCGGACGTCGAGCACGGCCACGTCGGGACTGACTGCCGGTATGCGGTTGCGGGCGTCCTCGGCGGTGGCCGCCTCGCCGACGACCTCGATCCCATCAGCGGCCTCGAGCAGGGTACGGACGCCCTCACGGACCACCTCGTGGTCGTCGGTGAGGAACACCCTGATCGTTTCGATGTCGGTCACAGCTCCCATTGTCTCG
>CAZTOV010000166.1:0-4240 GCA_964615175.1 uncultured Burkholderiales bacterium
CCGCGGTGACCCGCGTCGAGCCGGGCGACCACGTGATCCTGTCGTGGAACCCGGCCTGCCGGGAGTGCGTGTGGTGCCTCGCCGACCAGCCCTACCTGTGCGAACAGGGGCTGATGGACGCCTTCGGCGCGCCCTACGGCACCGTCGACGGCGAACCCGTCTTCCGGGGGATGACCACCGGAACGTTCGGCGAGGCGACCCAGGTGCTCGAGAAGGCCGTCGTGCCGATCCCCGACGACGTCCCCCTCGACGTCGCCGCCATCATCGGGTGCGCGGTGACCACCGGGGTCGGCGCCGTCGTCAACACCGCCGGGGTGCAGCCCGGACAGAGCGTCGCCGTGGTCGGCTGCGGCGGCGTGGGCCTCAGCGCGGTGATGGGCGCCGTGGTCGCCGGAGCCTCCTCGGTCGTGGCCGTCGACCTCTCGCCCGAGCGTCTCGACCTGGCCGCCGACCTCGGCGCCGGCGAGACCGTTGCAGCCGGTGACGGCGATGCCGTGGAGGCGGTCCGGGAGCTGACCGGCGGCGTCGGCGCCGATCACGTCTTCGAGGTGGTCGGTCGCTCCCAGACCATCCGCCAGGCCTACGACATGACGCGCCGTGGCGGCACCTGCACCCTCGTCGGCGCCGGTTCGGCCGACGACGAGGTGCGCTTCGACGCCATGGAGCTGTTCTTCACCGGCAAGCAGATCCTCGGCTGCGTGTACGGGTCGGCCGACCCGCCCCGCGACTTCCCGAAGCTCATCGAGTTGCACCGATCGGGTCGGCTTCCCCTCGAACGGCTCATCACCGGGCGGATCGGACTCGCCGGCATCGGCGACGCCTTCGCCGCCATGGAGGCGGGACGGGGCGCCCGCAGTGTCGTTGTCCTGGACTGAGGTTCCGACCGAACGAATCGTGCGGAACGGCACAAGTCCGCCGAACGTCAATAACGTGGCGTTGTGAGCGCCGCCGATGAGAAGAGTGTGACGATTTCGGTGGATCCCCGCCCGCAGTCGCGGCGTCTCCTCGAAATCGCCCTGCCCGTCGTCCTCACCACAGTCGGCTTCTGGGGCCTTCAGCAGCTCGAGCTGATGGCCGACACGCCCCTGTGGGTGCTGGTGCTGCTCGTGATGGGCGGACTGGCCTTGACCGAGACGATCCGCGCCTTCGCACCGCGTGCGATGCGGACGCGCGTCGTCGCCCTCAACGTGGCCAGCGGAGCGATCATCTACGCCACGGGGTGGGGACCCGTTCTCGTGATCGGCTTCATGTACGGCGTCGCGACCGCAGTTCGGACCTTCGGCGCCCGGGCGGTCCGTCCTGCAGTGATCGCGACCCTGATGACGATCGCCGCCGGACAGTTCGCCATCGGGCTCGACATCGCTCCCTCGGTGATCGGCGAGGGTCGGCTCGCCCACGGACTCGCCTCACTCGGCGGTCTGGGGATGCTGTTCCCGAGCTGGGTGGTGTACACGACCGCCGCCCGCAAGGAGGCCTCCGAGAACCAACTGGTGCACCAGGCCTTCTACGACCAGCTCACCGGTCTGCCCAACCGCACCAGGTTCCTCAACCGCCTCGACCACGCACTGGGGGATCCCGCGGCCACGCATGAGCGGCTCGGCATCCTCTTCGTCGACCTCGATCGTTTCAAGATCGTCAACGACAGCCTGGGGCACGAGATCGGGGACCTGCTGCTCTCCGGCGTGGCCGAGCGGATCGCCGCTTCGGTACGCCCCGGCGACACGGTGGCCCGCTTCGGCGGCGACGAGTTCGTCGTGCTCCTCGAGAACATCGACAACGTCGACGACGCCGTTCAGGTGGCCCGGCGTATCGGCGACGAGCTGCGCCTGCCCTTCTACCTCAAAGGGTCGGAGGTCGTGACCCGGGCCAGCGTGGGGATCGCGGCGGGAACCCGTGACGGCCCGTCAGGCGACGACGACGCCGAGCGGCTCGTGCGCGACGCCGACGTCGCCATGTACCACGCCAAGCGGAGGGGCGGGGCCACGTTCGAGATCTACAACGAGGAGATGGGACGCTCGGCCCGCCTCCGCCTCACGCTCGAAGGCCGCCTCCGCCGAGCCATCGACAACCGCGACTTCTCCCTCCTGTACCAACCCGAGGTCGCGGTCGCCTCGGGCGACGTCGTCGGCGTCGAAGCGCTGGTGCGCTGGGACGACCCCGACCACGGTGAGGTCCCGCTCGGCGACGTCATCTCGGTGGCCGAGGAGACCGGCCTCATCATTCCGCTCGGACGGTGGGTCCTCGAGCACGCCGCCGAACAGGCGCGGCACTGGTTCGACACCGTCCCCCCGGAACGGCCGGCGGTGGTGGCGGTGAACATCTCCAACCGCCAGTTCATGCAGCCGGCGCTCCCCGAACAGGTCAGCGCGGTGCTCGGCATGAGCGGACTCGAACCCCGCCGGCTCCGCCTCGAGATCACCGAGAGCGCGGTCATGTACGACCACGAGCGGGGCGCGGCCACCATCCGCGAGCTGAAGGACCTCGGCGTCCAGATCGCGCTCGACGACTTCGGCACCGGGCACTCGTCGCTGGCGGCCTTGTCGACGCTGCCCGCCGACATCCTGAAGATCGACCGCGCCTTCGTCGATCGCATCGACGAGCGCGACATCCGGGTGATCGTCGAGACCGTCACCACGATGGCGCACGGCCTCGACCTGCGCGTGGTGGCCGAGGGCGTCGAGACCGAAGGGCAGCTGCGGGTCCTCCAGAGCCTCGGTTGCGACACCGTGCAGGGCTACCTGCTGAGCCCTCCCGTGTCCGCCGACGAGGCGGCCGCGCTGCTGCGGCGGGACGGCCTGACGGTCAGCCCGTGAGGCCGTAGAGGCGCTCGGCGTTCCCGCTCAGGAGCCGGGCGGCCACGTCGTCACCGAGCCGGCTCGCCATCTCGCGGGCCTCGTCGGTGCAGCCGGGGAAGTCGGCGTCCCAGTGCGGGTAGTCGGAGGCCCACACCCAGGCGTCGGCCCCGAGGCGCTCGACCGCCAGCTCGAGGAGCGACTCTTCGGCTTCGAAACTGAAGAAGCACTGACCCCGCTCGAAGAAGTCGCGTGGGTCGCTCTTCATGTCGGGCAGCAGTTCGGGACGCTTCTCGCGATGCTCGCCGACCCGATCGACGAAGTACGGAACCCAGCCGACGCCCGCCTCGAGGAAGGCGACGCGGAGCCCGGGAAGGCGGTCGAGGACGCCGCCCATGGCCAGGGCGGTGAACGCCACCATCTGGTCGACGGGAAAGCTCAACGTGTGCACCTGGGCGTAGTTCGAGAAACGACCGGCGGCCGGGAGAGGGACGTTCATCCCCGGCGCCGAGTGCACACCGACGGCGACGCCGGTGGCGGCGGCCGCCTCGAAGAAGGGGAGCAGCGAGGGGTGGTCGAGGTTCTTGTCGCCGACGACGGGAGGGATGGTCACGCCGACGGCACCCTTCCCGGTGGCGCGTTCCATCTCGGCGATCGAGGCGTCGACGTCCTGGATGGGGACGGCCGCCACCCCCATCAGGCGCTCGGGGTTCTCGGAACAGACGTCGTCGACGAGCCAGTCGTTGTAGGCGCGGGCGATGTCGGCGGCGAGGCCGGCGTCGTCGAGCGACGAGACCCCGATGACGAGCCCGCCGTAGAGCACCTGAACGTCGATGCCCTCGCTGTCGAGATCGGCGAGTCGTTGCTCGAGGTCGTCGGCGCCCGCCTCGGCCGCCTCGTTGGTCGCCGAGTCGATCGGCACGCCGCACCCGGGACCCTCCTGTCTGGGGAACAGCTTTCCCTCGATCTCGGCCACCCACCGACCGCCCGACTCGCCCGCGCCGATCCACGCGGGCCGGGCGTCGTTGAGCGCGCTCCACGCGGTCACGTCCTCGTTCACGTGGGCGTCGGCGTCGATCACGCGCATCTCACCGGGCATGTCTCACCTGCTTTGTTCGGGGGCGCCGCGCTGGCTGGGCCCGACCACGAATGTGACACGATTGTCAGCAATGGCCGACATCGCGATCAAGATCGACCGCGCAACCTGCATGGGCTCGGGCAACTGCCAGTTCTGGGCCCCCAACGTCTTCGACCTCGACGACGACGGCGTGGCGGTGGTCGTCGACCAGGCCGGCGACCCCCACGACAAGATCGTGAACGCGGCCCGCGGATGCCCCACCCAGGCGATCACCGTCCTCGAGGCAGGCGAACAGGTCGCGCCGTAAGCCCCTGCTCACTCAGTCACCGGAGACCACCGTGCCGCTCGGCATCACCGAGGATCACCTCGC
>CAZTOV010000167.1:0-4213 GCA_964615175.1 uncultured Burkholderiales bacterium
TCGAGGACGAGGCCGCGGCCGTTGCAGGTGGGGCAGGTGTTCGAGAACGACTCGACGAGGTCCTCGGCCACCCGCTTGCGGGTCATCTCGACCAGGCCCAGCTCGGAGATCTCGTAGACCTGCGTGCGGGTCTTGTCGCGGCCGAGCGCGTCGCGGAACACCCGTAGCACCTCGCTCCGGTTCTTCTCGACCTCCATGTCGATGAAATCGACGACGATGATCCCACCGATGTCGCGCAGCCGGAGCTGCCGCGCCACCTCCTCGGCAGCCTCGAGGTTGTTGGCGTAGACGGTGTCCTCGAGGCTCTGGCCCGACTTCCCCACGAACTTGGCCGTGTTGACGTCGATGACCGTGAGCGCCTCCGTCTGCTCGATCACCAGTGACCCACCCGAAGGAAGCCAGACCTTGCGGTCGAGCGCCTTCTGGAGCTGCTCCTGCACGTGGTAGCGCTCGAACAACCCGATCTCGTCGTCCTCGTAGTACTCGACCCGGTCGGCGAGGTCGGGTGACACCCCCTCGATGTACGACCCCACCTGGCTGTAGAGGTCGTGGTCGTCGATCAGGATGCCTCGGTACTCCTTGTTGAACTCCTCACGGATCATCCGGATGGCGAGGTCGGGCTCCTGGTAGAGGAGCTTCGGCGACTTCCCCTTGGCCTTGTTCTTGATGTCGCCCCACTGCGACTTGAGCCGGTGCAGGTCGCGCTCGAGGTCGTCGGGCGACACGCCCTCGGCGGCGGTGCGCACGATGAGGCCGGCGTCCTTGGGGCGGATTCCGTCGAGGATCGACCGGAGTCGCTTGCGCTCGTCGTCGGGCAGGCGCTTGGAGATGCCGTAGGTGTCGGGTTGGTCGGGCACCATGACCACGTACCGGCCCGCCAGACTCACCTCTTGGGTGAGGCGGGCCCCCTTGTTGCCGATGGGGTTCTTGGTGACCTGCACGATCACCATCTGCCCGTTCTTCAGCATGCGCTCGATCTTCGGGCGGCCCCCGCCGTCGTGGTCGGACGGGTCGTAGTTGACGTCGCCGCGGTAGAGAACGCCGTTCTTGGGCGTGCCAATGTCGACGAACGCCGCTTCCATCCCGGGCAGCACGTTCTGGACCTTGCCCCAGTAGATGTTGCCGTGGATCTGCTGGGTCTCGTCCTGGGGTCGACTGACGTAGTGCTCGACGAGGTTCCGTCCCTCGAGCAGCGCCACGTGAGTGGCGACGCCGGGCTTGACGTGCACGCACATGAGATAGCGACCGGTGGGGCGTTGGCGATCGTCATCGCCCGAACCGCGTCGGCGACCTCGGCCACCGCGGCGGCGTCGGCGCCTCCGGCCTCCGGAGCGGTCGCCGTCGTCCTTCGCGTCGCGCTCGGCCATCCTCTGCGACCCCTGCGACTCATTCGAGCCCTGCGAGTCGTTCGAATCGGATGAACCGCCCGAGCCCCCGGAGCCTCGCCGCCCCCGGCCCCCACGGCGGCGCCGGCGCCCGCCGGAACCACCCGACTTCGAACCACCCGACTTCGAACCACCCGACTTCGAACCACCCGACTTCGAACCACCCGACTTCGAGCCACCCGACTTCTTCTCGGGTGACGGCGGGGCGGGGCGGGTGTCGCCGATCTGAGGCTTGCGGCGAGGCGAATCGTCTCGCTTCTCGTCCTTGCCGGCGGAACGGTTGTCGGAACGCGAGGCCGCGGCCTTGCCCTCAGACCGCTTGCGCGTCCCGGATTCCTGATCCTGCTTCGTGGACGCGCGGCGCCCGTCCGATTTCTCGTTGCTCATCGGTGAACCTGAAACCCTTCGTCATGGCGCACTCACTTCGGTGCGCGGGCGCGTTTCGGCCTCGAGCGGTGTCAACCGCGAGCCGTCGCGCTCGATCCATTGATCGGTCCTCACGACCCTGCCTTCGGTGAGCGGGGATCCGGGAGCAGGAAGCGCGGCGAGCACCTCGCCGGGTCTGACGCTCCTCGGTTGTGTCAGAACTTCGATCTCCAACTCGACGCCCTTCGACGTCGGACCGGCCACCGATATGGCTCGGATGGCCGGGCGGAGGTCGTCTTCGACCTCCTTACCCTTGCGGCGCCGGATGCCCACCAAGTGCTCGGCCGCCAACGCCTCTTGCACCCATGATCGCACGTCGGCGGGGTCGAGCGCCGCCTCTGGCCCCGCTCCGGGGTCGAAGGAGCCTCTCGGTACCGCTTCGGCTCGGTAGGTCGCCGCGGTCACGGCCTGCTGGAGCGAGGTGGCCCGGGGCTCCAGGAACACCGCACCCGTGACGTCCATTCCTTCGGGGAGGGCCCGCGTCATCCCCTCGATCGTCGCTTCGAGATCGACCTCGTCGGTGAGCTCGACGTCGAGGTACTCGGCTTCGCTCTCGTAGCCGGTGGGCAACGCGAGCCCGAAGCTGATGCGGGGACGGGGCGCGAATCCTTCGGTGAACGCCAGCGGAAGCTCGAGTACCCGGAATGCCCGTTCGAATGCCCGGGCGACGTCGCGGTGTGAGATGAACCGCACCCGCCCGTACTTGGTGAACTGCAAGCGGACCGGGGCGCCGCGGTCGCCCTTCATGAGCGGGTCGGGAGGATGCTCACGGGCACACTGCCGCCTCGCTCCAGGTCCTGTCCGGTCCCCTGGCTCCCACCGGCAGGAGCCGTCGGCGACGCCACCACGTGCTCGATCGCGTAGTCGGTACAGACACCACAGTCGTAGCAGGGGGTCCAGCGGCAGTCGGGCAGGCCGTGTTCGGCCAGCGCCGCCTGCCAGTCCTGCCAGAGGAAGTCGCGGTGGAGCCCGGCCGAGATGTGGTCCCACGGGAGCGGTTCGTCCTCCTCGCGGTGCCGGGTGACGTACCAGTCGGGGTCGACTCCTTCGGCGGCACACGCTTCGAGCCAGCGATCGAGGGCGAAGTGCTCGCCCCACTCCTGGAAGGTGCCACCCGAACGCCACACCCGCTCGATGACCGCACCGATCCGCCGGTCCCCCCGGCTGACCAGCCCCTCGACGTACGTCGCCGCGGGATCGTGCCAACGCAGGTCGACGCGGGTCTTGCGGGTCCGGTCCTTGAGCAGGTTGACCTTCCGCCGCAGCTCATCGACGCCGTTCTGACCGAACCACTGGAACGGCGTGTGGGCCTTGGGCACGAACCCTCCGACCGACGCCGTGCACGATGCCTTCTTCGTATGCCGCTGACCGATCTCCACGACGTGGTTGGCCAACTCGGCGATGCCGAGTGTGTCGTCGTCCATCTCGGTGGGCAGGCCGATCATGAAGTAGAGCTTCATCCGCCGCCAACCCTCGGAGAAGGCGGCGTCGACCGCCGCGTACAGGTCCTCCTCGAGGATGAGCTTGTTGATCACCTGCCGGAGCCGCCAGGTGCCGGCCTCGGGGGCGAAGGTCAAGCCGGTACGGCGGATCTTCTGGATCTCGGAGGCGATCCCCACCGTGAAGGCGTCGACCCGCAGCGACGGCAGTGACAGGGCGACGTTCCCGCAGCCCTGCTGTTCGTTGACCAGCGAGCCCACGAGACCGTCGATGCCGGAGAAGTCGGCGCTCGACAGCGACGTCAGCGAGACGTCGTCGTAACCGGTGCGGCGGATGCCGTCCTCGACCATCGTGCGGACCTGGTCGGCCGGTCGTTCGCGAACCGGGCGGGTGATCATCCCCGCCTGGCAGAACCGGCAACCCCGAGTGCAACCGCGGAAGATCTCGACGTTGAGCCGGTCGTGCACCACCTCCACGAGCGGGACGAGCTGCTGCTTGGGGTACGACCACTCACCGAGGTCGGCCACCGTCCGTTTGTCGACCTGGGCCGGCACGTCCGCAAAGCGGGGTTCGAGGCGTTGGAAGGGCCCGTCCCAGCGGACCTCGTACATCGAGGGCACGTAGACGCCCTGCACGTGAGCCAGCTCTCTCAGCACGCCCTCTCGACCCCCGGGTCGACCGGCCCGGAGCCATCCACCGATGACGTCGGACATCTCGCCGACCAGCTCTTCGCCGTCGCCGATGGCGAAGGCGTCGACGAAGTCGGCCATCGGCTCGGGGTTGTAGGCGCAATGGCCTCCGGCGATCACCAGCGGATCCTCGTCGCGGCGGCGGGCTTGGCGCACCGGCACGCCGGCGAGGTCGATGCAGTTGAGGACGTTCGTGTACACGAGTTCGGCAGCGAGGTTGAAGGCGATGACGTCGAACTCCCCGGCCGGCCGGTGGTTCTCGAGCGAGAACAG
>CAZTOV010000168.1:0-4209 GCA_964615175.1 uncultured Burkholderiales bacterium
CCGGAGCTGGGGCTCCCGGGAGCTTCGGCGAGCAACGCCATGTCCCGGCTGGCGTCGGCGGCCCGCAGGGCCGCCGACCTCGCGCTCTCGGTGCCGAACGCCTACGAGGATGCTCGCGTCGAGTTCGATCTCCTGGCCGCCGATCTCGAGGACACGGTCACCGACCTCGGCGCGTCGTGCGACGCCGACCCCATCGAAGCGCTCGGAGACGGCTGAGCGTCGGCGTCAGGTGACGGCCTCGGCGAACTCCTCGACCCGGCCGGCGCCCTCGGTGGGCCACGAGCAGACCAGGTACCCGAACCCGGCGTCGCGCCAGCGGTCGATCGTGGTCTTCACCTCGTCGATCGGTTCGGAGATCGAGAGGGAAGCGGCCCGGACGACCTCGCTCGGATCGCGCCCGGCCTCCTCGAGCAACGCGTCGAGGCGAGCCGAGGGTTCGGCGAGCGATTCGGGCGTGCCGAAGGCGTGCCAGGTGTCGGCGAAGCGGGCGACGAGCGGGAGGGTCCGCTTCGGGCCGGTGCCTCCGATCCAGATCGGCGGGTGGGGTTGCTGCACGGGTCGCGGGAGCACCCGGGCGTCCTGGAGGCTCACCCGTTCACCGGCGTAGGAGACCGGCTCGCCCGTCATGAGCCGGGTGACGATCTCGAGCGTGTCCTCGAGGAGGTCGAAGCGCTCACCGGTGTCGGGGAAGTCGATCCCCAGCTCCCGATGCTCGACGTCGTGCCACGCACAGCCCAGGGCCAGCTCGAGACGCCCGCCGCTGGCGTGGTCGACGGTGACCGCCTCGGTGGTGAAGACCGACGGATGGCGGTAGGTGACGCCGGTGACGAGCAGCCCCAGGCGGATCGTCTCCGTCACCCCGCTGAGCGCGGCGAGCATGGTCATGCCCTCGAAGCAGTTGCCCGGCCCCTCGCCGTACATCGGCTGGAAGTGATCGAACCCCCAGGCGCCGTCGAAGCCCAACTCCTCGGCCAACTGCGTACGGGACGCGATCTCGTCCCATTCGAGGCGGTGCTGGCTGATGTCGATTCCGAAGCGCATGGGCCGCACCGTACCCCCGATTCAGAGCACCTCTGGCGGAGAGATCTCGTCGACGATGCTGTCGGGTGGGGGAAGCGGCCCGTCGTCATCTCCGCCCCCACCCCGTGACCACGACCACGGCCCGAAGAGCCACCCGAGCAGGCCGGCCAAGGCGAGGAGACCCACCAGGATGCCGACGACGAGCGCGAAGCTGACGCCGTCGTCGCCGTCGTCGGTGTCGCCAAGTTCTTCGGTAGCCACAGCGTCATCGTCGGCGACTCCCTCGGCAGACCGTGCGTCGAGGAGATCGTCGTTGGAGATCGTGAGGTCGTCGCAACTCTTCGGATCGCCCTCGTTCGGCGTGTTGAAGGCCTCCACCCGGAACGCCTCGAGGCTGTCCATCCACGCGCCGTCGGTCTTGAAGCGGAGCGTGTCGCCATCCTGGGAGATCTCGAGTTCCTCTTCCTCCGGCGGGACGGGCTCACCGGTCTCGGCGTCGAGGGCGCCCTCGGTGGTCTCACCGGCGTGCTGCTGCTTGAACCAGACCTGATGCGCATCCATGCCGCCGTAGCGGGGAAGGATCCGGACGGCGATGGAGAAGTTCTCAGAAGGGTCGAACACCTCGGCGAGATCCCGGGCCATCTGCACGAAGATCTCGTCGTCGTCCACACCGGCACCGAGGATGTCGCCGGCGGGACGTTCGAGAGGGTCGCCGTTCGAGCAATCGGTCGGGTCGCCCGCAGGGTCTTGGAAGGGGACCAGACGACCAGCGTCGGCCGAGGGCTGCGACACCACCCACAGCAGACCGAGAACGACGGCGAGGGCAGCTCGGAACAGCGACGACATGAGGTGGCCCCTTCCTCGACGGCTGGAGCAGCCTACGCCGCGGCTGAGCGCGTCGCCCGGGAAACCCTCAGCGCACCTCGTAGTCGTCGAGGTTCGGCGCTTCCATCTCGCGGCGGAAGCGGTCGAAGGGCCACGGCCACACCGCCGGCAGCCCCCGGTCGTCGAGATACCAGCTGCGGCACCCGGTGACCCAGATGGTGTTCTGGGACGCCTCGGCGCGCTCCTCCTCGAAGCGTTCGAGGGCTTCGTGGGTGGGGCTGATTTCGGAGGCCTCGCCGGAGCGGAGTTGCTCGACGAGCTGGAGGATGTAGTCGAACTGCAGCTCGGCCACCTCGACGAGCGAGAAGTTGCCCACCGGGCCGTTGGGCCCGTTGAGCATGAACAGGTTGGGGAAGTCGGGGATGCCGACGGCCAGGTGGGCGACCGGGCGCTTCGCCCACACCTGCTCGAGGTCGACGCCGCCGCGACCGATCACCTCCATCGGACGCATGAAGGCGTCGACGTTGAAGCCGGTGGCGAGCACGAGGACGTCGAGTTCGTGGAGCGTGCCGTCCCTGGTGCGGACGCCGCCGGGTTCGACCCGTTCGATGCCGTCGGCCACCAGCTCGGCGTCGGGGTGCTGGATCTTGTCGTAGAAGTCCGGCGACATCACCAGCCGCTTGCAGCCGGCCCGGTAGTCGGGGCGGAGGGCCTCACGCAGCTCGGGGTCCTCCACGTTCTCCTCGAGGCTGGTGCGGCACGCCTGCTCGACCATGGCCATCTGGTCCGAGTCGGCGTCGACCACGGCGTTGGCGAACACCCCGAACATCTCGGACAGGTGGGCGTGGAAGCTCTCGAGTTCTTCGGGCTGCTCCCGGAACTTCTGCTTCTCCTCCTCCTCGTAGGGGGGATTGTCGAGCTGGAGCACCCATTGCGCGGTGCGCTGGAAGAGGCACAGGTGGCCGACCTGCTCGACGATGGCCGAGACGATCTGGATGGCCGTCGATCCGGTGCCGATCACGCCGACCCGCTTCCCCTCCAGGTCGACGTCGTGGTCCCATCGGGCGCTGTGGAAAGCGGCTCCCTCAAAGGTGTCGAGGCCCTCGATCTCGGGATACTTGGGGTGGTGGAGCACCCCGGTGGCGGCGATCACCACGTCGGCCTCGTCGCGGTGGCCGGAGGCCGTCTCGAGCCGCCAGCACCCGTCGCGGAACTCGAGGCGCTTCACCTCGTCGCCGAAGCGGATGTGCTCCTCGATCCCGTGTTCCTCGGTCACCCGCTCGAAGTAGGCCTGGATCTCGGGCCCGGGGGCGAAGCGGCGGCTCCACTCGGGGGTGAGGGCGAACGAGTACGAGTAGAGGTGCGAGGGCACGTCGCAGTGGAGACCCGGGTAGGTGTTCTCCCGCCAGGTGCCGCCCACGTTGTCGGCCTTCTCGTAGATGGTGAAGTCGGTGAGCCCGGCCTCCTGGAGCTTGATGGCGCTCAGGATCCCCGCCATCCCCGCTCCGATCACCGCGACGCGAAGGGGACGCACCTGACTGCCGCCCGTCGGCTCCCGTTCTTCCATCACCTGGGCCACGTGTCGCTCTCCCCCTCGCGGTTGGGCAAGAAGGGTACGCCATCACCCGACGTGCTCCTCAAGGGGTTCGACCCGATTCGTGGAAGCGAGGATGCTCAGGTACGCCGAGCCGGTGACCGCTCGTCGACGACCCTGCCGCTCCTCGTGTTCGCCCTCCGACTGCGTCACGGTGCCGGCGCCCCTGGCTCGTCCTCGGCGTAGGGCGGCGGACTCCGAAGTTCCTGTCACACCCTTCCTCCATGCTGGATGCATGAACACACCGACCTGGAATGACGACGGGGAATGCAGCTGCGGCTGCGCGCCCCTGGAAGAGACGTATGCCGCCACCACCCGGGCGATCGATGAGGTCGGGTGGATGGTGATCGGCGTGATGGGAAGTGCCCGCGGCCCTGGTTGGTCGTACACCGTGGGACTGCTCGAGAGTTTCGGTCATCCCGAGTTCCTGATCACAGGCATGAATCCCGAGACCGCCCATGGGGTGCTCAACGCCTTCGGCTTCGAGGTGAAGGCCGGACGTCGATTCGAGGGCCTCGGCCAAGAGTTCGAGGGAATCATCAACGTCCCGGTCCGGCTCGTCACCGTCCACCAGAGCCACTGGGCCGGTGACCGGTTCAACCAGTGGCACGGCTACTACGAGGACGTCGGCGGGCAGCCCGACGAGCCGAGAGCCATGCAAGTCGTCTGGCCCGCCGTCGACGGAGCCTTTCCGAATGATCCTGGCGAAGAGCACGGGCAGGTTCACCAGCCCCTCCTCCACCGACCTCCCGTGACCGCCAACTGAGAGG
>CAZTOV010000169.1:0-4205 GCA_964615175.1 uncultured Burkholderiales bacterium
GCCCGCAGGAGGGCCATCGTGAGGGCCCCCGAGCCGACCCCGCTCTCGAACACCCGATCGCCGGGCCGCACGTCGGCGAGCATGAGGATGGCGCCGATGTCCTTCGGGTAGATGACCTGGGCACCCCGCTTCATCTTGAGGATGTACTCGGACAGCGTGGGGCGCAGGGCGAGCAGCCGGGCACCCAGCGAGGTCCGCACCGCCGTGCCCTCGAGCTCGCCGATGATGTCGTCGTGCGGAAGGGTGCCCGTGTGGAGGTGGTAGACGTCGCCGGCGACGAGGGTGATCATCCGGTGCCGGCCCTTCTTGTCGATGAGCAGGACCGGTTCGCCCTCGCGGAACTCGGGGTCCACCGTCAGCTCCCGACAGCCCGGCGGAGCGTGACGGGGGCCGTTCCGTCGCCGGCGGCACTGGCGGCCGAGCGCTCGCGGAGTCGACAGAAGGCACAACGATCGCTGGGCGTGGGGGCGCCGCACTCCTCGCAGGCGTTCAGGGCCTCCCGCTCGTCGTCGGCCACACCGGCGAACCGCTCGTGGGCCCTCTCGAGGAAGCCGAACAGGAACGCGTGCTTCGATCCCGGCGAACGGTGCTCGAGGTCGTTGAGCATCTCCTTGTAGGCGAGGTGGCGGTTGCCTGCCGCCATCGGGCACTCCTCGACCATGTAGTCGATCCCCCGGATCACGCAGTACGCGGCGGTCTCGCGCTCGGTGAGCCGGACGAGCGGCTTCACCTTGCGCACGAAGCCCTCCGATGCCGGGAGCACGGGGTACTGGCGACCGAGGTAACCCTCCTCCCACCGCATGACGTTGCCGAAGAGCACCGCGGCTTCGTCATCCAGGTTGTGCCCGGTCGCGACCACGTCGTAGCCGCCGTCGAGCGCCGCGCGGTTGAAGAGGTGTCGCTTCGAGAGGCCGCACGCGCTGCATGGCGCTCGCTTGGCCGCCCGTGAACCCATTGGGATGTCATAGCCGTAGTCGGCCGGGAGATCGATCTCCACGAGTTCGAGGCCTCGATCGGCGGCGAACTCCCGGGCGAAGCGACCCGACTCGTCTGAGTACTCCCCGATCCCGAGGCCCAGGTACAGGCCGTCGACCTGGTGGTCGAGGTCGGCGAGCACGTCCCACGCCATGAGCGAGTCCTTCCCGCCCGACACGGCGACGAGGACCCGTTCCTCGGACCGGATCATGTCGAAGCGGTCGAGGGCCTTGCGCACCTGCTCCTGGCAGTGGTGGACGAAGCAGTCACCGCAGAAGGCGGCGTTGTGGCGACGGATGTCGATGACCGCGGGCCCGCGGCAGCGTCGGCACTTCACGCAGGTCCTCCCGAGCGGTCGGCGTGTGCAGCGTGCGAGGCGGGGGCGCCGGAACCCCCGCTGACCACCGGACGCACCTCGATCTCGTCGTCGTCGCCGAGCTGCTCGTCCTTCGACGCGAGCGCGTCGTCCCGGATCACCAGCACGCTCTCGGGATTGATCTCGAGGTGCTCGAGGAGCGCGTGCACCTTCATCGGCCCGGCGACCTCGAGTTCACGTTTGGGGTTCCTGAGGTGGACTTTCACGGCCCCTCAGGCTACCGGTGCGTACCCGGTCGCTAGTCCCCCGGTTCACGCACCTTGATCACCAGCTTCTCTCCCGGCTCGACGGCCGCCCGCCACAACACCTCGGGCTCTTCGGCCATCAGCCGGCGCAGCAGTCGCAGGGTCCCCGCCCCGACCCCCACCCACAGCCAGGCGCGCGAGTCCCCGAAGAGGCCCCTCTGGATGCCCCGGCGAGTGAGCGACTCAAGCACCGTCACACCCTGAACACTTCGACCACGGCCTGGCGGCGGCGACCCTTGCGGCGGCCCACGAGATAGGCGGTCAGGACGACACCGACCACCACCGCAGCGCCGATGGCGACCCCGATGCCCTTGGCCCCTTCGGCCTCGCGGTCGAGCTCGGTCTGGATTTCGGAGAGCTTGGCCTCGATGTCGGAGCGGGAAACCTGGTGTTCGGTGGCGGTCACGAGCGCGGCTCCTTCTCACGGTGGGCGCTGATGGCCTTGAGCGACAGGACGCCGCCGATCAGCATGGCGACGAAAGCGATTCCGTAGGGAATCCAGGTGAGGTTGCCCGTGAAGGTGGTGTCGGTCTCGGCCTGGAGGACGCGGAGGACGCCCACGGAGAGGAGCACCATCCCGACTCCGACGAGGAACGCGCCGGCCACTCCGTAGGCGACGAATCGCCCGACCCCCTTGATCGGGTCGAGCGTCTCCTGCCGCACGTACGTCTGGATCAGCTCCCACAGCTCCGAGAGGAGATCGGGCAGGGGACGGCCCTCGCCGGTGGTCGGCGTGGCGGTCGTGGGCTCCGGGTGCTCGTCGGGCATGCTTCCTCCCCGGCGGCATCTCGCCGCCTCCTCCGCGGGATGGATCCCTGCCCATCCGCGGCCGTGCCGGAGACTAGCGGTTTGCGGAATCCCCGTTGCCGCCCACCGTCTCCGCGGGCGGTGGTGACAACAGGACCGGATCGGCTCCTTTGTAGGGGAAGGCGTCGACGGCGAACGACAGTCGGTTCTGGATCTGCGCTCCCTCGGCCACCCCGAAGTCGCCGTTCGAGATGAGGGAGAAGCGCACCTCGGGGGTCTCGTCCAGCAACCCCACCAGACCCACCACTCCCGCGAGCGTGCCCGTCTTGGCTCGCAGGACGCCTTCGAGATCCGTGCCCTCGAACCGGCGGTAGAGCGTGCCCGTCTCGCCGGCCACCGCCAGACCCTCGTCGACCGCCCGGAACGGATCGCGCTCCCTCAGCTCGAGCGCCGCCAGCGTGGCGGCACAGGTGGCCCGGTTCCCTCTGTCAAGGCCGGAACCATCCACCATGGTCACACCCTCGACCGGGATGCCCAGTGCGTCGAGCGCCGTGACGACCGCTTCGCCGCCCGCTGCCGTCGTTCCCTCTCCTACGGCTGCCAGACCGATTTCCCGCAGCACCAGCTCGGCAATGAGGTTGTCGCTCTCCCGGATCATGGCGGCGACCACTTCGCGCAGCGGCGGCGATGCGACCGAGGCGATCGGCTCGGCGCCCTCTGGAACGGCACCCGACGTCGCTTCGCCATCGAACTCCACGCCACCGTCCTCGAGGAGCCCCTGAAGAGCCGACGCGGCGTTCGCCGCCGGGTCCGGGGCCGTCAGCCGTATTCCCTCCCACTGACTGAAACCGCCGTTGGCGGTGAGAGCCGACAGGTTGGTCACGTTCTGGTCGTCGACGTATGACGCCTTCCAGGTCGGCACCGTGAGAGCGTCGGCGTGCCTCGATGCGTCGCCCACGATGCCGCCCTCGACCTGCTCCACGCCGGCCTCGCGGATCTCGGCGGCCAGCTCGTCGAGCGGCGTCACCGGGTGCCCGCGCGTCAGGGGACGGCCGTCGAGGAATTCGCTGTAATCACGCGTCATGAGCACCGGATCACCGCCCCCCAGCAGCCACAGTCGCTCGACCGACGCCCCCGCGCGACCGGTGACGAAGACCCGGGTGACGAAGCGGTGATCCGGCCCCAGCACCTGGAGCGCGGCGAGACCGGTGAAGAGCTTCTGGGTCGAGGCCGGGATGAGCGACCGCCCTGGATCGCGCACCAGGAGGTCCTCGTCGCCGCGTCGGAGCACGGCGCACGCGTCGTGGGGCCCCAACGCCTCGTCGACTCTGAGAGGGAGCTGCACCGCGCCCACCGCGTCGGCGAGGGCGATCGGCACCCGGCGGCCCGACCACCCCGCCACGAGCGGGTCGTGAGTGACCGGCTCCGGCTCTGAAACGTCCGGTACCTGAAAGCCGAGGAAGAGGCTGCCCGCCGAGAGCGCGGCCAGGATCGCCGCCGTCAGCCTGCGGTCCACGTCACTCGCGTTCGGTGTACACGTAGGTCGACGACGCCGTCAGTACCAGCCGGCCGTCGGAGTCGACGACCCGCGCCTCGAGGAACGAGAGACGCCGCCCTCCGCTCACGACCTCCGCGGTGCACGTGAGCTGGGACCCGATCCGCACCGGCTTGAGGAAGCTGACCTTCAGCTCGGCGTTGGCGACGAACGCCTTCCGCCCCTCGAGGAAGGTCACGGCCGAGGCTCCCATCGACGAGTCGGCGAAGGCGGCGATGAACCCGCCTTGCATGATTCCTGCCGGATTGGAGAACCGCTCCGCGGCTTCCATGCGCCACACGGTGCGGCCCGGGGTCTCCTTGTCGAC
>CAZTOV010000170.1:0-4191 GCA_964615175.1 uncultured Burkholderiales bacterium
CAGGAAGGAGATCAGACCCCCGCCGAAGGCGGCGATGTAGGAGACGTCGTTCACGTAGCCACAGGGTACCGACAGGCGGTCGGCACCAACGGTCGGTGCCCGGGTTCGATCACGAAGGACGAACCCACCGGCCGGCGCCCCGCATTCCTGAGGGCCGGGTCAGGCGGCTGATCGCCGGGGCGAGATCACCTCGAGACCCTGGTCGGCGGCCCGGTCCCACTCGTCGTCGATGAGCACGACTCGCCGCCCGGCCCTCGCCAGCAACGACGCCGCGACGCTCGCCCGGAATCCCGCGGCGCAGTGCACCCACACCTCGCCATCCGGCACCTCGTCGATGCGCTCGGGAAGCTCGGGGAGATGGATGTGGACCGCCCCCGGAAGATGACCCTCGTTCCACTCGTCGTCGCGGCGGGCATCGACCACGACGATGTCCGCCCGTCCCCATGCATCGGCCAGGTCGGCGAAGTCGGCCACCCGATACCGCTCGACCGCCTCGCCGACAACCGCGTCGTCGCCGGTGGCCACGCCGGAGACGTGGTCGAAGCCGACGCGGCTGAGCGCGCGCTGGGCGTCGTGCACGTGTTCGGCTGACTCGGCCAGGAGCGTCAGGTCGACGTCGAAGGGCAGCACCCAGGCGCTGTAGGTGGCGAAGTAGTCGCCGAACTCGATGTTGACGGTGCCCGGTCGATGGGCCTCGGCGTATTCGCCGCGCTCACGAATGTCGACCACCCAGTGACCCTGCTCGATGCGATCGCGTACGCCCTCATCGCCGAGCTCGGGCGGCGGCGTGAGGTCGATCGGCGTGGGTCCGCGCCGGTTCGTCGGCCCCATGTGGCGGTAGTAACTGGGATAGACGGTGTATCCGGCGATCAGGTCGCGGACGAAGTCGTCCTCGTCATCGACGGTGAAGACCGGGTTCAGGCGATGCTCGTCGGCGAGCGTCGCCACGTTGACTTCGACCTCCCGGTTCGACGAACAGAAGCTGCCGAACCCGTGGGTCGGGTAGAGGGTGCTCGCGGGGGGAAGCACTTCGTCGAGGACCCGCGCCGATCGATGCTGGTGACGGGCAAGGGTCTCGGTCTCCTCTTCACTGATCAGATCGGTGCGGCCCACCGCGCCGTAGAGCACCGAGCCGCCCGTGAACGCCGCCACCGCCTCGCCGCCGGCGTGGAGCACATACGACACGTGGTTCGGGGTGTGACCCGGGGTGGCCACCACTTCGAGCGCGAGGTCCCCCACCTCGAGCCGGTCGCCGTCGGCGACCGGGACTCGCTCGAACTCGACGTCGTCGGCAGCCGCCACCGCGTAGCGGGCGTCGGTGCGGCGGGCCAGTTCGAGACCCCCGCTGACGTAGTCGTTGTGGATGTGGGTCTCGACCACCAGTTCGATCGTCCATCCCCGCTCCTCGACCACCTCGAGCACACGGTCGATGTCGCGCTGGGGGTCGACCACCGCGGCGGCGCCACCCTGACCGCCCGCCCCGATCAGGTAGCTGCGGTCGCCGAGATCCGGCGTGTCGACGGTGACGATCTCGAATCCGGGATCGTGCTGCGATGAGTGCTGCATCGTGTCTCCTCCGTGCCCGATGTCCCGAGCCCTCCAAACGCTCACCCGGCAATTCCCGAGCGCCGAGGTCATATTTGACAGGACATCCGAATGTCCGTACAATTATGGCTGATGAGCGCGCCGAGCGTCAACCCCTCCAACCGGCCTCCGGAGCAGCGACCGGTCGACCGGAACAGCCCCCTCCCCTTGTGGGCCCAGGTCGAGACCGACCTCCGTCGCCGCCTCGGCGCGGGCGAGTTCGAGGGCCGGTTCCCGACCGACATGGAGTTGGTCGAGCAATACGGGGTGAGCCGTCACACGGTCCGCGACGCCGTCGCCCGCCTCACCGACGACGGCCTCCTCGAGCGTCGGCCCGGTCTCGGCACCGTCGTACGGCCGCCACCGTTCCAGCAGCCGCTCGGCAGCCTCTACAGCCTGTTCCGGTCGATCGAGGAACGGGGCGTCGAACAGCGCAGCCGCGTGCTGGCCCTCGACGAACGCCGTGACCCGCGGGCCGCCGAACGCCTCGAACTCCCGGCCGACGCACCACTCGTCTACCTCCGCCGGCTCCGCTACGCGGACGACGAGCCTCTCGTGGTCGACGAGTCGTGGCTCCCCGCGGACATCGCCCGCCCCCTCCTCGACGCCGACTTCACCCACACCGCGCTCTACACACAACTGACCGAGCAGGCCGGCGTCCGGGTCGAATCGGGTTGGGAGCACATCCGCCCGGTGATCCCCGATTCCGACGTCCGCGCCCTCCTCGAGCTTCCCGACGACGAAGCCGCCTTCGCCGTCGAACGCCTGGCCCGCGACGACGTGGGCCGTGCCGTCGACGTACGCCTCAGCCTGGTGCGGGGTGATCGCTACGGCTTCGTCGCCCGCTGGTCCGATGTGAGTCGCGGCGAGGTGCCGTCGCTCGAGCGCCTCGAAACTGCGGTGTGACGTGATCCTCGCCCTCCCCTTCGGCGTCGCGGTCGGCCTCAGCATGGGTGCGCTGGGCGCCGGCGGCTCGCTCCTCGCCATCCCCGTGCTTGTCCACGTGGCGGGGCTCGACGTCCACGCCGCCACGACCGCGTCGCTCCTCGTCGTGGGGGCCGGGGCGGTCGTTGGCACCATCCCCCACTCCCGCGCGGGCGTCGTCCGGCTCCACGCCGGGGTGGTGTTCGCCGTGATCGGAAGCGTCGGCGCCGTGGCCGGCTCGTGGCTGAACCAACGCGCCTCCGAGGCCAGCCTCGCCGTCGGTTTCTCCCTGCTCGCGGTGACCATGGCCGCGCTGCTGGCACGCCGCACCGCCGTGGGCAGGATCGCTGCCGACGAGACGTCAGACCACCACCTGTCCTGGCCCCGAGTGGTCATCCTCGCAACTGCCGTTGGCCTGCTGACGGGACTGTTCGGTGTCGGCGGCGGGTTCATGATCGTCCCCGCCCTGGTGCTCGCGTTGGGCCTGTCGATGCGCGAAGCGGTGGGAACGTCGCTCGTGGTCATCGCCATCAACGCCGCGGTGGCGATGGCCGCCCGCTACCCGTCGCTCGACATCGATTGGGCCGTGGTGGGTCCCTTCGCCGGCGCGGGGATCGTGGGTGTGGTGCTCGGAAGCATCATCGCTCGGCGATCGGCCCCGGCCCGCCTCGGCTACGCCCTTGCCGGGCTCCTGGTGGTCGTCGCCGGGGTGATGGGGCTCCCGGCCGCCACCGATCTGGCCGGCCGGTAACTGCCCTTCAGCCCTTCAGCCGCTTGAGGGGGTTGCTCCCCTCGGCGTGACCGATGAACGGCGGGTGCACGTCCCAGCCCACGAGCCGCTGGAGGCGTTCGGGGAACGACCGCACCAGATCCTCCGGGAGACTCAGGTACTGGTTCTC
This sequence comes from uncultured Burkholderiales bacterium, assembly GCA_964615175.1. GTDB lineage: Bacteria > Actinomycetota > Acidimicrobiia > IMCC26256 > JACPCJ01 > CAZTOV01. The sequence goes on from CAZTOV010000170.1 coordinate 3,408, forward strand.
CTGCTGACGGAGCCAGGCCTGGTTGTAGTTCATGGTGATGCCGGTGCGGGGAGCCTCGGTCTGGTTGGCGCCGCCCTCGTGGGCGAGGTTGCCGAGCCACGCCAGCACCGACCCCCGCGGCATCTCGGCCGCCGCCACCTCGACGTCCTCGTTGATGTGCCGGTCGTGGTCGCTCCAACGGTGGCTGCCCGGGATGAGCCGGGTGGCGCCGTTCGCCGCGGTGAAGTCGGTGATCGCCCACATGGTGTTGAGCACCACCGGGGGGTGCGGCCACGGGAGCGGGAACAGGTCGTCGTCGCGGTGCCAGCCCTGCACCGTCTCGCCGGGGAGGATGTGGATGGCCTGGATCACCGAGACCTGGAAGTGCTCGCCGAGGACGGCCTCGACCACGTCGAGGACCTGGCCGTTGGCGGCCACGTGCTGGAACACGTCGCCTTTGGCGAGCAGGTTGTGGACGCGCTGGGTCTTGAGCCCCTCGAAGTCGTTGCGGCCGGTGGGGTTGTCGGTGAGCAGCTTGTCGAGGCGTGCCTGGAGTTTGTCGAACAGACCCGTCGGGGCCACGTCGGAGAGCACCACCCACCCCTGCTCGTCGATGGCGGCGACGGCCTCGTCGAGTGACGGCTGCATGCCCGGCAGTGTACGGACCCGCCCTTGATCCTCGCGGCTATCTGCCACGAACTCGCCGGGACGCCGCCGTTACTGGCAGTAAGCGATTCGTCAGACGAGGGAGAAGTAGCCGGGGACCTCGGAGTGGGGCGTGGTGAGCTGCACCTTGGCCTCGGGG
>CAZTOV010000171.1:0-4137 GCA_964615175.1 uncultured Burkholderiales bacterium
TCGACGTGGAGGTCGACTCCGTCGACGGCGAGCACGTCCCCGAACGTGCGCACCAAGCCGGTTGCCTCAATGGGGATCTCGCCCGCCACGTGCCTCGCTCCGTCGCCGACCGAACTTGACTGCCCGGTCAGGTTATCGGCGCTCGGCCCTCACTACGGCACCGCGTCCGCGGCAGCCACGTCGGCGAGTGCCCGCCGCACCGCTGCGACCAGCGCTTCGGGTTTGAACGGTTTCTGGAGGAACGGAAAGCGATCGGCGTCGTGTGCGTCGCCGACCTCCGAGTACCCCGAGATGAACAGCACCCGGAGGTCGGGGAGTCGCTCGTGGAGACGGGCTGCCAGCTCGTCGCCGCTCATCCCCGGCATCACCAGGTCGGTGACCAAGAGGTCGAAGTCGGCGTCGGTTTCGAACCTCGTGAGGGCTTCGAGAGCGTCGGCGGCCTCCTCGACGTCGTACCCACGGCGAACCAGGGTGGTGCGAGCCACCCGGCGCACGTCGGGCTCGTCTTCGACGAGCAGGATCCTCGCCGCCCCCACCTCGCGGGGAGTGGCGTCCGCCTCACGCGGCACCGCCACCAGCCCGGCCGCCCGGGGTAGCCGGACCTCGAACGTCGTGCCTCGTCCCGGGTTCGAGTCGACGCCGATCTCACCACCGGCGTTGTCGACGATTCCGTACACCACCGACAGGCCGAGACCGACCCCGGTCTCCCTCGTGCTGTAGAACGGCTCGAAGATCCTCTCCCGGACGTCGGGTTCGATCCCCCGCCCGGTGTCCGAGACCCGCAAGCCGATCGCATGATCGTCACCGATCCGGGTGGAATACGTCTCGACCGACAGGGACCCACCGTCGGGCATCGCTTCACCGGCGTTGACGACGAGGTTGAGGACGACCTGCTCGAGCTGGGAGCGAGAGCCGCTGATCGGTGCGGGCCGAACGCCGAGGTCGACCGTGAACTCGATGTGTTCGCCGATGAGCCGCCCCAGCATCGAGTGCATCGATGCCACCACATCGTTCAGGTCCAGGACTTCTGCCGCCGGGGACCGGTGCCGGCTGAACATGAGCAGCTGCTCCGTGAGCGAGGACGCTCGGTCGGCTGCGTCGCGGATCGCGGTCGCCTCCTCACGGACCTCCATCGCATCGGCCGGATCCTCGAGCAGGAATTCGACGTGGCCGAGGATCGCCGTCAACACGTTGTTGAAGTCGTGGGCCACACCGCCCGCCAACCGACCGATGGCGTTCATCTTCTGCGCCTGGCGGAGGTCCTCTTCGAGCCGGATGCGTTCACTCACGTCGTCGACGACGGCGATCACCGCGTTGAGTTCACCGTCGGGGCCCGCGATCGGGGCCATCGAGAACTCGATGTCGATGATGGTGCCGTCCTTGCGCTTCGATCGTCCGCTCGCGTTCCTGACCGACTCTCCACTCGTCAACGTGTCGGCGAAGCGAGCGCGAGCCTCCTCGAAATCGCCCTCGGGCACGGTCGGGATGAGCTTCCCCATGACCTCGTCGCGCGCCCACCCGAAGATCTCTTCGGCAGCCGGGTTCCACTCGATGACGACGCCCTCGGTCGTGGCGGAGACGATCGCGCTCGGCGACTCGCGGACGATCTGGCGCAGTTGTGCCTCCGATTCGGCCAGTGCCTCTTCGGCCTGCTTCTGGTCGGTGATGTCCTGGGCGGCGCCGTAGACGCTGACCACGTCGCCGGTCGCGTCGTCGCGTACAGGAGTGGCATAGATCCGCACCCACCGCGCCTGGCCCGTCGGGGTCATGATGCGGAACTCGTCGACCGTGGCGGTGCCTCCAAGCACCCGGCTCTCGGCCTCCGCCACGCGGTCCAGATCGTCAGGGTGGGTGATCGGCGTCCAAATCTGACCCTGGTCGTCACCCCTCGCAGGGTGGCCGGTCACCCGCTCGTACGCATCGGTGACCCAGTCGAGTGCCAGCAGACCGTCGCGCACCGTGTAGGAGAAGGCCACGTCGGAAACCGCCTCGGAGATCACCCGGTTGAACTCCTCGGCCATGCGACGCTGGGTAACGTCCTGGCTCACCCCGGTGAAGCCGATGAGTTCCCCGGCGTCGTCGGTGTCGGCCTTGGCCCGGAGATGCAGCCAGCGCACGTCTCCATCGGGGCGGACGATGCGGAACTCGTACTCGGCGATCTCACGGGTTTCGATCTGTTCCCGGACCGCCTGCTGCACGAGGTCGACGTCGGCCGGGTGCACCTGCTCGATCGCCCGATCGATGGTCAGCGTGCCAGTGGTCGGCTCGAGCCCGTAGATCTGGTACATCTCGTCGGACCATTCGGTCGTGCCCGCGATGAGGTCGACGCGCCAGCTCCCGAAGTGCGCCACCGCCTGGGCTTCCCGGAGCAGTGCCTCGGATGCCGCCAAGGCCTCTTCCGCACGCTTCCGCTCGGTGACGTCACGCGCCGCGCCCACGATCGCCGTCTCGTCGCCGTGCCGCCCGATCGGTCGCCCCGCGATCTCGATCCAGCGCTGTTCACCCGACCGGGTGCGGATGCGGAACGTCTCCACGACCTCTTCGCCGAGGAGAATGCGCGACATGCGGGCATCCCATCGCCCGACGTCGTCATCCACGAGCAGGCCCCGGAAGCCGCCCAGCTCCAGCGTCTCCTCGGCGGTGTACCCGGTCAGCTCCTCGATCCCCTCCGTGTACCACTCGACATCGACGTCACCGATGCCGGTGGAACGCAGCGCGAACGCCAGGTCGGACGTGAGATCCGAGACGAGCCGGTAGCGCTCCTCGGCCTCCTTCTGCTCCGACTCGTCCCACACGTATCCGAGGATCTCCCGATCGTCAGCCGGCTGATCGAGGTCGACCCGCAGGCTCACCCGGATGTAACGCCAGCGGTCGCGAGCGTCGCGGAATCGCACCGGGAACTCGACGCCGGCCTCGGCGCGCACCCGCTTGATCTGAACCCAGGCCCCGTCGCGGTCGTCGGGATGCACGTAGTCGAGCCACGACGAAAAGAGGAACACCTCCGGATCGTGCCCGAACACCCGGCGAACGTTCTGGCTCACATACGTGATCTGCCAGTCGCGGGTCGTTCCCCGGAACGTGACGAGCGGTCCCGATTCCAGGAGGTGCGTGAGGACGTTCTGGTGGTTCTCGAGTTCCCCATAGAGGCGCGCGTTGTCGAGCGCGCGGGCGGCGATCTCGGCCACGCCCTGCAGGCGGGAGACGAGCGCGAGCGCGAGCGGCTCGGCAGTGCCGCGCCGCTGCACGCCTGCGACAAGTCCGATGCCTTCGCCCCGGGCAACCAGCGGAACGACGATCGCGGCATCGGTTTCGAAGGCCTCGAGGACGCTGTTGATAAGCGGGTCATCCTCCTCCACGGTCACCGACACGGGCTCGCTGCCCTCGACCGCCCGGCGGACGATGGGGGTGGCGTCCAGCGGCACCGTGAAGTCGGCGACCCCGTCGGCCAGCTCGGGGGGCCATCCGGCGAGGCCGATGACGTCGAGCATCTCGCGGTCGCGGTCGACCAGGAGCACCGCTGACGCGTCCACCGGGAGGACCTCCAGGACGGCGGCGGCGAGCCGATCACCGATCTCGCTGGGCGCGGCCAGCTCGGTCAGTTCACGAGAGAGGTCGAGCAGGACCCGGGCCGTCTCGTCGCTGAGCGGCATCTGTCCGGTTTCGTGCGACATCCCCCACCCTTCGGACCACGCCGCGCGCGTCGACGCTCACCCAACGATACCGGCGGGCGCTGGTGGCGTCAGGACATGCCCGGGAGAACTGCGTCGACGAAGCGGGCGGGCGACTCGACCATCGGGTAGTGCCCGAGATCGTCGAGCCGTACGAAGGCGGCGTCGGGACGCCGGGTGTGGAGTTGCTCGGCCATGGCGAAGACCGCCACCGGGTCCTGGTCGCCCCACACGATGCGCAACGGCGCCGGATGGTTCTCGATCGCCGCCGTCCAGCGGCCCTCGTGCTCCCGCCGCTCGGCGATGTAGCGGATCAGGCGGGGCAGGATCTCGACACCTTCGTCGTGGCAGACCAGTTCGGCGGCGGCCCGCAGGTGAGCCTCGCGGGGGTCGTCCAGAGGCGCCTCGGCGAGCGTGGCACGCAGTCCTTCGGTGACCCCGGACGGGTCGAACCCGAGGTTGCCGTCGA
>CAZTOV010000172.1:0-4086 GCA_964615175.1 uncultured Burkholderiales bacterium
GCGATCTCGTCGGCGAAGTGGCGGTTGACCGACCGGTAGGCGTCCCAGGCCTCGGTGAAACGCTCGTCGAACACGGGCCGGCGAGGGAGGTCGAAGAGACCGTGGTGGAGGAACCAGAGCACGGCATTCGACACCACCTGGTAGTGGAGGTGCTGGTCCCTGGCGTCGAGCGCCAACAGATGCAGATCGAAGTCGTCGGAGTGGGCGGCGCCTGCCGCTACGGCGGCGCGATCGGCGTCGCCCATGGCACTCGCCACCCACGTTGCCCCACCACCGGCGAGCAGGGGTCGCAGCGCGCTGATGACGCCGCCGGCACCCCGGTGGCGGACGAAGCCGTCGTCGATGGCTTCGAACCGTTCGGGCCCGCGGTTGGAGGCGATGATCACCGGACGTGCTCCGCGGCCCCGGTCACGAAAGCTCGGAGAACAGGCGAAACCAGTCGGAGAGCAAGCGGGTGGTGAGGAACTGCTCGCGCACGTGTTCCTTGCCGCTGGCGCCCATGGCGTCCGCCTGATCGAGGTCTCGGAACAGCTCGACCGTGCGCTGTGCGCACTCCTCGATCGACGAGACCAGATAACCGTCCTCACCGTCGCGGATCTGGAGGACGATCCCGCCGCAGTCGCCCCCGATCACGGGGCGGCCCTTCCACAGCGCCTCGCTCACCGTGAGGCCGAAGCCCTCCCGCAGCGACTTCTGGATCACCACGTCGGCCGCCCGCTGGAAGGCGTTGATCTGCACCGACCCCACCTGCTGGATGTTGGAGACCATGTGGATGTCGGGATCATCCTGGCGCGCCCGTTCCGTCTCCTCCCACACGTGAAACCCCTCGGGGTCGTCGGTGGCCATCGAACCCGCCAGCAGGAGCTGGAGCCCGTCGACCTCTTCGCGGGCGATGCGAAACGCGTCGATCACCCCGAGCGGGTCCTTCCACGGGTCGAACCGGCTGACCTGGCACATGACCGGTCGCTTGACGTCGAGCCCGTACTGGCGGCAGATCTCGTCGACGAACGGCCGCTCGAGCTGGAGGTTCTTGACCGCCATGGGATCGATGGCGGGCGGGATGATCCGGACCTCGTCCATCGAGAGGGTGTCGGGTACGAAGCCCGGCATCGTCCACACTGACGCGTCGTGGCGTTCGACGTAGGGACGGAAGAACTCCCACACCTTCTGGTTGGCGTCGGTGAGGTCGATGTGGCACCGCCAGATCCACTTGCCGTCGCCCCGCTGGTTGAACGGCCCCTCCTCGAGGAAGGCCAAGAGGGCGGCCGGCTGAGGATCGTGGATGATCACGTAGTCCCACCGTCCGTCGAAGAGCTGCGCGTTCTCCCGCAGCTTGTCGAGATAGGTCTCCTCCATCTCCCATGTCCAGGTCACATCCGCTCCCTGGAGGGCGTTGTGGACCTGCTTGGTCACCCCGAAGAACTCGTCGCTCCCGTGGAGGACCTGCCATTCGGCGTCGATGCCCAGGTCACGCATCAACGGCACCACCGTGCCGAGAAGCTCCGCGACCCCGCCTCCGAAGGCGGTGGCGTTCACGTGGAGGACCCGGGCGCCCTTGAACGGCGCCGCGAGCTCACGCAGCTCGGCGACGGCCTCCTTGCCCGCGGCATCCTCGTAGTGGCTCAGTTCTTTGACGAGTAGGGGGACGCGCTCCAGCACGTGGTCTCCTCGATCGACGCGATCGGCCAATCTATTTCACGTGACCCCCCAACACCCCCACGCTGCGCTCGTTTGTCCCGACAAGTTCCGGGGCACGCTGACCGCGGCACAGGCTGCCCGGGCGCTGAGCCGAGGTCTGGACCAGGCGGGTTTTGCCGACGTCCGTTCGATTCCGTTGGCCGACGGTGGTGAGGGCACGCTCGACGCCCTTTTGGCTGCCCGCGGTGGCCGTCGGCGACGTCTCTCGGTCACCGGCCCCCAGGGGAACCGACTGAACTCCGCGTACGCGCTCCTCCGCGACGGGACCGCCGTGGTCGAGATGGCGCTGGCCAGCGGGCTCGCCCTGGTCCAAGGAACCAACGATCCGCTCGCCGCCACGACCCGGGGCACCGGTGAGTTGATCGCCGCGGCGATCCGCAACGGAACCCGGCGGATCGTGGTGGGCGTCGGGGGGAGCGCCACCACCGATGGAGGCCTGGAGGCGCTCGAGGCGCTGGGCTGGTCGTTCCACGGCGCCGAGGTCGTGGTCGCGTGCGACGTGACCACGACGTTCCTCGACGCCGCCCGCGTGTACGGGCCCCAGAAGGGCGCCACCGAGGCACAGGTCGAGTTCCTCACGCGACGTCTGGAGGGGTTGGCGGCCGACTACCGGGCTCGCACCGGTGTCGACGTCAGTGCGCTCGAAGGCGGAGGAGCCGCCGGAGGCTTGGCGGGAGGCCTCGCCGCCCTCGGCGCTCGCCTCGAGCCGGGTTTCGACGTCGTTGCCGAGGCCGCCGGGCTGCGTGATGCGCTCGAGGATGCCCACCTCGTCGTGACGGGGGAGGGCCGGCTGGACCCGTCGAGTTTTGCGGGCAAGGTCGTGGGAGAGCTCCTCACCCGGTCCGAGGGAGTGGAGCGGCGTGCGCTGGTCGTGGGCGACGTCGCCCAGGGGGCGACCGAGCAGGTTCCGCCGGGAGTGCGGGTCGAATCACTTGCCGATCGCGCCTTCGATCTCGTCGACGCCCACGCCCGCGCCGAGGTGCTCGCCGAGGAGGCTGCCGTGGAGATCGGTCGGTGGGCGCTCTCCGATGGATCTTGATCGACATCGGTTCGTGCTCTTCACCCGAGGGTTAGCCTTTGGATGTGACGTGGGCAGGTCCACCAGGGAGTTCAGTTCCGACGGCGAGCCCGGATGTCAGAGGCGCCGATCAGAGGTCGGCGGGCTGACGAATGGCGCAGCGCGTTGACGACGCGGCCGAGGAGGCCGTCGAGAGCGAGGACGACGCGCCGCGCACCGTACGCAAGCGCGGTGACCAGTATCCCGACCGCCCCCGTGACGGGGTCGCCGAGATCATCCGCAAGGCCGGCTCCGTGGCATGGGGTTTCGTGGGCATCGCGGTGGCGCTGGCCATCGTGCTGTGGCTGGGATCGAAGGTCACGGTCATCTTCCCGCCGCTCGTGCTGGCGGGGGCGATCGTGTTCATCCTCAACCCCTTCGTCAGCGCCCTCAACCGGCACGGCATCCCACGGAGCGTCGGTGCCGGGATCGCGTACCTGGCCTTCTTCGGGCTCGCCACGCTGTTGGTGATCCTCGCCATCCCCGCCGTCCAGGATCAGGCCGACGATTTCGCCGACCGGTGGCCCGAGGTCCAGGACCGGATCGAGACGTGGATCGACGACCGGGCTGCCGATCTCGAGGGCACGCCGCTCGAGTTCGAGCGCGAGGAGCTGATCGAGCGGTTCAACACCGACACCGACATCGACATCGGTGAGTCGGTCAACCGGGTCACCGAGATCGGCTTCCAGGTGCTCGAGATCCTGCTGATCTTCATCCTGGCGCCGATCTTCGCCTTCTACCTGCTCGTCGACCTTCCCCACATCCGGCGGGTGACCGAGGGGCTCATCCCATCCGCCGCGCGTCACGACGTGATCCTCGTTTCTCGTCGGGTGAACCACGCGCTGGGCGGGTTCTTCCGCGGCCAGCTGGTCGTGGCCCTGATCGTGGGGATCATGTCGAGCGTCGCCCTGTGGCTCATCGACCTGCCGTTCTGGCTGATCATCGGGATGATCGCCGGGTTCTTCAACCTCATCCCGCTGATCGGCCCGTGGGTGGGCGGGGTGCCGGCGGTGATCATCGCTCTGACGACGCGCGATCCGATCACGGCCGTGTGGGCCGCGCTGGCCCTCCTGATCGTGCAGCAGATCGACAACCATTTCGTGAGCCCGCTGGTCATGAAGCGGGCGGTGAAGCTCCACCCGGTGGTGGTGATGGTGGTGCTGCTCCTCGGCGGGTCGCTCTTCGGGTTCTTCGGACTCCTCATCGCGGTCCCCGTCGCCGCGGCCATCAAGATCATCGGTGGCCACCTGTGGCGCGTTCGGGTGCTGGGTCAGACTCCCGAGGAGTGGTACGTGGAGTCGGAGGCCACCGACGAGATCGCCGGGGTCGGG
>CAZTOV010000173.1:0-4080 GCA_964615175.1 uncultured Burkholderiales bacterium
TAGCGGGCCCAGTCGAACGAGCAGAAGGCGAGGATGCCGTCGGTGGACTCCCACCCGCGGTGCGCGAAATAGACCGTCGTGCGGCCGTCGCGCTCTGCGAGGTCGAAGGTGATCTCGGTGTGCTCCCACTCGGGGTGGCCGCCCACACAGTGCCACCGCACGAACTCGTCGGGGAGCAGTTCCTCGATCTTCATCTTGAAGTGGGTGGCGCGGTCGTGGAAACCGAACGCCGCCACCGACCCGAGTTCGGGTTCGGCCTCGACGTCGCGGGTCCACCATTCGGCCAGGCCGCCGGGTTCCGTGAGGGCGCGATAGACGGCATCGGCCGGGGTGTCGATGATGAGTTGATGGAGGATGTCGGGCATCGCCCGGCACGTTATCGGCACCGGCTGCGTGACCGATGGCACGTTGACGTTACCGCCGGTAACAGTTACGCTCGGTAACATGGCGAAGTCTTCAGGAAGCCGCTCACGCGCCTCCGGGCGCCATCGTTCGCGGGCCGACGTCGACGCTCGGCGTCAACGGCGCGAGGAGCGTCGGGACGAACTCGTCGATGCGGCGGTCGAGGCCATCCGCCGGTACGGCCCCGACGCATCCATGGAGCAGATCGCCCGCGAGGCGGGCATCACCAAGCCCATCCTCTACCGGCATGTGGGTGGCCGGGAGGAATTCGTCCAGGCGCTGACCGAGCGGTTCGTCGGCGATCTCATCGAGCGACTCGAGGTGGCCCTCGTCAAGGACAGCGACGATCTGCGGGGTCTGCTCGCCACCGGCTTCGACACCTATCTCGAACTGATCGAGCGCGAGACCGAGCTGTACCGGTTCCTCATCCGCCGGGTCGGCGGGCAGCAAGGGGCCGGTGAGGTGCTCAACAGCGTGATCCGGCGTATCGCGTCGATCGACACCCAGATCATCGGCGAGCGCCTCCGTGAAGCCGGCGCCGATTCCGGCGCCGCCGAGCCGTGGGGCTTCGGCCTGGTGGGCATGGTGCATGCCGCCGGCGACTGGTGGCTCGACAACCGCACCATGCCCCGAGAGCGCCTGGTCGAATACCTGGTCTCGCTGGCATGGGACGGCATGGCTCGCGCCACCTTCGAATCGCCCCCATCGAACCGTGAGGAGCAGCGTTCGTGAACCTCGCCCAGGCGACCCACGTCGACTCGGGGGCGCTCGAGAGTTGGGCCCCGCTCTCTGTGACCGTGGGCGGCTTCATTGCCGTCGTCGTCGCGCTGGCGGTGATCGGCCGCCGCACCGGTGAGCGCGACTACCTGCTGTGGATCCCCCGGGGGCTCGAACGGGTGACCGGTATCCCCGGTTGGGCTGCGGGGATGGTCGGCACCGCCAGCTTCGGCCTCCTGGTCGCCGGGATCGGCTTCTACAACGACGTGGCCTGGCACATCGGCTTGGGTCGCGACGAGGAGTTGTTCACGGCTCCGCACACGATGATCGTGCTCGGGCTGCAGTTCATCCTCATCGCCGGCATCGTCGGCATCTTCCTGGCCACCTTCGAGGAGCGCGACACGCCGTTCACCATCGCCGGTCTCCGCGTCTACCGTTCGGCCGCCGCCATGGTGCTGGTGGGTGGAGCGGCCGTGCTCGGGTTCCCGCTCGACGAGCTGTGGCACGCCCAGTTCGGGATCGACGTCACCATGTGGAGCCCCACGCACCTCATGATGATCGTCGGTGCGTCGCTCAGCCCGATCGTCTCCTGGATCGCCCTCGCCGAGGCCGGCGTCCGCCCCACCGACTCCCGGTGGGCGAGGGGCGTCTACGTCGTCGTGGCGTTGCTCGTTCTCGACGGCCTCGCGTCGGTGCAGGGTGAGTTCGACTTCGGCGTGCCGCAGTTCCAACAGCTCTACCTCCCGGTCCTCGTATTGCTCGCCGGAGCCTTGGCTCTCACCGCGGTGCGGGTCGCCCACGGGCCGGGGTGGTCGTTCCTCGTCGTCGGACTGATGCTGCTCACGCGGATGGGCCTCGGCGACGACGCCGGTGCCCTCGAGTTGAGCGTTCGTCCGTCGGCCCTCTACCTGGGCTCCGCCGTGGCCGTCGAGGGGGTCGCCTGGTGGCTCGGCACCGAGCGGCGTCTCCGCTTCGCTCTGGTGTCCGCGCTCGGTGTCTCGACACTCGGACTCGGGGTCGAGTGGCTCTGGAACCAGGGTGCCCATCAGCCCTGGACGACCGCGTTGCTCCCCGAGGCCCTGATCGTGGGCGGTCTCGCCGCCGCCGGTGCCGCGGTCGTCGGCGTCGCCCTCGGCGACGTGGCCCGCCACAGAATCTCGCTTTCGGGCAAGGCCCTCGCCCTCGGTGGACTCGCGCTCGTCGTGGCCTTGGCCGTTCCCTATCCGCGCACAGTCAGTGACGTGACCGCCGACATCGATCTGCGCGAGGTCGATGGGGGGCGGGTCGTCGTCACCGCCGAGGTGTCGCCGGCCGATGCGGCCGAGGGCGCACGGTGGTTCCAGGCGAGCGCGTGGCAGGGCGGCGGCCTGATCCTGGCCGACATGGAAGAGGTGACGCCCGGCGTCTGGCGCAGCGAGGAGCCGGTGCCGGTCGAGGCGCCGTGGAAGACCATCCTGCGACTCCACCAGGGCACCGACATGATGGCGATCCCGCTCTTCCTCCCCGCTGACGAGGAGATCGATGGACCTCGAGGTGAGGAATTCCCCGCCGTCGACAAGGTTGCCGAGTTCGAGAAGGAGAGCCGCTACCTCCTCCGCGAACAGCAGGGAGGGTCGGCGCTCTACGCCTGGGGCATCCCGGGGCTGGCGGTCTCGGCGTTCGCCGTGGTGCTCGCCTCGTTCGTCTGGGCCGCCCGCGGAGCAGTCGGGACGCCGAGGGCTGATGACCGCCGGACGCGCGAGCGCGTCTGACTCCTACACGATCTCCAGCATCCGCTGGAGCGCCACCCGGGCCCACTCGGCGGTGTCGGCGTCGACGGTGATCTGGTTCACCGGTCCGTCCTCGATGATCGACTCCAGGCACCAGGCGAGGTGCGGCACGTCGATGCGGAACATCGTCGAGCAGGGGCAGATCAACGGGTCGAGCGAGAACACCGTCTTGTCGGGGTTCTCCTTGGCCAGACGCTGCACCATGTGGATCTCGGTGCCGATGGCCAGCGTCGAGCCGGCCGGGGCCTCGGTGACCGCCTTCAGGATCTTCTCGGTCGACCCCACCTCGTCGGCCAATTCGACCACTTCGTGGGCGCACTCGGGGTGCACGATCACCCGCACGTCGGGGTGTTCCTCGCGGGCCGCGGCGACGTGGTCGGGGGTGAAGCGCTGGTGCACGGAGCAGTGGCCGCGCCAGAGGAGGAACGTGGCCTCCTTGATACGGCGTTCTTCGAGGCCGCCGGCCTCGAAACGGGGGTCCCACACGGCCATGTGCGTCTCGGTGAAGCCCATGTCGTAGCCGGTGTTGCGGCCGAGGTGCTGGTCGGGGAAGAACAGCACCTGCTCTCCTCGCTCCAGCGCCCACTCGATGATCGCCCGGGCGTTCGACGAGGTGCAGACCGCGCCGCCGTTGCGGCCCACGAAGGCCTTCAACGCGGCCGAGGAGTTCATGTAGGTGATGGGAACGACCCGGTCGACGTCGGTGGTCTCCGCGAGCACGTCCCAGCATTCCTCGACCTGGTCGGAGTCGGCCATGTCGGCCATCGAGCAGCCGGCGTTGAGGTCGGGGAGGTAGACGCGTTGGTGGTCGCCGGTGAGCACGTCGGCCGACTCGGCCATGAAGTGCACGCCGCAGAACACGATCTCGGTGGCCTGGTCGTTGTCCGCCGCGAAGCGGGCGAGCTTGAACGAGTCGCCGCGTGCGTCGGCGAACTGGATGACCTCGTCGCGCTGGTAGTGGTGGCCGAGGATGAGCAGCCGCTCACCCAGGGCAGCCTTGGCCGTCCGGATCCGCTCTTCGTTCTCTTCGAGAGACGCGACGGTGTAGCGGTCCGGCAGGGGAACCTGCAGGCGCAGCATCGGGCGTGACCTCCTGAATGGCGCTCCGGTCTGGCCGGTGGGGGCGCCTGGCTCGCCTCACCACGGTGATGTCGGCCCCAGAGCGGATGGTGCCGCACACGCCAGGGCGGTT
>CAZTOV010000174.1:0-4078 GCA_964615175.1 uncultured Burkholderiales bacterium
CGACTCGTACTCGACGTACGGCGGGTCGAAGGTGAGTCGGACGGTCTTGTCGTCGACGGTTTCGAATTCGGTGATCTGGTCGTAGCCGGTCGTGTCGACGCAGGTCGCGTCGGCGACGAGACCGGCGCAGTGGCGGTAGAGGTACTCGAAATCAGCGGCGCTGACGGGCGTGCCGTCGCTCCAGTCGGCATCGGGGCGGATCCGCCATTCGACGACGAAGGGGTCGGTCGTCACCAGCGCCGCCGGCGCCGACAGCAGCCACGGCTCTGGTGTGTAGTCGGGTGAGATGCGGTAGGCGGACGGCCACACGAGGCCGGCGACGTCGCGGCCGATCGCGGTGGCGTGGCCCGGGTGGTTGACGTTGAAACCGGTGGGCTCGTCGACCGCGCCCACGACGGCGGACTTCGGGCTGGGAGTGGTGGGCTCGGGCGCGCCGACGGGTTCGGCGTCGCTGCACGACGGTGCGATGAGGACGGCCACTGCCACGATGACCAGCGCCGGGGTGGCGCGCATGCGGGGACCGAGGAAACTCCGGCCGGCGCGCACGAACTACTGGAAGCGCAGACCGAGCAGGATGGTCGAAAACCCGAACACGATGGCGGTGATCACGGTGATGCGGTCGAGGTTGCGTTCGACCACGGTGGAGCCGGCGAGCGAGCCACCCATCCCGCCGCCGAACATGTCGGAGAGCCCGCCGCCGCGACCGGCGTGCAGCAGGATGAACACGATCAGCAGCCCGGAGGCGATGAGGTGGATGGCCAGGATGAGTGCGTTGAACACGGCGACCTCGTACGTGCTCGTACGTGCGTTCGGAGGCGTGAGCGTACCACGGCACCACCGTGCTCCCGGGGTCGCGAGACGCGTCGCCGTCCGGCGCAAACCGGCTCGGAGAAAGGGGTTGCCGCCGGTCGGTGACCCTGGTCGTGTCGGAGTACCTGGCCTCAGTCGGCGTAGCGCACGATCCGAGCGAAGTCGTCGGGGTCGAGGCTGGCGCCTCCGACGAGGGCGCCGTCGATCTCCTCACGTTCCATCAGCTCGGCGATGTTGCCGGGCTTGACGCTCCCTCCGTACTGGATGCGCACCGAGCCCGCCGTGGCGGCGTCGAACGCCTCCCCCACCGCTTCACGGATCCAGGCGATGGTCTCCTCGGCATCATCGGGCGTGGCCGTCTTCCCCGTGCCGATGGCCCAGATCGGCTCGTAGGCGATCACCGAGCCGGCAACCTCGTCGGGCTTCACACCCGACAGGCCGGCCTTCACCTGGCCGGTGACCCAATTGCGGGTCTCGCCGGACTCACGCTGATCGAGACTCTCCCCGACGCACATGATCGGGGTCATCCCCTGTGCCAGCACCGCCTTCACCTTCTTGTTCACGCTGTCGTCGGTCTCGCCGAAGAGCTGACGCCGTTCCGAATGACCCACGATCACGTAGGCGACGTTGAGTTTGCTCAACATGACGGGACTGACCTCACCGGTGAAGGCCCCCTCCACCTCCCAGTGCACGTCCTGGGCGCCCAGCTCGATGGGGATGCGGTCGGCATCGAGGGTGGTCTGGACCGAGCGCAGCGCGGTGAACGTCGGACAGACGACCACGTCGACCTCGTCGTAGTGACGGGGCTCGAGTTGATACGAGAGCTTCTGCACCACCTGGATGGCATCGAGATGCGTGTGGTGCATCTTCCAATTTCCGGCCAGGATCGGCTTGCGGTGTTCACTCATCGTTGGTCCTTTCAGACGTCGCGCGGATTACTCATCGGATGCCGTCGCGGAGCGCCTCGAGACCGGGGAGGTCACCACGCTCGAGGAACTCGAGCGACGCCCCGCCGCCCGTGCTCATGTGGTCGATGTGGTCGTCGAGGCCGAACTTCCGCACGGCGGCAGCCGAGTCGCCGCCCCCGACGACGGTGAAGGCCCGCGTGGTGGCGACGGCGTCGGCAACGGCGCGGGTCCCGGCTGCGAACGGCTCCATCTCGAACACACCCATGGGCCCGTTCCAGAACACCGTGGAGGCCTCGTGGACGGTGTCGGCGTATTCGCCGGCGGTCTCGGGCCCCACGTCGAGACCCATCCAGCCGGGCGGGATCGTGTCGGCACCCACGATCTTGGTGGAGGCGCTCGGGCTCATCTCCTGCGCCACCACGATGTCGCTGGGGATACGGACGACGTCCTCGCCGAGGAGGTCGCGACAGGCGTCGATGAAATCGGGTTCGACCAGCGAATCTCCCACCTCGTGGCCCTGGGCCGCCAGGAATGTAAAGCACATCGCCCCGCCGACCAGGAGGTGGTCACACTGCTCGACCAACGCTTCGATGACCCCGAGCTTGTCGCTGACCTTGGCGCCACCGAGGACGACGGTGAAGGGCCGCTCGGGATCGCGCTGGAGCCGGTCGAGCACCTCCAGCTCCGAGACGAGAAGGCGGCCGCCCGCCGACGGGAGGCGCGCCGGTGGGCCCACCACCGAGGCGTGGGCCCGGTGGGCAGCGCCGAAGGCGTCGTTCACATAGGCGCCGCCCAGAGCGCAGAGTCCGTCGACGAAGGCGGGGTCGTTGGCGGTCTCACCGGGGTGGAACCGGAGGTTCTCGAGGAGGAGGACCTCGCCCGGGTTCATCTCGCTCACCATCGACGCCGGGACCTCACCCACCGCCGCCGGGGCGAGGGCGACGCCAGTGTCGAGCAGATCGCCGAGGCGGGCCGCCACGGGCGCGAGCGAGAGCGACGGGTCGGGCTCGCCGCCGGGCCGTCCGAGATGCGAGCACGCCACCACCACCGCACCCTGCTCTCGCAACCATTCGATGGTGGGGAGAGCGGCGCGAATGCGACCGTCGTCGCTGATACGGCCGTTCTCGAGGGGGACGTTGAGGTCGGCGCGGACGAGCACGCGGGCGCCCTCACCGAGCTCGAGGTCTTCGAGACGCGGGAGATCGGCGCTCACGGACGGGTCCGGTGCGGCGGGCGTGCGGGCGGCGTCAGAGCTGCTCGCCGACGAAGCGGCTCAGGTCGACGAGGCGGTTCGAATACCCGAACTCGTTGTCGTACCAGCCCAGCACCTTGACCATGGTGCCGTTGGCCATCGTGTCGGGGGCCGAGAACACGCAGCTCTTGGTGGAGCCCACGATGTCCTGACTGACCAGCTCCTCGTCGCTGTACTCCATCACCCCGCGGTACGAGTCGTCGGCGGCGGCCTTGTTGAAGGCGTCGTTGATCTCGTCGGTCGTCACCTCACGCGAGAGGATCGCCACCAGGTCGGTGATGGAACCGTCGGGGACCGGGACCCGCATGGCCATACCGTCGAGCTTGCCCTCGAGGTCGGTCATCACCTTGCCGATCGCCCGCGCCGCTCCGGTGGAGCTGGGGATGATCGAGAGCGCCGCCGCCCGCATCCGGCGGACGTCGGCCTTCCCCTTGCGGCTCGCCTTGGCGATGTCCTGGAGCGCCTGGTCGCTCGTGTAGGCGTGGACGGTGGTGATGAAGCCCTGCTCGATGGTGAACGCCTCGTGGAGGGTCCGGGCCATCGGCGCCAGGCAGTTGGTGGTGCACGACGCGTTGGAGATGACGTCGTGGTTGCCGGCGTCGTAGGAGTCGTGGTTGACGCCCATGCAGATCATGTTGTCGGCGTCGCCGGACGGGGCGGAGATCACGACCTTCTTGGCGCCGCCCTTCAGGTGGCCGGCGGCGTCGTCGCGGGCTGTGAACAGACCGGTCGACTCGATGACCACGTCGACGCCCTGATCGCCCCAGGGGATCTGGGCCGGGTCCTTCTCCTCGAGCTTCACGATCTTGTCGCCGTCGACCGAGAAACCGTCGTCGGCGGCCGTGACCTCCTCGGAGAGCATGCCGCCCACCGAGTCGTGTTTGAGCAGGAACGCCATCGTTTCGGGATCGCCGAACGGGTCGTTGACCGCGACCAGCTCGACACCGGCATCGCCACCGGCGGCGAGGATCGCCCGGTGGAACGAGCGGCCGATGCGCCCGTACCCGTTGATGCCGACACGTACCGCCATCGCTCCTCCAGGTGCTGACAGGGGTTCTGTTTGATCTCCCGCCGACGCTAGTTCGGCCCGGGATCGACTTCACACACC
>CAZTOV010000175.1:0-4067 GCA_964615175.1 uncultured Burkholderiales bacterium
CCGCCACCTGCGCCTCGGCGAGGTGCTTCTGGACCAGGGCCTGCTGCTGCTGCTCGGTGATGCTCACTCGCCCTCACCCCCCGACGAGGTCTTGGCCTCTTCTTCCTTCTCCCCTTCTTCTTCGGGCATGAGTTCGACGTCCACCAGGCCCGGCCACGGCTTCACCTCGCGGGCGAGGAGGGGGTAGTCCTTGCGGAGGGGGTGCCCCTCGAACTCGCCGGGCAGGTAGAGGTGGCGGAGGTGCGGGTGGCCGTCGAAGGCGATCCCGTACATCTCCCAGCACTCACGCTCGTGCCAGTCGGCACCGGGGTAGACGTCGGTCCACGACGCCACCCGCGGGTCGCTCTCGTCGACGTCGGTCTTGAACAGGAGTTCGATCTTGTCGTCGGTCGACGCGACGCAGGCGAAAACCTGGAACCGTCCGTCAGAGCCGGTGACACCGAAGGTCATCTCGGTGGGCTGAGCCGGCATCGACGGGGCGTCGAGGTCCTCGGTGGGGGGCGTCGGCCGGGGCATCCAGTCGATGGCGGAGATGAACGAGAGGTACTCACAGTCGAAGCGGCTGCGAGCCACCTCGGCGACCTGGTGCCACGCCTCGTTCTTCACCCGCACCACGAGGTCGCCGTGGTTGGTGGCGGCGTCGACGATGCCGTCACCGAGGTGCTCGCGGAGACGGTCGAGGAGCGGCTGGTGCGCCTCGGAGACGTAGGTGCCCTCAGCCGGCGGATCTTCGGGCTCCTCCTCGGATTCCCCCTCGGCGCCCTCCGCGCCCTCCTGGCCCGGCTCGTCGGACGCGGACGCGTCGGCCCCGGCAGGCCCGTCGGCGGACGCCTCGGCGTCGGCCGCAGCCTCGTCGGTGGCCGCTTCGGCCTGCTCTTCCTGTGCTTCCTGCTCTTCGTCAGTCACTGGTCGCGCTCGTGACGGGGATCCGGTCGTGCGGGCCGGGCTGGCCCACGGTGATGGCCTCGCCCCTCCAACGGGGGCCCATCTCCTCGTTCTGGATGCGTTCCTGGAGCAGCACGATGCCCTCGAGGAGGGCCTCCGGCCGCGGCGGGCACCCGGGCACGTAGACGTCGACGGGAATGATCTGGTCGACGCCCTTGGTGACCGAGTAGGAGTCCCAGTACGGGCCTCCGCAGTTGGCGCACGAGCCCATCGAGATCACGTACTTGGGGTCGGGCATCTGCTCGTAGAGGCGCTTGATCGAGGGCGCCATCTTGTCGGTGACGGTGCCGGAGACGACGATGAGGTCGGCCTGGCGGGGGCTGGCCGGGAACGGGATGACGCCGAGGCGCATCATGTCGTAGCGAGGCGACGCCAGCGCCGCACCCATCTCGATGGCGCAGCAGGCCAGACCCCACTGGAACATCCAGAGGGAGTACTTGCGGCTGTAGTTCATGAGCCACGTGAGTGGCTTGGGGATCTTTCCGCTCTCGACGAGTCCCATCAGTGTTCCCCCTCGAGGGACGGTGAGCAGCCAACCGGGCCATGACACGGTTCTCTGCTCACACTCCCGTGCTGCATCGTGCCGGACGTCACGCCCATCGCAGGACGCCCTTCCTCCACGCGTATACCAACGCCAGCGCCAGGATCACGATGAAGATGCCCATCTCGACGAGGCCGAAGACGCCGAAGTCCTCGAGGCGCACCGCCCACGGGAAGATGAACACCGCCTCGACGTCGAACATCACGAAGAGCAGGGCGTAGACGTAGTAGCGGACGTTGGCCTGGCCCCATCCCCCGAGCGGGTCGGCGCCCGACTCGTAGGTGATGTACTTCTCCGGCTGCGGCCGGGTGGGACGGATGAGACGCCCGACGCCGAGCATGAGGACGAACATGAGCGTCGCGGCCCCGATGAGCACCGCTACCGTCAGGTACGACTGCGAGAACTCCTCGTAGGGCACTCGTCCTTGCTCCGCTCCAGGCGCCGCCGACGCCGCGGAGTATACGTGAACGAATTCACGAGACCGCATCCGGGCGGGGGCCGACGCCGGGTCCGCCTCGGTTCCGGAGGGTCAAAACGGTCACATCGTGAGCTTTCGGGGAACCATCTGGAGGGTCGTTGCGTTGCACTCGCAGGGGCCCTACACCGGAGTGGAGCCGGTGCCGATATCTGGAAGAGCAGTCCAAGAGCAGGGACCACGAAGATGGCCGCCATTCCGTTCAACCGCGACGACGGATCGAGCAACGGCCGCCCGCGCACGGCGTTCGTGTTCTCGGGAGGCGGCAACCAGGGTGTGGCCCAGGTCGGCATGCTGCAGGCCCTGATCGAACGGAACATCGTCCCCGACGTGGTGGTAGGCACGTCGGTGGGCTCCATCAACGCTGCTGCTGTCGCCGCCGATCCCACCGTCGAGGGGGTCGATCGGCTCGCCGAGGTCTGGCGCGGACTCCACGGCGAGGACATCTTCCCCGGCGGGCGCCTCTCCCGCGCCTGGAACGTGCTGCGGCGCAGCGATCACCTGTTCTCGAACGAAGGGCTGAAGGCGGTCGTCGACATGATCGCCGCTCGCCGATTCGACGATCTGGTCGTGCCCTTGCGGGTCGTCACCACCGACTACGAGACGGGCGAAGAGGTCGTCTACGCCGCCGGGCCGCTCAGCCCGGCCATCCTCGGCAGCGCCGCACTCCCGGGCGTGTTCCCTCCCGTCGAGCACGGCGGCCGCGTGCTGATCGACGGCGGCGTGGTCAACAACGTGCCCGTCCGGCACGCGTTGAGCGGGCCCATCGACCGCGTCTACGTGCTCAACGTCACCGGCGGCGTCACCGACTCACCCGCCCGCACGCCACTCGACGTGACGCTCCGCGCGTTCGGCATCGCCCGGAACCGGCGCTACCAGCTCGAGCTGCACCTGGCCCCCGCCGGCGTCGAGATCGTCGAGCTCCCCCGCCCCGACGACGGCCGCGCCATCTTCGACTTCACCGGCGGCGACACGATCATGGACGAGGCGTACGCGCTGGCCGCCCATCACCTCGACGGGCTCGACGACCGGGTCGAGGCCGAGCCCGACGACGCCAAGCGCCGCTGGTACCACCGCTTCCTCCGCAACGAGCCCGCCGAAGTCGCCTGACCACCGGCGCCAACCGCGGCTGGTTCGCCGCCTCTAATCTGAAGCCGACGAAGAGTCGGCGGGAGGAACGGGCATTGCCCCGATCAGGCGGGGACGGCACGATCCACGAGGCTCCGGTCGCGCGCGACCACGAGTTCCGGATGCTCGTGGATGGGCTGCGCGGACGTGGACCCCGCGTGGTGCTGATCGACGGCGAGCCCGGGATCGGCAAGTCGTACCTCCTCGACGCCGCCGTCGAGGTTGTGGCCGCCGAATCGGATGTGCGCATCCTCCGGGGCCGAAGCCCGCACGGCGGCGGCGCTCCCGCCTACTGGCCGTGGGTACAGGCGCTCCGCCGACTCGCCGGCGACCTCCGGCTCCCGACACCCCGGCGTGACGGCGAGCGGACCCTGGCCAGCCTCGTGCCCGATCTCTTCGACGGGACCCCGTACGAGCACGCATCACCGGTCGCGGACGAACACCGGTTCGAGTTGTACTCGACCGTTGTCGAGACCCTCGCCCGGGCAGACCGGAACGAGGGCGTCGCGGTGGTGCTCGACGATCTCCACATGGCCGACGGGCCAACGCTCGAGCTGTTGGTCTTCGCCGCCGCGGACGCGGGTCCGTCGGTCCGTTTCGTGGTGGCGTTCCGAGGACACGAGCTCGGCGACGACGCCGAGAAGGCAGTGGCGACACTGCAATCGCTCGGGCAACGCCTCATCCTGGGTCCGCTCGACGCCGAACAGGTCGCGGTGGCCATGCAACGCGTCGCCGGCGTGCCGGTCGACCCGGCCACGGCCGAGACCGTGACCGGACTCACCAACGGCAACCCTCTCTTCGTGCGCGAGGTGACCCGGCTGCTCGCCGCCCGCGGCGCCCTCGACGCGACCGTCGAGCCCGAGGACCTCCAAACGTTGCCGCCGGAGATCCGCGAGGTGATCCGACAGCGCGTGGCGCCCCTCGGGGCCGAGCCGGTGGAGATCCTGAACGCAGCTGCGGTGATCGGCCGCGACTTCG
>CAZTOV010000176.1:0-2397 GCA_964615175.1 uncultured Burkholderiales bacterium
CAGCTACGTCGCCTCGCCGCGGAGGTCCCGCAGACCCGACCAGCCGATGCGGGCGAACGCGAGCGCGAAGGCGATCGACACCGCCGCCAGTACGCTGTGGACGACCTTGAAGCCGACGGACTCGTCGCCCGGAAGCATGATCACGAGCCGGGTGACCCACACGTAGAGCATCCAAGCCGCTCCGGCGAGCAGGACCCAGCAGCGTCGCTTCGTCATGGCCCCAGCATCGAATTCCGGGGTCGCCAGCACAAGTTGGAGACTCCAAATCGGTTCTCGAGTCACAACTGGCCCCGGTGGGGCCAGTTGTGACTCCAGAGCCGACGTTGGGATCGGGGGTCACCGGAAGGGATCGTGGGGTGGGTGGCGGGTGGCGGCGAGGATCATGAGCAGGGCGCTCGGCACGTAGAGCACGCCGACGTTGCGGATCGTGACGAGCACCCCGATGGCGAGGAGCACCGCCGAGACCCGCTGGCCCAGCTTGAACAGACCCAGGTTCCGGAGGCCGAGCGGAGCGGCGGCGATGGCGGTGAGTCCGACGGCGCCGAGAGCTGCCTCGAACCCTTCACGCGACACGATGGTCACTCGGTCGTCGTCGTCGTCGGAGCCTTCTGCGGCCGATTCCTCAGCCACCCTCACGTCGGTGGAGGACTCGGGGGCTTCCTTGGGCAGCAACGGGGCGAGGAAGGCGACCGCGAGCGCGGTGGCGGCGAACCCCAGGGCGGCACGGGCCGGGATTTCCCCGGACCGATCGAATCGACGGGCCACGGTGAGACGTCGACGTGCGGGTCAGGTGCCGTTCCCGGCCGCCTCGATGGCGGCCAGCGCGGCATCGATCGCCTCGGAGGAGGCGTTCGTCATGGGTGCCCGCACATCGGGGGTCGGGATACGCCCCTGGCGGTGCAGCACCCCCTTGGTCACCGCCGGGTTCGGCTCGGCGAACAGGGCCAGGCAGACGGGCAACAGGGCCTCGGCGTGCTGGCGGCCCTCCTCGACCTTCCCGGCGAGCCCGCACTCGATCATCGACACGAACCGCTCGGTGAGCAGGTGCGCGGACGCACAGATCGCGCCCGACCCGCCCATCAGCACCAGCGGGTAGAGGAACGGGTCTTCACCGCCGAGCACGTGGAACCCGTCGGGGCGCCCGGCGAGGATCTCCAACGTGTTCTTGTCGAGGCCGGTGGTGGCCTGCTTGACCCCGGCGATGTTCGGTGTGCCGGCCAGCTCCAGCATGCCCACGGGTTCCAGCTCGCGCCCGGTGCGAAACGGAATGTTGTAGATCACCAGTGGCACCGGCGACGCCGCCGCCACCGTCTTGAAATGATCGACGATCCCCTGCTGGCTGGGGCGGACGTAATAGGGCACCACGGTCAGCGCCCCGACACAGGCCGGGATCCCCTCGAGCGCCTCGACCAGCGAGATGCTCCCGGAGGTGCTGCTGGTTCCGGCACCCACGATCAGCTGGGCACCGCGCTCGTCGCACACCTTCGAGCAGGCGGCGATGATGGCGGCCTGCTCGTTGCCGTCGACCGCCGGGGCCTCGCCGGTGGTACCCAGGGCCACGATGCCGGAAGCGCCGGCGTCGAGGTATTCCTCACACAACTGCTCGACGACGTCGAGCGCCACCTGATCGTCCTCGTCGAACGGCGTGATCAGCGGGATGTAGGTACCGCGAAGGTCCAACTCACTCGACATGGTTCTACGCGCCGACCTCTCGTCGGCTCCTCCGAGGCTGAAACCCCTGCCCCAGCCCTGGCCGCCCGAACTCCAACCGTCGTGCGGCCCCTTCGATATGACCTCACAGCGTACCTGTCGAGGTGCGAGCAGCGCCGCGGGTACCGTGCCGCCCGTGCAGGTCGCCCTCACCCTCCTCCTCGGGCTCGCCACCGGCGTGCTGTCCGGCATGTTCGGAGTGGGTGGCGCAGTGATCTCGACACCGGGGATCCGGGCCCTGGGCGCCAGCCCGCTGCAGGCCGTCGGCACCACGCTGCCCGCCATCTTCCCTTCGGCGGTGAGCGGCACGCTCCGCTACCAGCGAGAGGGCCTCATCGACTGGCGCATCGTCTCCTGGGTCGCGCTCACAGGGACGGCCATCGCGGTCGCCGCCTCGTTCGGGTCGCACCTCGTCCCGGGTGACGGCGGCCCCCTCATGGTCCTGACCGCAGCGGTCATCGGCTACACGTCGTGGCGGGTGGCCCGTCGCGAACGGGTGCCGCCCGAAGCGGTGACGACGACCGACGGCGCCGAGGGACCGCGGCGCGACACATGGTGGAGACTCGGGGTCGCCGGCGCCGGCGCCGGCGCCATGAGCGGCCTCCTCGGCCTGGGCGGCGGTACCGTACTCGTGCCGCTGTTCCTCGAGTGGCTCCGCCTGCCGATCAAACAGACCGTCGCCAGTTC
>CAZTOV010000176.1:2497-4052 GCA_964615175.1 uncultured Burkholderiales bacterium
CCATTCGGCCGTCGACGTGACCCAGGGCTCGCGGTGCTCGGCGAAGTACCGGACGATAGGTGTGTCGATGTTCACCAGGTCGGAGCGAGCCGCCACATCGCTGACGACGACGGTGAAGGCCCAGCCGGCCACGATGAGGAACACGAGGCCGATGGTGAGCGACAACCCGAAGGGATCGTGCACGCGGAACCGTTGGGCCACGAAGCGGATCGGACCGCCAAAGTTTCTGCGGGTCCAGGCGATGGGACGCCACGCCGCTGCCCGGTCGGCGAGAGCCTGGACGCGCTCGGGATTCCGGGCCATCCACCGGGCGCCGCCCACCACGGTGACGATGGCGATGAAGAGGGCCAGCACCACGAGACCGGCATCCTCGAGCTGAGCGGCGATGCGATCGTAGGAACGTCCGGCGAAGAAGCCGACCGTCGTGTAGAGGGAGGCCCACACGATGCCGCCGAGCGCGTTCCAGAACAGGAACTTCCGGTAGGGCATGCGGCTCACCCCGGCCATTGCCGGGACCACCGAGCGCACGACGGCGAGAAACTGCGTGTACGCGACCGCTTTCGCGCCTCGGGTGGCAAGATATTCCTCGGCCCGGTTCCAGTTGTCCTCGCCGATCCGCCGACCGAGCGTCGATGAACGCACCGCGGGCCCGAAGCGGCGGCCGATCTCGTAGCCGATCGAGTTGCCGACGATGGCGCCGGAGATCCCGACGGCGAGCATGATCCAGAAGGTGGCGTTGCCCTGCGACACCACGAACCCGCCCACGATCATGCCGGTCTCACCGGGGACGACGAGCCCGACGCCGATCGAACTCTCGCCGGCGGCGAGCGCCCCGACGGCCGCGTAGGCGGGAGGGCCACCCAGCGAACCGATGAACTCGAAGAGCCGCTCGATCATCGGATGCCGACGTTAGGCGCTGCTCGGCCGGGGCCGGTCAACCCTACGGTTCGGCGAGCTCGCGAGCGCGGGTGAAGACCGCGTCGAACATCTCGGGGGTGAGCTTGCCGGTGAACGTGTTCTGCTGACTCGGGTGGAAGGAGCACACCACCGTCCGCTCGCCGAGTGCGACCTCGGCGGCGTGACCGAAATGCGGGCGAGGCCGGGGCAGATCGACCCCCGCCTCGCCGAGCACCCGCCACAGGGCCTGGTAGCCGTACTGGCCGAGAGGCACGAAGACCCGCACCCGGTCCAGCAGTTCGAGTTCGCGGAGGAGATAGGGCAGGCAGTGGTCGCGCTCGTCGGGCGTCGGCTTGTTGGCGGGCGGCGCGCACCGCACGGGGGCGGTGATGTACGCGCCCGTGAGCCGGAGGCCGTCGTGAACGTGCGCGGACGTGGGTTGGTTCGCGAATCCCGTGCGGTGGAGTGAGGCGTAGAGGAAATCGCCCGAGCGGTCGCCGGTGAACATCCGTCCGGTGCGGTTGGCTCCGTGCGCGGCCGGTGCCAGGCCCACGATCATCACCCTCGCGTCCGGGTCGCCGAAGCCGGGGACGGGCTTGCCCCAGTACTCCTCGTCCGCAAAGGCGGCTCGCTTCTCTCGCGCCACGCGCTCCCGCCA
>CAZTOV010000177.1:0-4048 GCA_964615175.1 uncultured Burkholderiales bacterium
ACGGAATGATCGCGCTCGTCACGCTGGCCAGCGAGGGGGTCACCGAGAAGACCTGGTGGAACCCCTACCTCAAGGGATCGCTGATCGCGCTCCTCTCCATCGGCCTGTTCGTCGGCGCCGCGTACCTCCTCCTCTACACGAACGTCGGGTCCCGCCTGGGCTTCCTCCTCACGATCGCCGCTTTCTTCGGGTTCATGACAGTGCTCACCATGTTCTGGATCACGGGTCAGTTCCCCAACGGGCCTCTCGGCGAAGAAGTGGGGTGGCCCGTCGAGGAGGTGGTGAGCGATCTCGAGGACTCGCAGATCGACGAGGTCCGGCAGTTCGACCCCGAAACCGATGTCGCGGATCAGGACCTCGCCGGCCAGCTCATCGGCAGCGTCGAAGTCGAGCTGACCGACAACGACGGCGAGTTCGACCTCTTCAGCGCGCCCGATCGGTTCCTGCCGGTCCAGACCGTGGCTACCGGCGGCGAGCGCAAGTGGCCCTTCTTCTGGTCCGAGCACCCCACCTACGCCGCCCTCCAGATCTGCCCCACCGCCGAGCAGGACGTCCTCCCCCTCGAGGCGCCACCCACCCCCGAGTGTGCCTCCGGTGAGCCGCAGCCGTGGGTCGTCTCGATCAAGGACCTCGGCTCCCGCCGGCTCCCGGCCTGGGGCTTCTTCGGCGCCTCGTTCCTGATGTTCCTGGTGTCGTTGCTGGCGCTGCACTTCTACGAGAGGGATCAACAGGCCGACGCCGGAGGCGACGGCGAAGCTCCGGGCGGCAACGGCGACTCGGCGCCCTCCGAACCCGAACCCGCCACCACCTGACGCGAAGGACGATTCACGATGACCACACTGGCCCAGCAGTTCGTCGACTCCTCCGTCGACGGCGGGGGCGCCTTCATCCTCTTCGCCATCATGTGCTTCGCCATCGTCGGCATCCTCTTCGGCGTCGACAAGCTGCGGCGCCGAGTCTCCGGCGAGGACGACGAATCGTCCTAGCAATCGGGTGGATTCACGGCGTCACACCGTCGTGAGAGTGTGACGGCGTGACGACCTCCGCCCTCGCCGACCGGGCCTCCGACGCCCTCGAACGTCTCGTCGGCAGCCTCGACGTCGGCGAAGACCGCCCGGGCCAGCGCGAGATGTGCCGGGCGGTCGCCGAAGCCATCGATTCCGACGAGCACCTGCTCGTCGAGGCGGGCACCGGGACCGGGAAGTCGCTCGCCTACCTCGTCCCCGCAGTGCTCTCCGGTCGTCGCGTCGTCGTCACCACGGCCACCAAGGCGCTCCAAGACCAACTCGTCCGCAAGGACATCCCGTTCGTCCGCGAGCATCTCGACGCCGACTTCGAGGCCGCGGTGCTCAAGGGCCGCGCCAACTACCTGTGCCTCGCCCGTCTGGCCGAGGCCTCCGAGGCGGGCGTACACGACAGCCAGCTCAAGCTGATCCGGCCGTCGGTCGTCCAGGAGGTGGTGCCCGAGCTGGTCGAGTGGGCCGAAACCGCCGACGCCGGCGAACGCGACGACCTCCCCGTCGATGTCTCGGCGTTGCTGTGGGACGCGCTCACCGTCTCGCCCCGTGAGTGTCCCGGCGCCCGTCGGTGCCCGCACGGCGACGGATGCTTCGCCGAGATCGCCCGGGAGCGGGCGCTCGAGGCCGACCTCGTGGTGGTCAACACGCACCTCTACTGCCTCGACCTGGCGCTCGACGGGGTGCTCCTCGGCGAACACGATGCCGTGATCGTCGACGAGGCGCATCAGCTCGAAGACACCGCCGCGTCGGTGTTCGGGCTCTCGGTGGGGCCGGGCCGCTTCTCGTGGCTCGCCGGCCGGGCCAAGGAGGTACTGGTCTCGAACGCTCCCGAGATCGAGGCACTCGACCGGCTGTCGAAGGCCTTTGGCCGCGCCCTCGGTCCCCTCGAGGGACGGCGCGTCGACCCCGGCGACGGCGCCCTCGCCGACGCGCTGGTCACGGCGGGCCAGGTCCTCGCTGAGGTCCTCTCCACGTTGCGGGGCCTCGAGATCGACGGGGCGGCCGAAGGTCGGCGCCTGCGGGCGCTGCAGGCGGCCGACGGGCTCGCCCAGGAGGTGCAGGCGGCGTCCACGCTCGAGGCCGACCACGTGGCCTGGGTCGAAGGCTCCGAATACGTCAACCTCCGGGTGGCTCCGGTCGACGTGGGGCCGCTGCTGAGCGAGCGTCTCTTCGGCGGTCGCACCGTGGTCGCCACCAGCGCGACGTTGTCGGTCGGGGGGCGACTGGAGCCGACCGCCTTCGGCCTCGGCCTCCGCGAGGAGGGCGGCTGGCACGGCCTTCGGGTCGAGAGCTCGTTCGACTTCCGCCGCCAGGGCATGCTCTACTGCGCCGCCCACCTCCCCGATCCCCGCGACGACGGGTTCGTCGACGCCGCCATCGACGAACTGGCCGCGCTGATCGATGCCGCCGGAGGACGAACGCTCGCTCTGTTCACCAGCTACCGCAACCTCCACGCGGCTGCCGAGAAGCTCCGCGACCGATGGGACTGGCCGGTCCTCGTGCAGGATGACGCCAGCCGGGCGGCGCTCCTCGAGGAGTTCACCCGCGACGAGCAGTCGTGCCTGTTCGCCACCATGGCCTTCTGGCAGGGGGTCGACGTCCCGGGCGACGCGCTGCGTCTGGTGGTGCTCGACAAGCTCCCGTTCGGACGCCCCGACGAGCCGCTCACCCAAGCCCGGCGCGAGGCCGCCGAACGCCTGGGACGCAGCGGCTTCGAGGCCGTCGATCTCCCCCGCGCTGCACGTCTGCTGGCTCAAGGAGCCGGGCGCCTCATCCGCACCGCGACCGACGCCGGGGTCGTGGCGGTCCTCGACCGTCGCCTGGCCAAGGCCCGCTACCGCCCGGCGATCCTCGACTCGCTCCCCCCGCTGAAGCGCAGCGTCGACCGCCACAAAGTCGCCACCTTCCTCCAGTCCCTGGAGTCTTCAGCGAGCGGCCCAAGTTCTTGACTGTGTTTTGCCCGCTGAACGGGCAAAACACAGTCAAGAATCAGGAGGTGAGCGAGCGGGCGGCGTGGGCGGCGGCCTCGACGGTGTGCTCGAGGTCGTCGTCGGTGTGGGCGAGGCTCACGAAGACGGCCTCGAAGGCTGACGGCGCCAGGTAGACGCCACGCTCGAGGAGGCCCCGGAAGAACGACGCGTAGCGCTCGGCGTCCGAGGCCCGGGCGCCCTCGTCATCAACGACGGGTGCGTCGGCGAAGAACACGCCCATGAGCGTGCCGACGCGCGGGACCTGCACGGGAATGCCGGCATCGCCGACGGCCTCCGCGAGCCCGGTGGCCAACCTCTCGACCTTGCCCTCGAGGACTGCGTAGGCGTCGGCGTCGAGCTCGGCCAGCACGGCCAGCCCGGCCGCGGTGGCGAGGGGGTTCCCCGACAGGGTGCCGGCCTGGTAGACGGGACCGTCAGGGGCCAAGTGGTCCATGATCTCGGCCCCTCCACCGACGGCGGCTAACGGAAGACCACCCCCGACCACCTTGCCGAACATCGACAGGTCGGGATCGATGCCGAAGTGCCCCTGCGCTCCACCCGGACCGAGACGGAAGCCGGTGATCACTTCATCGAGGACCAGGAGTGAGCCATGCCCGTCGCAGACCTCGCGCAGGCGGGCGAGGAACCCGTCGAGCGGCGGGACCACCCCCATGTTGGCCGGCACGCCCTCGACGAGGACGGCCGCGATGCGGTCACCGTGGTCGGCGAAGGCGGCGTCGACGGCGGCCCCGTCGTTGAACGGGAGGACGAGGGTGTCGGCGACGACGCCTTCGGGAACGCCGGCCGAACCGGGGAGGCCGAAGGTGGCGACGCCGCTCCCCGCCTGGGCGAGCAGGGCGTCGACGTGGCCGTGGTACCCGCCGGCGAACTTCACGATCAGGTCACGACCGGTGACGCCACGGGCGAGACGCACCGCGGTCATCGCGGCCTCGGTCCCGGAGTTGACCAGCCGGACCTTGTCAACCGAGGGCACCCGACGGGTGATCTCCTCCGCGAGCGCGACCTCCCGCTCGGTGGGCGTACCGAACGAGGTGCCAC
>CAZTOV010000178.1:0-4045 GCA_964615175.1 uncultured Burkholderiales bacterium
CCCTCGAGGTGATCCGGGTCTACGACGGGTACGGCCGTCTCGCCAAGGAAGGTGGTGAGGCACGCGTGTCGGCGGATCTCCGCGAGGCGGTCACCGGCGAGGTCGACGTGGGACCCCGGGTGCGCGAGCGGGCCGAGCAGTACGCGCCCACGCGGCGTCGCACCAAGCCGCCGACACCTCCCGACGTGGTGATCGACCAGGAGACGTCCGACTTCGCCACCGTCGTCGAAGTGCACGCCGACGACCGCATCGGCCTCCTGTTCCAGATCACCGAGGCGCTCGCCGACCTCGACCTCGACGTGCACCTGGCCAAGGTCAACACCGTCGGCGACCGGGTGGTCGACGCCTTCTACGTCCGTGACGCCACCGGCGGAAAGCTCCGCGACGAGGCCGAGATCGACCGCATCCGCCACACCCTCCTCGCCCGCCTCCAGCGAGACTGACCCGACCCTGTGTGTGCATGGCGTCGCGGTAGAACGCGACGCCATGCACACACAGGGTCTGCGCCTAGTCTGCACGGCAATGGCTGATCTGCATCCCCAGGTGAGCGCCCGTGATCTGTTGCGGTGGGCGGAGGCGCTCGCCGGGGTCGCCCGCACGGGCTTGGGCTTCACCGAGAGTCTCTACGAGCGCGAGCGGTTCGAGGAGGTCTTGAAGATCGCCGCCGACATCCGCTCCGCGGCCGAGGAGGAGACCGAGGCCGAGGAGCAGTTCGAGGCCTGGATCCGAGACGTCGGTGAGGGTGTCGCCGGCTACGTGACCCCGAAGGTCGCCGTGGCCGCCGTCGTCGGTGACGAGCAGGGCCGCCTGCTGCTCACCCAGCGGGCCGACTCGGGCGTGTGGCTCTATCCGGTCGGGTGGGCCGACGTCGGCTACTCGCCGGCCGAGATCGCCATCAAGGAGGTCTACGAGGAGACCGGGATCGAGGCCGAGGTGGTCCGCCTGATCGCCGTGCTCGACGCCCTGCGCCTCGGATTCGGATTCGTGCCGCTGTACTCGCTCATCTTCCACTGTCGGGTTCGCGGCGGCGATCTCGAGGGCCATCCGCTCGAGACGCGCGACGTGGGGTTCTTCGCTCGCGACGCCATGCCCGAGCCCCTCGGCGGTGGTGGCTTCTGGGCCGAACTCGCCTTCCGGGCCATCGACGGCGAGCCCATCGATCCCTACTTCGACCCACCCCGGGAGCCCCCGTGGAAGGGCGACCCGGAGTCGGTGTGAGCGCTCGTCACGCAGCCCGGCTGATCGTGGTCCTGATGTCGGCGGTGACCCTGGCCGCGGGCTGTGCGTCCGACGGCGGCGGACCGGCGGGCTCGAACGTCGCCGAGACCGAGAACGAGGACACCGACGCCTTCGCCCCGCTGCCCGAGCCCCGCACCGAGGTCGCCGGTACGAGATGGGTCGACCGCGTCGCCGTGGTCGCCGGTCTGACGGCGGAGAGCGAGGCGAGTCCGCTCGCCCACGTATGGGAACCGAGCGCCGACGTGTGGGACCCCCTGCCCGAGCTCCCGCTCGGCCTCCACCACACCGCCGTCGTGTCGTTCGACGACCGGCTCTGGGTCATCGGCGGTTACACGGTTGACGGCGACGAGCTGTTCGCCCCGACCGACCGCGTCTTCAGTCTGGCTGTCGGCGACGAGGAGTGGACCGAGGGACCACCCCTCCCGACGCCGCGAGGTGCCCTCGCCGCTGCAGTGGCCGGCGAGCGGCTCGTCGTGGCCGGGGGCGTCGATCCCGCCGGCGACGTGTTGGCGACGTCGCTGGTGTTCGACCCCGCGGAGCGCGTGTGGGAGGACGGGCCTCAGATGGCGGTCCGGCGTGAGCACTTCGCCATGACCACTGCCGACGGGGACATCTACGCCATCGCCGGACGTATCGGCGGCATCGGCAACAACCACGACACGGTCGAGGTCCTCCGCGAGGGTTCCGACGAGTGGGAGCGGGCGCCCTCGCTTCAGCATCCACGTAGCGGGATCGGAGCCGCGTCGATCGAGGGCGTGCCCTGTGTCGCCGGGGGCGAGGAGCCCGAGGGCACCATCGCCCCCGTCGAGTGCCTCGTCGACGGGTCGTGGGAGGCCGTGGCCGAGTTAGCCACGCCGCGTCACGGTCTCGCCGTCGCCGTGTTCGTCGGCCGCCTCCACGTGATCGGCGGTGGCCCCGAGCCCGGCCTCACCGTGAGCGGCGCCCACGAGGTGTTCGAGGTCCCGTAACGGCTTGTGGCACCGAACAGGTGTTCGCTATCATGGGCTTATGGCGAAGGTGTCGATCCGCCGCTCCGATTCCGAGGCCGCCGAGCAGTTTCGCTGGAACCTGGCCGGCGATTCCTCGCCGCAGGACGCGCTGTTCCCCGGCCTCGTCGATCGGGAGCTGGGCCGGGGCGAGTTCCGGGGCCTCGAGTTCCTCCATGTCGAGGCCAAGTCGATCATCAACGATGTCCCGGCCGCCGCGGGCCTTCCCTTCCGCTACACGATCAACCCCTACCGGGGATGCAGCCATGGTTGCAGTTACTGCTTCAGCCGCCCCACCCACGAGTACCTGAACCTCGACACAGGGGCCGACTTCGACTCGAAGATCGTGGTGAAAGTCAACGCGGTCGAGCGGCTGCGGGCCGAGTTGGCACCCAAGCGGTGGGCCGGTGAGCCGATCGCCATGGGCACCAACACCGACCCCTACCAGCGGGCCGAGGGCAAGTACCGCCTCACCCGGGGGATCGTGGAGACGTTCGCCGAGTTCGCCAACCCGTTCTCGATCCTCACCAAGTCGACCCTCATCCTGCGCGACCTCGACGCGCTGCTCGACGCGGCCGGGCAGGCCGACGTGGCCACCAACTTCTCCGTCGGCACCCTCGACGAGGAGGTGTGGAAGCTCACCGAGCCCGGCACGCCCCACCCGATGCGCCGCATCGAGGCGGTGGCGAAGCTCAACGAGGCCGGCATCCCGTGCGGCGTCCTCGTGGCGCCGGTGATCCCCGGTCTCTCCGATGCCCCCGAACAGCTCGACGCGGTCGTGGCCGCCGCGGTCGACGCCGGGGCCACGTCGATCACGCCGATCACGCTCCACCTGCGCCCCAAGGTCCGTGAGCACTTCCTCGGTTGGCTCCGCGAGCAACGCCCCGACCTCCTGGCTCGCTACCGCGAGATCTACGGACGCCGCCGTTCGTACGCCTCCGAAGGCGTCCAGCAGACCATCACCGATCGGGTGATGCGGGCCGTCGAGCGCCACGGCGGTCTCCCTGCCGAGCCGCCACCCCTGCGCCGGGGCCGGCGCGATCCGGATCCGGTGGACGCGCCGGAGTCGGAGCCGGAGCCGCAACTCTCGCTCGGCCTGTGAACCCGCGCCCTGGCATGCTGCGGCGGTGACCGAGAATTCGAAGGAGCAGCGCCTCGTCTTCGGCGACGTCGCCGAGATCTACGACCGGGTGCGGCCCGGCTACCCCGAGGAGCTGGTCGACGACGTCATGGCCTACGGCGACCTCGCCCCGGGCGAGCGCGCCATCGAGGTCGGTCCGGGAACCGGGCGCGCCACCCTCCTCTTCGCCGCCCGAGGCTTGAAGATCACCGGGGTGGAGCCGTCAACCGAGATGGCGGCCGTGGCCCGCGGCCGCCTGGCCGCGCATCCCGAGGTCACCATCGTGGATGGGCTGTTCGAGGGCTACGAGGGTCCGGTCGAGTTCCGCCTCGCCTTCGGGGGTCAGGCCTGGCACTGGGTGCCCCGGGAGGTGCGGTACCGGAAGGCGTACGAGGTGCTCGGCGATGCCGGCGTGTTTGCCTGGTTCTTCAACCGGCCCGACTGGTCCGGCAACGAGAACGTCCGCACCGCGCTCGACGAGGTCTACGAGCGCCTCGCCCCCGACATCCCCTCCCGGGGGCCGGGCTCGGCGTGGACCAGCATCTCGGCGCTCGACGAGGAGGTCGTCGAGGAGATCAACGACGCCCGCTTCGTCGACCCGCTGCGTGACGGGGCGCTCTTCACCGACGTCGAGGCTCGTTGGTATCGCCACTCCCGGTGCTACGACGCCGCCGACTACCTTGACCTCCTCCGCACCCAG
>CAZTOV010000179.1:0-4036 GCA_964615175.1 uncultured Burkholderiales bacterium
GAGGCGCCTCCGCCGGCGCCTTCGAATCGCTCCTCGAGCCGCGTGGCCACCGGGACGGGCACCATCCCCGACACGTCGCCGCCGAAGCGGGCCACCTCGCGAACGAGGCTCGAGGCCAGGAACGACCAGCGGGGGCTCGTGGAGAGGAACAGCGTGTCGATGCCAGTGAGCCGCTGGTTCATCTGGGCCATCTGCAGCTCGTAGTCGAAGTCGGACACCGCCCGGAGCCCCTTGCAGATGGCATCGGCGCTGTGCTCCTTGGCGAAGTCGACAAGCAATCCGCGGAAGGACATCACCTCGACGTTGTCGAGATGGGCCGTCACCTCGCGCAACATCTCCTCACGCTCTTCGAGCGTGAACATGGGCTCGGCCTTCTGCGGGTTGCGGATGACCGACACGATCACGCGATCGAAGTAGCGCGAGGCCCGTTCGATGATGTCGAGATGTCCATTGGTCACCGGATCGAAGGACCCGGGACAGAGGGCGGTCGCCACTGACGCTCCCCAGGAGTCGGCTAGTCGACGCTTGCGACGAGGACGAGAGTATCGCCGTAGGTGCGCGCCCGCGTGAACTCGAAACCCGCAGGTGGCGACGGTTCACCCGCATCGCGCTGCCGGCGGACGACCACGAGGGTGCCGGTGTGGACCCATCCGGAGGCCAGTGCTTCGAGGTCGGCCTCCACCTCGGCAGTGACCATCGCGTACGGCGGGTCGAGGAACACGAGGTCGTAGGGCGCGTGGTCGGACGGGCCCGGTCCCGCCGCCAGAAGTGCGTGAACGTCGGCCTTCCGGACGTCGGCGACCCCCTCGAACCCCACGGTCCGGAGGTTCTCCTCGATGATCGCCGCCACCTCGGGAGCACGTTCCACGAGCGCGGCCCGGCGGGCCCCGCGTGACAACGCTTCGATACCCATGGCTCCGCTCCCGGCGTAGAGGTCGAGAACGGCGGCGTCGTGAAGCCAGGGCATCAGCATCCCGAACAGCGACTCCTTGACCCGATCGGTGATCGGGCGGGTACCACTCCCCTCGGGCGTGGCGAGTCGCCGGCCCTTGG
This sequence comes from uncultured Burkholderiales bacterium, assembly GCA_964615175.1. Lineage (GTDB taxonomy): Bacteria > Actinomycetota > Acidimicrobiia > IMCC26256 > JACPCJ01 > CAZTOV01. The sequence goes on from CAZTOV010000179.1 coordinate 1,054, forward strand.
CCTCGCCGGCAATCACCCGGACCCCTCTTCGCGCAGACACGTGTCGGGAGCGCCCGCGTCAGGACGGGGAGGCGTCCGTCGAGGGGGCGTGTCGGACTCGGGTCACCGTCGTCACGGCGAGAGGGTAACTCCGCGACAGGCCTCCCGGCCGGGTGAGCCCGTACGCTGCGCCCTCGTGGGCGACGAGAACGTGGGTGATGAGAACATGAGCGACGCAAGCGGCCCCCGGGCAGCCCCTCGAACGGATTCGATGTGCTTCGGGTGCGAGCCCGATAACCCCTACGGCCTCGGTCTCGCTGTGGAAGCGACGGGCAACGGGCTCGGCACGGCCGAGCTGGTGCCCCGGCCCGAGCACGAGGGCCCGCCGGGCCACCTCCACGGTGGGTTGGCCGCCACGGCACTCGACGAGACCATGGGCTGGGTCGCCCACGACTCCACCGACGACGGATGGGTCACCGCCACGCTAGAGGTCCGGTACCGCAAGCCCATACCCCTCGACGGCGCTCCGCTCCGAGTCGAAGCCGAGACGGTGAAGCGTTCGGGACGCCGCAAGCGCCTCGCCGCCCGCCTGCTCCTCGGCGACGGCACCGTCGCGGTCGAGGCCGAATCGGTCTTCGTCCGGGTCAAGTAGCTCGGCCTCGGGCGTCAGGTCGTCAACCTTCCCTCCGGCGTCTCGGGACGCCGGTCGGCGGGCCGCCGCACGGGCATCGGTTGTCCGGGGATGTGGGTCCTGGGTCCCGACCACATGGCCGGGGGCGCGGACACGAGATCGGCCAGGGCGTGGACGACACCCTCGTAGTTGACCCGCCACCCCCGGAAGTCGGCCCACGCCTCGTCGGCGGTGCGCTCGAGCGGGAACCCGATCTCGGTGAGGAGAGCAACGCCCTTCTCGAACTCATCGCGGGTGAGGGCGATGGGGGCGTCGGGTCGGGGGTCGGGATCGTGCGGCAGACCCAGGGTCCGCGCCAGATCGCGAACCGAGGTGAAGCCCATGCGGAGACACAGCCGGGCCTCCGAGGGAGCACGGCTCGGGGCGAGCGACAGGTACATGGCGGCGGCGGCGAGCACGGCGAGGAGCGAGACCACCCACGACCGCAGCGGGTTCGGCGACCGAAAATGCACCAGCACCGGATAGGTGGTGTGGGTCTCGGCGACGTCGGCGGCCCAGGTCTCCCACTGCGCGAACAGGGCCGGGAGGCTGTCGACGAGGTCGACTCGCTGGTGGCGCCACAGCAGTTCAGGTCCCCACGCCGGGACCCCCGCGCGGCTCTCGAGCAGGGTCACCAGGGTCTCCCGCCGGTTGAACGAACCGTAGATGGTGGGGAGGTAGGCGATCTGGAGCGCCACCACCACCATCCCCGACCCGGCGCCGACGAACGCCACCGACGTCGGGCCCGCGCCGGCGGCGTTCGCGAACCCGAGGGTGAAGAGTGACGAGCCCGAGAAGCGCATCGACTCGGCGAGATCGAGCCCGGAGCTGAGGGGCCAGGCGATGAAGCCGTACGCCACGACCAGGAGACCCAGCCACGCGACCAGCGTCGCCAGGAGCGACAGGGGTGCGTGCATGACGAGGATGCGGTCGCGCCCCTCGTACCCGGGGATCAGGTGGGCCACCCGGCGAAGGGCGGCGCCGACGATGTCGGTGATGGTGAGGGCGAACCGGGCCGGGCTCCCGCGAGGGACCACCAGCGCATCGAGCACCGACGCGAAGGTGCCCACCACAATCGCCACACCGAGGGCAAGGCCGACCCATTCCATCACCGCTCGGCCTGCCAGCCCCCCACCGCCCGGTGGTGGTTCTGACGTCCTGGTTCTTGACTGTGTTTTGCCCGCTGAGCGGGCAAAACACAGTCAAGAACCAGGACGGGGCGCACCCCTCAGCTCTTGAAGAGGAACTCGACGTCGTCGCCGAGGAGGTCCTCGACCTCTTCGGCGAGCTGGCGGTCCTCAGCGAGGCGGGAGTCGGCGTCGAGGATCGACTCGGCGACGGAGCGGGTCTCCATCACCACCGGTTCGTCGCGCGGGAGGCGTCCGAGTTTCAGGTCGGAGAAACCGGCCTGGCGTTCTCCGAACACCTCGCCCGCGCCACGGATCTCGAGGTCGCGCTCGGCGAGGAGGAACCCGTCGGTCGACTCGACCATGGCCTTCATCCGGTCCTCGCCCTCCTGGGTCGAGGGAGAGGCGATCAGGTAGCAGTAGGCGGCCCCGCCGCCCCGTCCCACCCGGCCCCGGAGCTGGTGGAGCTGGGCGAGCCCGAAACGGTCGGCGTCCTCCACCACCATCACGGTGGCGTTGGGGATGTCGACCCCGACCTCGATGACGGTGGTGGCCACGAGCACGTCGAGCTCGCGCGTCCGGAAGCGCTCCATCACCGCCTCCTTGTCCTTCGCCGGCATCTGCCCGTGCAGCAACCCGAGGCGCAGCCCCTCGAGGTCGTCCATCGCCAGGCGCTCGTACTCCTCGGTGGCCGCCTTGGCCTCGAGCTTGTCCGATCCTTCGACGAGCGGGCACACGACGAAGGCCTGATGGCCGGCCTCCACCTCGGACCGGAGGCGAGCGTACGCGGCCGACCGGCCGAGATCACTCGCCTCGACCAGCTCGGTGGTGATGGGGATCCGTCCCGGCGGCATCTCTCGCAGGTCGGACTTGTCGAGGTCGCCGTAGACCAGCATCGCTGCCGTCCGGGGGATGGGCGTCGCCGTCATCACCAGCACGTCGGGCTCCTCGCCCCGGCCCCTGAGCAGGGCGCGCTGCTCGACCCCGAAGCGGTGCTGCTCGTCGATGACGACCAGACCGAGCGACTGGAACTCCAATTCGCCGTAGAGCAGCGCGTGGGTGCCCACGAGTACGTCGATCATGCCCTGCCCCAGCTCGGCTTCGAGCTGGCGGCGCCGGGCCGCAGTCGTGCGGTTGGTGAGCAACTCCACGCGCACGGGCCGCTCCCCCATCAACGTGTCCTCGGCGGGCACCGACAACCCCTCGA
>CAZTOV010000180.1:0-3998 GCA_964615175.1 uncultured Burkholderiales bacterium
TCGCGTCGGTGTCGGAAGCCTCGCTCGGGAGCATGGTGGCGCCGATCAGCACCGCGGCGATCACCAACGCCCCACCCACCACCAGACGTCGCGTCAGCACCAACAGATCCCCCAGGTCACGTTCCCCGAGAGGCTATCGCTCGTCTCTCGAACCGCCAGGAACCTGACAAATCCGAGCGGCGGCCGAGATCTCGTCGTCGCGTGGCCGGCGACTCCCCGTCAGATGTCACGAAGCCGGATCCGCCCGCTGCGGTTGCCCGGCTGCATCGCACCAGACAGCACGCACTCCAAGGAGCCCCACCATGCGCAGATTCATCGCAGCAGCAGCCGTCACCGCGGTGACGGCCGGCCTCGGCGCCCCGGCACTCGCGGCCGTGAGCGACGACGGACCCGACCCCGACGATCACCTCGGCGCCACGCCGGCGGCCGCGGTCGAGGCCGAAGCCGGCGCGTCGGCCTCGGTCGGCGATGCCGGTGACGACGGGTGCCACGTGGTCGAGGAGACGATCGGTGACGACGCCGTCGGCGGCTGGACCCGCACCGTGGTGTGTGTGTCGTCCACCGGTGTCTCGGCTTCGACGGCCGGCTCCGCGCACGCCGGGAGCGAAGGCGGCGGCGAGTTCGGCGACGAGCCCGAGCCCGCCCGTCCCGACATCGACCCCGAGGATCAACTCCAGCGCGTCCTCGACTTGGTCCGCGACCAGGCGCCGGCGACGGGTGACGTGCCGTCCGAGGACCCGAACCGGCCCGGCGATCCCGGTGACGACGGTGACGACGGCCAGTACCGCCAGGTGGTCGAGGACACCCTCGGCCTCGGCGTCTACGAGGACGAGGTGTGCGACGACCGTCACGACGGCTACGCCGGCGACGGCGACTACGTGACCGACTACCTGGTCGACGAGTACGCCCACGACTACGTGGTCGACTGCTGGGCCGACGACTACCTGGTCGGTGACTACGCCCGGAACTACCTGCTCGACTACGTCGACGAGCAGAGCCCGGTCGACCTCGGCCCCGCCAAGGACGTTGCCCGAGACCTCATCGACACCGTCCTCGGCGTGACCAACGCCGAAGGCGAGGAGGTGCCGACGCCCTCGGTGCCGGACGTTCCGACGCCCGACGCCCCCGGTTTCGGCGTCCCCGATCTCGGCACGCCCGATTCGCCCATCGGCGACGGTGACGACCTCACCGGCGCCGCCGAGCGTGTCGAGCAGCTCCGCAGCCGTTTGTCTCTCTCGCCCTGAGCAAGCGACGACTGCGGAACGCATCGGGCCCGGGTCGTATCGACCCGGGCCCGATCGCGTCGTCGTGCCGGCCGCCGTCAGCCGGTCGCTTCGGCCTCTTCGGTCTCGTCGAGGGCCTGGCGAAGCGTGTTCCAGGCCAGAGTGGCGCACTTGATCCGCACGGGGAACTTCACCACGCCCTGGAGGGCCTCGAGGTCGCCGAGACGCACGCCCTCGAGCTGGGCCTCGAGATCCTCGCCGTCGTCGCCCTCACCCTCGAGGCGGTGCTCGTGGATCGACATCAGCGCCTTGAAGGCGCCGATGAGGTGCTCGACCTCGTCGCGGGTCTTCCCCTTGATGGCCGAGCTCATCATCGACGTCGAGGCCTGGCTGATGGAACAACCCTGCCCGGCGGTCTTCACGTCGGTCACGGTGCCATCCTCGACGGCGACGTAGAGGACGACCTCGTCGCCGCACAACGGGTTGAACCCCTCGGCCTTGCGGGCGGGCGGCGACTCCAGTTCGCCGCGGTTCCGCGGCGACCGGTAGTGGTCGAGGATGATCTCCCGGTAGAGGTCTTCGAGACCGGGCATGGTCAGACGTGCCTCCGCATCGTGGGCAGCTTGGTCAGAAGGAGAACAGCTTCTCGACTTCGTTCAGGCCTTCGACGAGCGCATCGACGTCGGCCTCGTCGTTGTAAATGTAGAACGAGGCGCGGGCCGTCGCGGCAACTCCGAGGTTCCGCATCAGCGGCTTGGCGCAGTGGTGTCCGGCACGGACGCACACCGCGTGGCTGTCGAGGACCTGGCTGACGTCGTGAGCGTGGATGTTCTCCAGCTCGAAGCTGACGACGCCGCCCCGTTCGTCGGCCGTCTCGGGACCGAAGACCGTGAGGCGTTCACCGAAGCGCTCGCGGAGCGTGTCGATCGCGTAGCCGGTGAGTGCACGTTCGTGGGCGCGGATGGCGTCGAAGCCGATCGCCTCGAGGTAGTCGATGGCGGCCCCGAGGCCGATCGCCTCGGCGATGGGCATGGTGCCCGCCTCGAACTTGTGGGGCACCTCGTTGGGGGTGAACCCGTCGAGGCGCACGTCGGTGATCATTTCGCCGCCGCCGAGGAACGGCGGGATCTCCTCGAGGATCTCCCGGCGGGCCCACAGCACGCCGATTCCCGTCGGCCCCACCATCTTGTGGGCCGAGAAGGCGAGGAAGTCGCAGTCGATCGCCTGCACGTCGACCGCCATGTGGGGCACCGACTGGGCCGCGTCGACGAGGAAGTGGGCGCCGGCGGCGTGGGCCGCGTCGGCGAGCGGGCGCAGGTCGTTGATGGTGCCGAGCACGTTGGAGACCTGCGTCACCGTCAGGAGCTTGGCCCCGTCGAGCAGGGCGTCGAGATTCGAGAGGTCGAGGTGGCCGTCGTCGGTGAGCGGGATCCAGCGCACCTCGATGCCCCGTTCCTCGGCGAGGATGTGCCAGGGGACGATGTTGGCGTGGTGCTCCATCTGGGTGGTGACCACCGCGTCGCCCTCGGAGAGGTGTCGGCGGGCCCACGAGTACGCGACGAGGTTGACGGCCTCGGTGGTGTTGCGGGTGAAGACGACTTCGCGGGGGTCGGTGGCGCCGATGAGCCGGGCCGCCTTGCGGCGGGCGCCCTCGTAGTCGGCGGTGGCCTCCTCCGAGAGCGTGTACACGCCGCGGTGCACGTTGGCGTAGTGGTGGGTGTAGAGGCGGTCCATGGCGTCGAGGACGGACTGGGGCTTCTGGGTGCTCGACGCCGAGTCGAGGTAGACGAGGCGGTGACCGTTCACCTCGCGCTCGAGGATCGGGAAGTCTTGCTTCACCCGGCGCAGATCGATGCTCGACGTGGGGGCGGCGGTGGCCATCTCAGGCGACCCCCGCCTCGCGTTCGGCGGTCTCCTGCGCGGCCTCGGCGCGGAACCCGTCGTAGCCCTCGCGCTCGAGTCGTTCGACGACCTCCATCCCGCCGGACGCGGCGATGCGCCCGTCGAGCAGCACGTGGACGGCGTCGGGGGTGAGGTGGTCGAGGATCCGCTGGTAGTGGGTGATGAGCAGCACGCCCATCTCGGGGTGTTCCCCGCGGATCACCTCGATGCCCTGGGAGACGGTCTTGAGGGCGTCGATGTCGAGCCCAGAGTCGGTCTCGTCGAGGACGGCGAGGTCGGGTTCGAGGAGCGCCATCTGGAGGATCTCGTTGCGCTTCTTCTCGCCCCCCGAGAAGCCTTCGTTGAGGTAGCGGTCGGCGAACTTGGGGTTCATGCCGAGACGCTCCATCCACTCCTGGAGCGAGAGCCGCACTTCCAGCACGGAGAGGTCGTAGTCCTTCCGGGCGCCGATGGCGCGGCGGAGGAAGTTCAGCATGGTCACGCCGGGGATGGCCTCCGGGTACTGGAATCCGAGGAACAGGCCCTTCACCGAGCGTTCGTCGGGGGAGAGGTCGCCCAACTCGTCGCCCTTGTAGAGCACCCGGCCCGAGGTGATCTCGTAGTCGGGATTGCCCATGAGGACGTTGGCGAGGGTCGACTTGCCCGACCCGTTGGGCCCCATGAGTGCGTGTACCTGACCCGGGCCGACCTCGAGGTCGACGCCCCGCAGGATGCCACCGGTGGCACCGGTGGCGCCGTCGCTCCGCGAGCCGGCATGCAGATCTTCGATCCTGAGCAGTGCATCCATGCTCACCCCAGTCTAATAACCACTATCCCCATAGTGGAAATGTGGGGCTCCCCTCCTGGTTCTTGACTGTGAATTGCCCGCTCAGC
>CAZTOV010000181.1:0-3986 GCA_964615175.1 uncultured Burkholderiales bacterium
AGGTAAGGATACCCTGACCTCGTGATCGCAGATCCATCCACACCCGAACCGGTGGTGCGGGTGAGAGACCTGCACAAGGCGTTCGGCGACGTCCGCGCCGTCGACGGGGTCGAGCTCGACGTGCTCGACGGCGAGCTGCTCGCCCTCCTCGGCCCGAGCGGTTGTGGCAAGACCACCTTCTTGCGGCTCCTGGCGGGCTTCGAGCGGCCCGACGTCGGGAGCATTGCCTTGGCGGGCCACGACGTCGCTGCCGCCCGGCACTTCGTGCCGCCGGAACGGCGGGACGTGGGCATGGTGTTCCAGGACTACGCGTTGTTCCCCCATCTGACCGTGGAGAAGAACGTCGGCTACGGGATCAGGGACCGCGACACTCGCCCTGAACGGGTGGCTCGGGCCCTCGAACTGGTGGGTCTCGAAAGCGCCGCCCAGCGCCTCCCTCACGAGCTTTCCGGTGGTCAGCAGCAACGCGTCGCGCTCGCGCGCGCCATGGCACCACAACCCGCCATCATCCTCCTCGACGAACCGTTCTCGAACCTCGACGCTGCTCTCCGGGCGGACGTGCGCGCCGAAGTCCGGGCGATCCTCAAACGAGCGGGCGCCACCGCGGTCTTCGTCACCCACGACCAGGAGGAGGCGTTGAGCTTCGCCGACCGCGTCGGGGTCATGCGGGCCGGCCGCATCCTCCAGGTGGGGACTCCCGGCGACGTCTACCAACACCCCGCCGATCCCTTCGTGGCGTCGTTCGTCGGTGACGCCGACCTCATGTGGGGTGAGGTCGACGGCGACATGATCCAGACCGATATCGGCGCACTGCGCCCCACGACACCGGTCGACGGAGGACGCCACCTCGTCGTGTTGCGCGCCGAGTCGGTGCAGCTCCGCCTCGACGGCGCCGGACCCGCCGTGGTGTTGACCCGCACGTTCTACGGTCACGACCAGATCGTCGAAGTGGAGCTACGCGGCGGCGAAGTGATCCGCTCCCGCATGGGGCCCGGCCGCGTCTTCGAACCGGGTGATCGGGTCCGGGTCTCGGTCACCGATCCCGTGGTCGCGTTCCCCGCCGTCGCCGACGCCGCCACCACGGACGCTTGACCGCGGGCTTTGCCCGCGTCCTGTCACTTTGGTTAGGTTGCCTTGACCTACTGTCATCGTCCACTGCTCAGGAGCACAGGTATGCGCCGCATCCACTTGATCGCCGTGATCGTCCTGGTCGGCCTGGTCGCTTCGGGAGCCGTTGCGTGCGGCACCGGAGGCGAAGGTGTCCTCACCGTCTACTCGGGGCGATCGAAGGAACTGGTCGACCCACTCCTCCAGCGCTTTGCCGAAGAGACGGGGGTCGACATCGAGATCCGCTACGGCCAGACCGCCGAGTTGGCCGCCACGATCCTCGAGGAGGGCGACAATTCGCCCGCCGACGTGTTCTACGCACAGGACGCCGGCGCACTCGGCGCCCTCGCCAAGGACGACCGCTTGGCTCCCCTTCCCGACAGCGTGCTCGAATCGGTGGCAGCGCCGTTCCGATCACCCGAAGGCGTCTGGATCGGCACGTCGGGCCGAGCGCGGACCCTCGTCTACAACCCCGACCTCGTCGACGCCTCCGAGCTACCCGACTCGGTCCTCGACCTCACCGACCCGGAATGGGAGGGACGCATCGCCTGGGCACCGCCCAACGGGTCGTTCCAGGCCTTCGTCACCGGGCTCCGCGTCCTCGACGGCGATGAACGAGCCCGCGGCTGGCTCGAGGGCATCATTGCCAACGATCCCGAGGAATTCCCCGCCAACATCCCCATCGTGGACGCGGTCGGTGAGGGTGAGATCGAGGTCGGACTCGTGAACCACTACTACACGCCGCGCCTGACGACCGAGGACCCCGATCTCGTCGTGCGCAACTACTTCTTCCCTGGCGGAGATCCCGGGGGGCTCATCAACGTGGCCGGCGCCGGCATCCTGGACTCCGCCGACGACCCGGACCTCGCCGTGGAGTTCGTCGAGTTCCTGCTCACCGAGTCGAGCCAGGAGTACTTCGCCACCGAGACCTTCGAGTACCCACTGATCGAGGGCGTCGACCCGCACGAGTCGCTCCCGCCGCTGGCGTCGCTCGAGCCCCCCGAGATCGACCTCTCCGATCTCGACGATCTCCGTGGCACCCTCGAGATGTTGCGCGAGGTCGGGGCCCTGTGACGATGAGGGTGACCGGACCGGCGCGCGGGGGCGTCTGAGGTGGCGGCGCCGAGACTCCTGGAACGCGTCCCCGGAGAGGAAGCGCCCACGGCGCGCGCCGAGTCGAGCAGCGGCCGACCTCGGCGGCGTCCCCCCCTGGTCCTCGCGCTTGCGGCTCTCGCCGTGGCCGCCGGGGCACTCATCCCGCTCGGGTACCTGCTCATCCGCGCCACCGACAACGGGATCGCTGAGGCGATCGACATCGCCACCGGCAGCCGGTCCGTGGAGTTGCTGGGCCGCAGCACCCTGCTCGCAGGCCTCGTCACGGCGAGCTGCATCGCCATCGCGGTTCCGATCGCCTGGCTCACGGCCCGCACCGACCTCCCGGGCCGGAGGGTGTGGGCGGTCCTCACGGCCCTGCCCCTGGTGATCCCCTCGTACATCGCCGCCTACGTCATGATCAGCGCCACCGGGCCCAACGGGGTGTTGACCGAGTGGCTCGAACCCTTCGGTGTCGGGGAGGTTCCCGGGCTGAGCGGGCTCGCGGGAGCGTGGCTCGTCCTCACCCTCGTGTCGTACCCGTACGTCTTGCTCCCCGTCAGGGCGGCCCTCGCCCGTCTCGATCCCACACTCGAGGAGGCGAGCCGCTCCCTGGGCCAAGGGCCGCGTGCGACCTTCATGCGGGTCGTACTGCCACAGCTCCGACCGGCGATCGGCGCCGGAAGCCTGCTCGTCGCGCTGTACACCCTCAGCGACTTCGGCGCGGTGTCGCTGGCACGCTACGACACCTTCACCCGGGCCATCTTCCTGCAGTACCAGGGGTCGTTCGACCGGACGGCGGCCGCGGTGCTCGGTCTCGTGCTCGTGGTCCTGTGCGCGGGCGTCCTGATCGCCGAGGCGAGGACCCGCGGACGGGCTGCGTACCACCGGGGTCAGGTCGGCTCGGTCGCCGGGAAGGCCACCACGTCGCTCGGGCGGTGGCGCTGGGCGGGCCTCGCCGTCTGCGGCGCCATCGTGACCATCGCGCTCGTCGTGCCACTGGGAGTTCTCGGCGTCTGGATGATCCGGGGCTTCGACGCCGGTGAGCCGTTGCGCTTCGCCTGGGAAGCCGCCCGCCACAGCCTGCAGGCGTCGGGAACCGCCGCTGTCGTCACCCTCGTCATCGCTTGGCCCGTCGCCTACCTCGCGGCCCGCTATCCCGGGCGCCTGGCCGCCTTCACCGAGCGCAGCTCGTTCACCGGGTACGCGCTCCCGGGCGTCGTCGTGGCGCTGTCGCTCGTGTTCTTCGGTGCTCGCGTGGTGCCGGCCATCTACCAGAGCCCGACGCTGCTCACCCTCGGATACGTCGTGCTGTTCCTGCCCATGGCGGTGGGTTCGCTGCGAGCGTCGATCCTGCAGGTGAGCCCATCGCTCGAAGAGGCGTCGCGATCACTGGGACGGAATTGGTGGGGCACGCTCCGGCGTGTGACCGTGCCGCTCGTGCGACCGGGTGCCGCAGCCGCGTTCGCCCTGGTCTTCCTGACCGTGATGAAGGAGCTCCCGGCAACGCTGCTCCTGGCACCAACGGGCTTTGACACCCTCGCCACCGAGATCTGGAACGCGTCGTCGGAGGCCTTCTTCGCCCGGGCAGCCGCGCCGGCGCTGTTGCTGGTGGTGCTGTCGTCGGTGCCGCTGGCCGTCCTCATCGCGCGGGAATCGCGCCAGCGCTGACGCCATGGCCGCCGAGCCGGGTCAGCCGCCCGCGACGGCGGGGATGATCGAGACGGTCTGGCCGTCCTCGACCGGGGTCTCGAGATTGTCGAGGAAGCGGATGTCCTCGTCGGCCA
>CAZTOV010000182.1:0-3970 GCA_964615175.1 uncultured Burkholderiales bacterium
CGACGGTGTCGAAGAGGGCGTCTTCGCCGGCCGCGTGACCCTCCGTGCGCGCGAGTCCTTGCCGCTTCGCCCATCGACCGTTGCCGTCCATCACGATGGCGACGTGACGCGGCACGTGCCTGGCGTCGATTCCGCTGATTCCCTTCGCCACGGCCGTCAACCTAGTGCTCCCCCGCAGAAGTACCGCTCGTGTCTCACCGGCCCTGGACGCCGCTCGCTGCGTCCTCGCTCTCGACGCAGCTTGTGGCTGCGCCTTCGAGCTGCGTCCTTGCGAGACGACGCCCATGCCTCGGTGATCCACATGATCGTTACTTCTGCGGGCGAGCACTAGTGAGCGGTTAGATTCCTGACCGTATGGACCGCTCCTTCACGTTCATCGTCAACCCTGCGTCCGGACGGGGCCGCACCCTGAAGCTGCTCCCCCGTCTCGGCGCCGAGATCGAGGCCCGCGGCCTCGATGTCGAGATGAGGGTGTCGACCTCGCCCGAAGATCCCCCTCGCATCGCCCGGGATGCCATCGAACGCGGCCGCGTCGTCGTGGCCTGTGGCGGCGACGGCCTGGTGGGCATGCTCGCCGGCGTCTGCGCCGACGAAGGCGGCACCCTCGCCCTCGTTCCCACCGGCTCGGGCAACGACTTCGCCCGCGCGATCGGCCTCGTCCACGACGACCCGATTCCCGCCCTCGACGTGCTCGCCGCGGGCGAAGAACGCTCCGTCGACCTGGGCCGGCTCGAGGGTGCCGGCGCTCCTGAAGGTGGCCGCTGGTTCTGCTGCGTGGCCGGGACCGGCTTCGACGCCGAAGCCAACCGGTGGGCCAACGACGTGGACCGGATCTCGGGCACGGCGCTCTACGTGGCCGCCACCGTGCGAACGCTCGCCACCTATCGACCCCGACGCTTCCGCCTCACCGTCGACGGCGAAGGTCACGACCTCGACGCCTGGCTCGTTGCCGTCGGCAATGCTCAATCGTACGGCGGCGGCATGCGGGTGTGTCCGGACGCCCGCCTCGACGACGGCATGCTCGACGTCACCGTGGTGGGGCCGGTGTCGAAGACCGAGTTCCTGCGCACCTTCCCGCGGGTGTTCAAGGGACAACACGTGCACCATCCGGAGGTCACGACGCTCACCGGATCACGAGTCGAAGTCGAGGTGCTGGACGGGCGTCCGAGCCCCGTCTACGCCGACGGCGAAGACGCCGGCGAAGTACCGACGACGGTCACCGTTACGGGGAACGCCCTCAAGGTGATCGCCTGACCGCGGGAGATCAGGCGAGGCCGTCGGTGTTCTCACATCCGATGAACACGTCGACCCCTCCTCCACCGATACACCAGTCGTTCCCGCCACCTCCGTTCATCCGGTCGGCGCCGTTGCCGCCGACGAGGCAGTCGAACGCGTTCCCGCCACCCCCGGCCAGGTCGTCGCCGGCGGCGGTGCCGAGGACGAGGTCCGAGACGTTCGCACTCCCCGACGCGTTCGATCCCACGACCACGCTGGTCAGGCCCTGGTTCTTGCACTGGGTCGGTGCGAGTTGGTTCGCGGTCACCGGGTGACTGGAGGCACTCGCCTTCGATGCCGGCACCACGTTGGCGGCGGTGATGGCGGGCACCACGATGGCGGCCACGATCGCCACGCCCAGGGCGATCCGCAGCCAGCGTTCGCGCGCCCGAACCTCCCGAGCGCTCCGCACCCGGAGCGTCCTACCCACGACCCTCACGCTCCCGGCGCATCTGGTCGAGCATCCCCTCAACGCGCGCCTTGGCGAGGAACAGCTCCCGTCGCGAGTCGGTCAGTTCGTCGACGGCCCTCCGCACCCTGACCTCCTCCTCCGGCGGCAACCGAGGCGGCTCGGGCCTCCCCGCGCCGGATGACTCGACGGGCTCGGGCTCGGGCTCGGGCTGCAGCAAGGGCGTTCCATCCGACACCCACGCCGGCACATCGAGCGCAACGACATCGCTCACCGGTTCGTGGCTCTCGATCACCGGCTCGGTGGCCGAAAACGGATGCCGAGGCTCCGGCGCCGGGGCCTCACCCCCGGCGAGCTGGTACACGTACCAGACGTCGCCGTCGCGCACCGCGTAGGTGTCGACGCCGTCGCCGGCGTCGTGCAGCACCGGCATCTCGAAGCGGGTGGCGATCTCGGCGAGGGCCTCGAAGCTGTCGAGCTGCACCGTCTGGCCGGAGCGCAGCTCGGCGTCCGTGACGGGCAGGATCCAGCGGCCGTAGCGAGCCTGGATGCGCTCACGTTCCGACATGCGGCCCCGGCGGCGCTCGTTCGCTCCGAGGCGAACCGACAGGACGAGGGCGAGGAGCCCGCCGCCGACGAGCGCCGACCGGGCGAGAGCCACGGGCGGGCGCAGGAAGGGCATCGGCAGCGCGTTGGCGATTTCCGAACGGAGCCGCACGGTTCCGTCGGCGCTGGGCTCGATCGTGTTCTCGATCTCGGGGGTCTCGTCGTCGATGCGGAGCATCGGCGTCTCGGCGAGGAAGGTCAGCTCGGGTTCGAAGACGTCGTCGACTTCCTGGCCGGCCACCGTCCCGTCGATGTCGATGTGAGGTCGCACGACGAGCCGGTACTTGCCCGGTGAGGTACCGGTCTCCTCCTCGACCCGGGCGGTCAACTCACTGAGCGCGGCGGCGTCGATGGTTCCCCGCAGCACGGCCTCGTCGCCGGCGAACGAGGTCCCCCCGTCGAGCGGGATGGTGCGCGACCAGCCGAAGTGGTCGCTGATCTCCACGTCGAGGCGACCCGTCCCCTGGATCTCGGCGGCGGCCTCGGAGTTGAAGTCGTACTCGAACTCGACGTCGAAGCGATCGACGAGCGACCGGAACACCGGATCGCCGGTCTCGAGCCGGCCGTCCTCGTACACGGCGCCCTCCGGTGCGATCGCCTGATAGGAGAACCGACCCTGGTGGAAGTAGGTCACCTCGCGGGGCACGCTGCGGGTCGCCGGCATCGCGAACAACACCAGGCCGATGACGACGGGGGCAACCGCGACGGAGGCCACCGACCGGCTGCGCGTGTCGGGCCACATCCGCTCGAGTCGTTGGACCAGCGGGGCGGAGCCCGAGGACGCCGCATCCTGGCGACGAGCGGAACCGGCTGGAGCGCTGCCGCTCCGCGATCGAGACGGCCCACCCGATTGCCCCGCGGCACGGGACCCGCCGAAGAGGGCCAGCGTCACGAGACCTACGACAGCGGCCAAACCGATCGGCGAGCGGAGCCACTCCACGATCTTCCCGACCCCGGGAACGTGGATCCACTGCTTCCCGTAGATCTCATGTCCGGTAGGTGTGTGCGAGTCGATCCAGTCGTTGTTGTCGCCCTGGAGAACGAACGTGTCACCCTCCCGGTCGATCACCCGGTGGAGGATGGTCTTCTTCACGTCAGGGCTGTCGTAGGCGACGATGTCGCCGACGTCGTAGTCGGCGCTCTCCCGCGCCAGCACGAGATCGCCGGAGTTGATGCCGGGCTCCATGCTGTTCCCCGACGTGATGACGTAGGTGACCGGTCCCCCGAGCTGCCGGGGTCCCAACGCGAAGAACCAGAGCACCGCCAACAGCGACACCCCGACGATCACGGTGGCGTTCCTCCGGCTCATGGCTTCGCGCCTCCAGCCCCTTCTTCCTTCGGGTACCCCTCATCGAGCGCCGCCCGGCGGCGGGTGACCAGCCCGATCTCACTAGTCATCGGCGCGAAACTCCGCCGCGTTGAGTGCATTTGTTGATGTTGCGTTGGGTGCGCGCTGATCGCGCGACGTCCCACCCCGGAGCGTGAGGTGTCCTGACGATGAGGCTGAACGCGACGAGCGGCCGGGCAGGAGCCCGGCCGCTCGCTCACACCTCAACGGTGGCTGGCTATTCGGCCACGACCACCTGGAGCGATGTCGCACCGACCACCGTCGGCTCGCTGCCGCTGGCGAAGTCGCAGGTGACGGCGGTGGTCACGTAGGTGCAGTCGTGCCAGGCGCCG
>CAZTOV010000183.1:0-3969 GCA_964615175.1 uncultured Burkholderiales bacterium
GATCTCGGCGGACGGTTCCACGGCTTCTACCACGATTGCCGGGTCCTGCCGGGCGAGACCACCGAGCTTCCGGACGCCGTCACCCAGGCCCGGTTGTGGCTGGTGGAGGCCTGCCGGATCGGCCTCGCCAACGCCCTCGCCGTTCTCGGCGTGTCGGCACCCGAGCGTATGGAGCGGCTCGACGACGAGGACGGATCGACCGAGCCATGAGCGGTCCCGTGGATCTCACGCTGCTCCCGGCGAGCGCCCGCATCGACGACGCGGGACGCGCCTCGTTGGGTGGCTGCGACCTCGCCGCACTCGCCGACGAGTTCGGCACACCGC
Source organism: uncultured Burkholderiales bacterium (assembly GCA_964615175.1). Classification (GTDB taxonomy): domain Bacteria; phylum Actinomycetota; class Acidimicrobiia; order IMCC26256; family JACPCJ01; genus CAZTOV01. Next base: position 325 of record CAZTOV010000183.1, read on the forward strand.
TGTTCGTCTACGACGAGGCCGATCTCCGGTCCCGATGCCAGGCCTACGCGAGTGCGTTCGGGGCCGACAACGTCGCGTATGCGTCCAAGGCCTTCCTCTGCCGGGCGATGGCCGCACTCGTCGCCGACGAGGGGCTCGGTCTCGACGTGGCGACGGGGGGAGAACTCCACGTCGCGCTGGCAGCCGGGGTCGACCCCACCCGGCTGATCTTCCACGGGAACAACAAGTCCGAGGCCGAGCTGCGGCGGGCCCTCGACGAGGGAGTCGGCCGTCTGGTCCTCGATTCATTCGACGAGATCGACCGCGTCGAGGCCCTCGCCGACGCGGGGCTTGCTCCGCCGTCGGTCCTCATCCGGGTGACTCCGGGAATCGACGCCGACACACACGCCCATGTCCTCACCGGCGCCGAGGACTCCAAGTTCGGATTCGGCCTCGGCAGCGGCGCCGCGCTCGAGGCGGCCACGCGGGTGAGCGGCAGCGGCGCGTTCCGGTTCGTCGGTCTCCACGCCCACATCGGCTCGCAGATCCACGATCTCACCGCTTTCGGCCGTGCGGCCGAGGTGCTCAGTGCGCTGGTGGCCGAGATCGAGTCCGAGACGCCATCGTCGATCACCGAGCTGAACCTCGGTGGGGGACTCGGAATCCGCTACGCCGCAGCCGACCAGGCGCCGGTGGTCGCCGATTACGCCGCCGCGATCAGGCGCGTACTCGATGAGGTGTGGGGCTCCCGTGGGAAGGCCCAGCCCCGGCTCGTCGTCGAGCCGGGCCGTTCCATCGCCGGTCCCGCCGGGCTCACCCTCTACCGCGTCGGCACGGTCAAGGACGTCCCGGGCGTCCGCACCTATGTCGCCGTCGACGGGGGCATGAGCGACAACCCGCGCCCGGCCACCTACGGGGCTCGTTACGAGGCGTTCCTGCCGGATCGAGCGACGGCCGACCGTCCCTTGACGGCGACCGTGGCCGGTAAGCACTGCGAACAGGGCGACGTCCTGGTCCGCGACGGCGCCCTGCCCGCCGATGTCGCCGTCGGTGACGTGCTCTGCACCCCGGTGACGGGTGCGTACGGCTACTCGATGGCTTCCAACTACAACGCGGTGCCTCGCCCGGCGGTGGTGTTCGTCCGTGACGGCGAGGCCCGGGTCGTCGTTCGCCGCGAATCGCTCGACGACCTGCTCCGACGAGACGAGGCGTGAAAGCGTGATGTGTGACACCGATCGACGCGCGATCTGCACGGCGCGAGTGCGACACTGGGTCGCATGAGCGAGGTGGCACATGACTGACGGAACCGTGCGCGTGGGTGTTCTCGGCTGCGGCAACGTGGGCACTGCTCTCGTGCGCCTGGTCGACGACCACGCCGACCTCATCGCCGCACGCGCGGGCCGGAAGGTGGAAGTCGTCCGGGTCGCGGTGCGCGACCTGGGTCGCGAACGCGCCGTGCCGCTTCCGGCCGAGGCCTTCACCGACGACCCCGCATCGATGGTGGTTGCCGACGACATCGACCTCGTCGTCGACGTCATGGGCGGCCTCGACCCCGCTCAGGAGCTGATCACCGCCGCCCTCGACGCCGGCAAGCCGGTGGTGTCGGCCAACAAGGAGCTGCTCGCCAATGTGGGCAAGGAGCTGGTGGACCGGGCCGAGAAGGCGGGCGTCGATCTGCTCTTCGAAGCGGCGGTCGCCGGTGGAATCCCGCTCATCCGTCCGCTGCGGGAGTCGCTCGCGGGGGAGCGGATCACCCGCGTCCTCGGGATCGTGAACGGCACCACCAACTTCATCCTGACGCGCATGGCCGAGGACGGTTGGACCTTCGACGTGGCGCTGGCCGAGGCGCAGCGCCTGGGATATGCCGAAGCCGACCCGAGCGCCGACGTTGGGGGCCACGACGCGGCGGCCAAGGCGGCGATCATCGCTTCGATCGCCTTCGGCGCCAACGTCACCCAAGCCGACGTCCACTGCGAGGGGATCGCGGGCGTCAGCATCGACGACGTGGTGGCGGCCGCGAAGCTCGGCTACGTCGTGAAGCTCCTCGCCATCGTCGAGACTCGCGACGGCGCGGTGTCGGCGCGCGTGCACCCCGCGCTCGTTCCCCTCTCCCATCCGCTGGCTGCGGTCCGGGAGTCGTTCAACGCCGTGTTCATCGAGGGGGAAGCGGTGGGGGAGCTGATGCTCTACGGGCCCGGCGCCGGGGGAGGGCCGACGGCATCGGCCGTCCTCGGCGATCTCGTCGACGCGGCCCGGAACCTCGCCGGGGGTGGGCCCGGCGCGAAGGTCGGGGCGTTCGAGGACCGCGAGCTGCTCTCCATCGACGAGGTCGAGTCGGAGTTCTACGTGCACCTCGAGGTCGACGACGAGCCCGGAGTGCTGGCCAGTATCGCCGGCGTGTTCGGTGAGCACGGGGTCTCGATCATGTCCGTCGAGCAGCGCGGTCGAGCCGACGAAGCCGAGCTGATCTTCGTGACCCACCGGGCGCCCTACGGCGACCTGCGCGCCACGATCGAGCAACTCGACGGGATGGCGATCGTCCGTCGGGTCGGCTCGGTGCTGCGCGTCCTGGGAAGTGAACCGGAGTGACCAGGGTGGCGCGCATCGGAATGAGGCGATGACCGCGCCGGCACCCTGGCCCGGGGTCGTCGCGGCCTACCGCGACCGCCTGCCCGTCTCCGACGCCACCCCCGTGGTGACGTTGCTCGAGGGCGGGACCCCACTCATTCACGCCCCCGGTCTCTCGGAGCGCCTGCGGGTCGACGTCCATCTCAAGTACGAGGGCGTGAACCCCACGGGCTCGTTCAAGGACCGGGGCATGACGATGGCCATCTCCAAAGCCCTCGAAGACGAGGCCAAGGCGGTCATCTGTGCGTCGACGGGGAACACGTCGGCGTCGGCCGCCGCCTACGCCGCTCGGGCCGGGCTCCGGTGTGCGGTGCTGATCCCTGACGGGCAGATCGCCCTCGGAAAGCTGGCCCAGGCCATCGTGCACGGAGCCGATGTCATCCGCATCCGCGGCAACTTCGACCAGGCTCTCGAGATCGTGCGGGAACTGGGCGAGAGCGCCCCGGTGACCGTCGTCAACTCGATCAACCCGCACCGGCTCGAGGGGCAGAAGACCGCCGCCTTCGAGATCGTCGACGCACTGGCCGATGCTCCCGAGGTGCATTCCCTCCCGGTGGGGAACGCCGGGAACATCACCGCCTACTGGCGCGGCTACTGCGAGGAAACCGACGCTGGCCGCGCCACGAGGCGCCCTCGCATGCTCGGGTGGCAGGCAGCCGGCGCGGCCCCGCTCGTGACCGGCGAGCCGGTACCCCATCCGGAGACCATCGCGACCGCCATCCAGATCGGAAACCCCGCGTCGTGGGACGGCGCCGTCGCCGCCCGTGACGAGTCGGGTGGATCGATCGGGGCGGTCGCCGACCGCGAGATCCTCGACGCCTACAAACTTTTGGCGTCGGAGGTCGGGGTGTTCGTCGAGCCGGCGTCCGCAGCGTCGGTGGCGGGTCTGTTGAAGGCGGTCGCCGACGGGACGGTCGTCGAAGGTGAAACGGTCGTGTGCACGCTGACCGGCCACGGCCTCAAGGATCCCGACCGGGCGATCAGCGAGGCCCGGCTGGGTCCCACCGTCGAGGCCGACACCGGAGCCGTGTTGGCGGA
>CAZTOV010000184.1:0-3965 GCA_964615175.1 uncultured Burkholderiales bacterium
GAGTGTCAGACACCCCAGCCCGCGAACGGGGGCGGGTCGCCGGGCATGCCGAAGTTGGGGCGGCTCCACGACATGTCGCGGGCCAGGCCCTTGGCCACCCGGTCCCACTCGTCGGGGTCCCAACCTTCGGCCGCGTCGACGAGTGTGGTGTCGGCCCTGAGGTGCACGAAAGCGGGGAAGCGCTCGAGTCCGAGGCTTTTCACGAGGGTCCGCTCGGCATCGACGAACACCACGTAGTCGTCGGCGGCCTCGCCGAGCGTGCGGCGAGCGGCGTGCTCGTTCCCGGTGACGAGGAACGCGGTCTTGCAGTCGGCCCCGCGGAAGACGTCAAGGGCCTTGCGACCGATCGTGACGTAGCTCCGGGCCTCGGGTCGGCCGGGGAGCGCGATCAGGCACAGGTGGAAGATCGTGAGGTAGTCGTCGAGAGCCCGGGTGCGGCCCTTCAAGGTCGTGACTTCGATGAGCGGATCGGGGTTCTGTGCCATGGTTCTACGTGCTTCGTGGGTCCGGGTCGTGGAGTCGCGGGGACGTTAGCCTCTGCCCTCATGAGTAGGCGGGATCAGATCCGGATGACGCCTGACGAGGTGGCGGCGTTCCTCGATGACAACCGTACGGTGCACATGGCCACGATCGGTCCCGACGGCGCGCCGCATCTCACCACGCTCTGGTACGGGCTCGTCGGCGGGAGGATCGCGGTGTGGACCTACTCCAGGAGCCAGAAGGTCAAGAACCTCGAACGCGACCCGCGCATCACCGCGCTGGTCGAAGGCGGCGACTCGTACGCGGAGCTGCGAGGAGTGCAGATCCGGGGCACGGCCTCGGTGAGTGGCGACCGCGACACCGTGATGCAGGTCGCCGAGGCCGTCTATTCGCGCAACGCCGAACGCTTCGGCGACGTCGAGTACCAGGGCGAGGGTCTCGACCGTGAGGCGCGAGGCGTGCTCGAGCAGATGAGCACCAAACGGGTCGCCATCGTGGTCGAGCCCGATGACGTGGTCTCATGGGACCACCGCAAGCTGGGTGGCGTGTACTGATGACCGAACAAGGGAGCGTTCGTTGAAGCGACTCGTGCCTCTACTCGTGATCCTGCTCGCCCTGTCGGCGTGCAAGGTCCGCATCGAGCTTGACACCACCATCGAGGCCGACGGTTCGGGCACCGTCTCGTTCGCCGTGGGCTTCGACGAGGAGTTCCGGCAGGCCATCGAGACCTTCTCGCAGCTCGACGACGAGTCGTCGGGCGATTTCTTCGATGACATCGAGAATGACGCGCCCGAGGGCTGGAGCACCGAGCGGTTCAGCGACGGCGACATCGAGGGGGTGCAGATCAGCCGCGACTTCTCCGACCTCGACGACCTCCGCGAAGCATTCCGCGAGACGCAGGGCTTCGGCGAGGGCGGCGACGAGTTGGGGGCCGAGGGCCCGACACCGGGGCTCGGCGACGAGATCGCGATCGAGCGCGAGGGCGACATCCTCACCCTCGAGCTGGCTGCCCCCGAGACGACGCCCACGACGACGGGCGGCGACGAGTTCTTCGGGGATCAGAACCCCTTCGAGGATCTCGAGTTCGAGGTGGTCGTCCGGTTCACGCTCCCCGGCGAGATCCAGGACCACAACGCCGACGAGGTCGACGGCAATACCCTGATCTGGCGGTTCGACCAGGAGAGCGAGGCGACGCCCATCCGGGCGACGTCCGACACCTCGAAGTCGGCCGGGGACTCCGACTTCCCGATCGCGCTGGTGATCGCTATCGCCGTGCTCGTGGCGGGTGGCGCCGGGTTGTTCTTCTGGAACCGGAACCGGCAGAAGCCCGCACCGGCCGCCGGGCCGTCGCCCGACGACACGGGTGGAGCGCCCCCGCCCCCACCGCCTTCCGAACCGCCTGCACCGCCCCCGCCGCCCGGCTGAGGCGGGGCGGGTCACCGCATCCTGAGGGCCTGGAGCATGGTCGGCGGGACCTCGTCCTCGCCCTTCGCGAGCATGGCGGCGCGTTCGACGTTGATGGCGTCGCGAGGGTCGCGTTCGATCCAATCGTCCCAGGGACCGGCCGGGACGGCGGCCGGGTCGCCGTCGGCGTCGACGCAGGCCCGGAGGTAGCGGGCCAGGGTCCGGGCATCGTCGGATGTCCCGACGGGCCCGTGGCCCGGCACGATCCGCGGTTCGAGGTCGGCGATGGCGTCGAGTACGTCGGCCCAGGTCGCAGGGTCTCCCTGGAAGGCCAGCGGGGCCACGCCGAAGAAGCACAGGTCGCCGGCGACGAGGACGTCGGCGTCGTCGACCAGGACGATCACGTCGCCGGGCGTGTGGCCGGCCGTCAGCCGTACCTCGACCCGCTTGCTGAGCATGGCCGAGCCCTCCACGACATGGGTGACCTGCCGGGCCTCGGGCAGCTCGTCGAACTCGTCGGCGAACTGCGGCATGAACGACTTGTAGGCGTCGATCGGCGGTGGCTGGGTGAGCATGGCGCTGGTGGCGGGCGACGCGTAGATGGCGGCGTGGGGAAACGCCGAGGTGCCGCCGACGTGGTCGACGTGGGCGTGGGTCAGCACGACGCGGGGCACGGGCAGCCCGATCTCGTCGACGGCGGCACGAAACGGCTCCCACTGCGAGCGCACCATCAGCGTGTCGATCACGGTGAGACCGTCGTCGTCGGCCACCACGGTGGCGTTGCTCACGCCCGTCTCACCCGGGAGCTGGAGCCAGACCCACACGCCGTCGGCAATCTCTTCGAGTTGGGGCACGCTCGCAACGTATCAGTAGGGTCTCACCGCAGGCGGCAGCGCTGAATGTCCCGGAACGCGAGTCAACCGGGGGCGTCGCGCAGCCCGTGACTGATGGCCCCGGGTCGTGTGTTGAGAAGGGCGACGGTCCGGAGCGAAGCGGAGGGAGGAGCCCGGAGACATGTCTGAGCGCACCAAGCACATGCCCCGTCGATCGTGTCTGTCGGTCCCCGGTTCGAGCGAGAAGATGCTCACCAAGGCCCAGGGCCTCCCGGCCGACCAGACCTTCCTCGACCTCGAAGACGCGGTGGCCCCCCTCGAGAAGGAGGCCGCCCGCGACTTGGTGGTCAAGGCCATCAACGAGGGCGACTGGGGCGATCGGGTGCTCTGCGTGCGGGTCAACGACTGGACCACCAAGTGGACCTACCGCGACGTGATCCACGTGGTCGAGAACGCCGGCGAGCGCCTCGACGAGATCATGCTCCCCAAAGTCGAGACGCCGGGACAGGTCGAGGCCCTCGACATGCTGCTCACCCAGATCGAGACCGTCACCGGCCGGGAGAGCCGCGTCGGGATCGAAGCCCAGATCGAGACCGCCAAGGGGCTCATCAACGTCGAGGAGATCTGCGCGGCGAGCGATCGTCTCGAGACCATCATCCTGGGGCCGGTCGACTTCGGAGCCTCGATGGAGATGCCGGTGCTCAACCCCGGCACCGAGATCCCCGAGTACCCCGGCGACTACTTCCACTACCCGTTCATGAAGATCCTCATGGCCGGCCGGGCCAACGGGCTCCAGGTGATCGACGGGCCGTTCGTCCAGGTGCGTGACCCCGAGGCGATGCGCCGTTACACGGAGCGGGTCAAGATCCTCGGTTACGACGGCAAGTGGGCCCTCCACCCCACCCAGGTCGACATCCTCAACGAGGTCTTCACCCCGACCCAGGAGCAGTTCGACCACGCCCTCGATCTCCTTGACGCCTACGAGAAGGCGACCGGTGAGGACCGCAAGGGCGCGGTGATGTTCGGTGACGAGATGATCGACGAGGCGTCCCGCAAGGTCGCGGTGAAGTTCAAGCTCCGCGGCGAACGCGCCGGGATGACTCGATCCCAGTCCTAGTTCTTGGCTGTGAATTGCCCGCTCAGCGGGCAATTCACAGCCAAGAACCGTGACGTAGGCTCCGCTCATGTTCGAGCTGGCGGAGGCGGCGGTCGAGGGAGCCCTGGCGGCGGGCGCGACGTACGCCGACG
>CAZTOV010000185.1:0-3943 GCA_964615175.1 uncultured Burkholderiales bacterium
TGGGCGGCGAGGATGGCCTCCTGGGCCTTGCGGAAGAACGTCCGCTCGCGCTGCTCGAAGTAGAGGTTGTCGACGAGCTGCTGGGTGATGGTGGAGCCGCCCTCGACGATGCGTCCGGCGGTGAGGTTGTGGAGCAATGCCCGTCCGACGGCTTCGAAATCGACGCCGTCGTGGGCGAAGAAGTCGTGGTCTTCGGCGGCGATCACGACGTTGCGGATCGTGTCGGGGATCTGGTCGGAGGGGATCGGGATGGCCTGTTCGGCCTCGCGGAATTCTCCGACCGGTTCACCGTCGATGGCAAAGACGGTGCTGATCTGCGACGCCACCTGCGCTCGCTCGTCGGGAAGCGCTGACGGGAGGGGCAGGAAGAGGAACGATCCCAGGACCACGGCGAGGGCCGTGCCGGGCACCACCAGGGTGACGACGACCAGAACGGCGACGACACGAAAGATGCGCTGGAACGGGTTGCCCCGTCGCAGCCACGCCCCCATGGGGATGCTTCGGAAGGCCCGAAACCGCCGACGGCGACCGCGTTGGGGCCCGGACGCGTTCACGATCGCCCGCCGACGTCTCGGCGGCTGCTCCGTATGTCGGGGCCTCTGCCCCCACCGCGGCTGTCCGTCATCATCACGCTGGGCCGTCCGCTCGCATCCCGAATGAGCGTACGCTGCGACCATGACCTCGCGGGACGCGCGCCGGGCTCTCCCGGCGGTGGAACGGGTGGCGACGGCCGTGGCGAACGCACTCGACGGAGACGCCCGCGGCCTGCCGCGCGCCCTCCTCGTCGACTGCGCTCGCCGAGCCGTCGATGAAGCCCGGGACGCGGCCGAGGCGGGAACGCCGCCGGACGAGGCCGCAGTCGTCGCCACCGCCGCCGCCGACGCCGAGGCGACGATCCGCTCCCTGCTGTGCCGGATCGTCAACGCCACCGGGGTGATCGTGCACACCAACCTCGGTCGGGTGCCGCTCGACGCCGGCTCTCTCGGCACCGCCTTCGACATCGCCCGCGGGTACTCCAACCTCGAGTACCGCATCGACGAGGGCGAACGCGGATCCCGCCACGAGCATGCCGGCTCGCTCATCGCCCGGATCTGCGGGGCCGAGGCCGGGATCGTGGTCAACAACAACGCGGCTGCCGTACTGCTCACGCTGGCCGCCCTCGCCCGCGGACGCCAGGTCGTGGTGTCGAGAGGCGAACTGGTCGAGATCGGCGGGGGATTCCGCGTCCCTGACGTGATGGCCGAGTCGGGGGCCACTCTCGTCGAGGTCGGCACCACCAACCGCACCCGAATCGGCGACTACCGGGCCGCCATCGAATCCGATACCGCCTTGGTCCTGAAGGTGCACGCCAGCAACTACCGGATGGTGGGCTTCGTGGAAGCCACCGGTGTCGACGAACTCGCCGCCCTCGGTCCGCCGGTCGTGTTCGATGCCGGCTCCGGCCTGCTCGACGCGACCACGCCCTGGCTGGCCGGCGGCCCTCCGGAGTGGCTGGCCGACGAGCCCGGCGTACGCCAGGCCGTCGCCGACGGCGCCGCGCTGGTCACGTTCTCGGGCGACAAGCTCTTCGGCGGACCCCAGGCCGGCGTGATCGTCGGACGTCGGGATCTGATCGACACCGTGGCCCGCCACCCCCTGGCGCGCGCCGTACGCGCCGACAAGCTCACGCTCGCCACCCTGCAGGCCGTCGCCCTCTCCTACCTGACGGGCGACGCCGCCACGCTGCCGTTGTGGCGGATGGTGGCCACGCCGGTCGCGCAGCTCGAGGAGCGGGCCACCGCCCTGGTCGAAGACGCTCCCGGCGTCGAGGTGGTCGACACCGAGGCCGTGGTGGGAGGCGGCTCGGTCCCGGGGCTGACGATCCCGTCGGCAGGGCTCCGCGTCACCACCGGAGAGGACGCCGATGCGGTGACCGCACGGCTCCGCCATCACGGCGTGGTCGCCCGCATCGTCGACGGGGCGGTGGTCTGCGACCTCCGGACCGTCGACCCCACCGACGACGAGGTTCTCGCCGACGTACTCCGGTCCGTGCTCGACGCGGGGTGAGCCCGAGGGCATGAAGATCGTCGCCACGGCCGGCCACGTCGACCACGGGAAATCGAGCCTGGTCCTCGCCCTGACCGGCACCGACCCCGATCGGTGGGACGAGGAGAAGCGGCGGGGCCTCACCATCGACCTCGGCTTCGCGTTCACCGACCTGGGCGACACGCGGGTCGGATTCGTCGACGTTCCCGGACACGTCCGCTTCCTCGAGAACATGCTCGCCGGCGTGGGGTCGGTGCCCGCCGCGGTGCTGGTGATCGCGGCGCCCGAGGGCTGGATGCCCCAGACCGAGGAACACCTCCGGATCCTCGATTTCCTGGGGGTGAGCGAGGGGCTCGTGGTGGTGACGATGGCCGACCTGGTCGACGACGACACCCTCGAACTGGCGGTGATCGAGGCGATCGACCGGGTCGAAGGCACGTTCCTCGAAGACACACCGGTGATCGCGTGCGACTCCCTCTCGGGCCGGGGCGTTGCCGACGTGAAGGACGCGTTGCACGCCCTCGTCGGGCGCATCCCGGACCCGCCTGACCGACAGCGACCCCGCTTGTGGGTCGACCGGTCCTTCACCGTGAAGGGCGCCGGCACCGTGGTCACGGGCACACTCACCGGCGGCGGTCTGGGAATCGGCGACGCCGTCAGAGTCGTCCCGCTCGGCGCGGAGGCCCGCATCCGGGGAATCCAGTCGGGCCACCGTGAAGCAGAGCGTGCCACGCCCGGCGCCCGGGTCGCCCTCAACCTGGCGGGCGTCGACCACGACGAGGTCCACCGCGGCGACGCCATCGTGCTCTCGAACCAGTGGCACCTCACCGACGTCGTCGACGCCGAAGTGCGGCTGTTCGACGCGGGTCAGCCTGAGCGCCGACAGCACCTCAAGGCCCATGTCGGGTCAGGCGTCGTCGGCGCGCGCCTGCGGCCCCTCGACGACACGCTCGTCCGGGTCGGCCTCGACCGGTCGCTCCCGCTCGCTCCGGGCGACCGGCTCGTGCTCCGCGATCCGGGCCCCGGGGTGACCCTCGGTGGTGTGGTGGTCGTCGACGTCGATCCGCCACCACGTACCCGGGACGCGGCGGCGCTCCGAGGCCTCGACCCGGTGGCTCGGGCCTTCGCCCACCGCCCCGTCCTCGATCGCGCGGAGCTGGCCCGCCGCACCGGTCTCGGCCCCGGCAGGATCGACGACGTCGTGGCAGAGCTGGCGGCCGCGGGTGAGGTACTCGAGGTCGGGGGTGCGCTCGTGAGCGCCGGTGAGGCCGGGCGTCTCGAGGGGTCGGTCGGCTCGATGGTGGCTGATCACCACCGGGAACACCCCCTCGATACCGGCCTCGAGGTCGGCATCGTGGCCCGTCGCCTCGGAGTGGACGCGCAGGTGCTCGGCGACCTGGCCGCCGGCTGGAGCGCTGTCGAGGTGGCCGGTGGCCACTTGCGAGCGCCGGATCACCTGCCTCGGCCCGGCGACGACCCCGCCGTGCGCCGGTTGGTGGACGCCCTCGACGCCGCTCCGTTCTCACCGCCGACTCCGGATGATCTCGGGATCGACCGCGACGTCGTGAGAGCGGCGGTGCAGGAGGGGCTCGCCGTCGACGTGCAGGGAATGCTGATGAGCGCGCCGGCGGTGGCGGAGGCGACGGCCCGGATCCGCGCCGCCCTGAGCGAACGCGGTGAACTCACCGTGGCCGACGTGCGCGACCTGCTGACCACGTCACGCCGTTACGTGATCCCGCTCCTGAACCACCTCGACCGTCAGGGAGTGACGAAACGCAAGGGCGACGTCCGCGTGCCGGGTCCGCGCCCATCCCCCGACTGAGGACACTCGAGGGTGTGTGAGCAAATGACGGGGTGATCACCCCGTGTGTAGCCCGGGGACATTCCTGACACTTTGGCCTCGGGACGTTCCTGACAG
>CAZTOV010000186.1:0-1565 GCA_964615175.1 uncultured Burkholderiales bacterium
CCCACGTGGTGGAGGTTCCCGCGCCCGTCGTGGAGACCGAGCAGGAGCGAGCCCACCCCGTCACCCTCCTTGTGCATCCGGTAGCCGGCGACGACGCACTCACAGGTGCGCTCGCGCTTTACCTTCACCATCGCCCGCTTGCCCTCGAGGTAGCGCAACGCCGGCTTCTTGACGATCACGCCGTCGAGGCCCGCCCCGACGAAGCGATCGAGCCAGTCCGCGGCGACGGCGGAGTCGGTGGTGGCGGGGGTCACTTGAATGGGCGCCTCGGCCTCGGAGAGGGCGTCTTCCAAGAGCGAACGGCGTTCGGAGAACGGAGCGTCCCTCAGGTCCCGGCCGTCCACGGCGAGCAGGTCGAAGGCGATGTACGAGCTCGGGATCTCTCGCGCGAGCCGATCGATCCGGGACCGGGCCGGGTGGATGCGTGCCTGGAGGAGGTTGAAGTCGAGCCCCTTGGCCCCTGCGACGACGATCTCTCCGTCGACCACGCAGCGTTGGGGGAGCGAGCGCCGGAGCGGATCGAGCAGCTCCGGGAAGTACCGGGTGAACGACTTCTCGCTGCGGCTCCCGATTTCGACGTCGTCGCCGTCGCGGAACACGATCGCTCGAAAGCCGTCCCACTTGGGCTCGAAGACCGTGCCGTCGGGGACCGAGGTGGGCAGTTCACGCTCGAGCTTGGCGAGCATGGGGGCGATCGGCGGCATCACGGGAAGGTCCACGCCGCCATCCTCTCGCGATCACCCCCCGGCGTGACAGTCGGTTGGTGGGCGGGCCGTTTCCTCCGGTGATTCGGGGCGATTGCCCTGGTGGGCGCGCGGGTATCGCTGGCCGGAGCAGAGCAGGAGCGTGGGCGTGGACCGATCGGAGACAAAGCAGATGGTCGCGGGGCGTTATCGCCTCGAAGCCCGTCTGGCCCGCGGGGGGATGGGTGAGGTGTGGCGCGGCCATGACACACACACCGACCGACCCGTGGCGGTGAAGGTCGCACACGCCGGTGCCGACGCCTCGGCGTCCGAGCGCTTGCGGCGCGAGGCGCGCATGGTGGCGTCGCTCATCCATCCGAACGTGGTGACGGTGCTCGACGTGACCGGCGGCGAGGGCGGCGACCCCGCCATCGTGATGGAACTGGTCGAAGGAGAGACCCTCGCCGACCGCCTCGCCCGCCACGGTGCGCTGCCCCTCCCCGACGCGTTGGGGGTGGCGGACGCGGTCCTCGCGGCCCTCGAGTCCGCGCACGACCGCGACATCGTCCACCGCGACGTCACGCCCGCCAACGTCCTGTTGGCGTCGGACGGGAACGTCAAGGTCACCGACTTCGGCATCGCCCGCAGTCCGGGACAGACCCGTCTCACCGACACCGGCACCGTCGTCGGGACCGCCCCGTACCTGTCGCCCGAGCAACTGCTCGACGAGACCCCCACCTCGGCGAGCGACCAGTACTCGGCCGCCGTGGTCATCTACGAACTGCTCACCGGCGCGCTGCCGTTCGGGGGCTCGTCGCCGGCCTCGGTGGCGGTCGCCCGGCTTCACGCCGACCCGACGCCGATCCGGCAGCACCGGACCGA
>CAZTOV010000186.1:1665-3926 GCA_964615175.1 uncultured Burkholderiales bacterium
GCCCTCGACGACGCGGGTCTCGCCGTCGGGTCGGTGAAGTACGAGAAGTCGGACCACGACATCGGCGTCGTGGTGGGCCAGGAGCCCGAAGCCGGATCTTCGGCGGCGCCCGACGACTCCGTCGACCTGAAACTTTCCAACGGTGAGGAGAAGGATGACGACGACGAGGACGAGCGAGGGCCGCCCGGGCTCCGGGAGCGCGACGACTGAGCGCGACGGATCCGGCGTCGGATCATCGTAGGCTCGACACGACGACGATCGGGGAGTGTCCGATGCCTGAGACCGCCGTGGATTTCGCCGCCAAGAAGCGCGCGCTCGAGGAAGCCCATCTACGCCCGTCGGCCGGGCGCCCGGCGTCGAGCGCGAGGGGCGTCCATCATCTGGCGCTGATCTGTTCCGACCCCGACCGGACGATGCGGTTCTACCAGGACGTGCTCGGGTTCCCGCTGATCGAGGTGTTCGAGAACCGCGACTACTCCGGTTCCGCCCATTTCTTCTTCGACATCGGCCACGGAAACCTGCTGGCGTTCTTCGACTTCCCCGGCCTCGACCTCCCGGACTGGGCCGAGACGCTCGGATCGATGCAGCACGTGGCCATCTCGGCGACGCGTGAGAACTTCGGCGCTATCCGCCAACGCCTCGAAGCAGAGGGCGTCGAGTACATGGGGGCCAACGACGAGATCCCCGACTCCATCTACTTCCGGGGGCCCGACCGCGAGCAGATCGAGATCCTCGCCGAACCGCTGCTCGAGATGAATGGTGAGCCTCTCGGCGAGGAGTAGCCGATGGATCTCGACACGGTCCGGGACTTCGTCGGGCGCGACCACGGCCTGGCCATGGTCGCCACCACGCGGGGAGACGGGTCGGTGCACGCCAGCGTGGTCAATGCCGGCGTCCTCGCCCACCCCGTGACCGGTGACCCTGTCGTGGGCCTCGTGGCTCGCGGCGGTTCGCGCAAGCTCGGCCATCTCCGGGCCCGTCCCCAGGCCGCGGTCACGTTCCGTGCCGCGTGGGAGTGGGTGAGCGCCGACGGCGCCGTCGAGTTGTGCGGCCCCGACGACCCGCTCGCAGGCGTCGACGACGACGGTCTGCGCCTCCTGTTGCGCGACGTGTTCACCGCCGCCGGCGGCACCCACGACGACTTCGAGGAGTACGACCGCGTCATGAAGGAGGAGCGCCGGTGCGCGGTGCTCGTCCAGCCCGAGCGGATCTACGGCGTCGCCCGCCGGTGATGCCGGCCCGGATCACCAGAACCGCCGCAGGAGCGATCGAGCCGGACGTGATCGAGGCCGGTCTGCGCGACGAGGGACTCGAGCCGTCGCGGTGGGGAAACGCTCCCGGTGACACCTACGGGTGGCACTCGCACGGCTACCGGAAGGTCGTGGTGTGCCTCCGGGGCGCGATCACCTTCCACACCCGTGACTCGGGCGATCTCGAACTGGGTCCCGGTGACCGTCTCGAGATCGACCCCGGGACCGAGCACTCGGCGACGGTGGGGCCCGACGGCGTGGAGTGTGCCGAGGCGCACCTCGGCTGAACGCCCGGTCTCAACCCGAGAGCCGCTCACCCCCGACCCAGACCGCCTCGACGGTGAAATCGTCATCGAGCGCCACCAGGTCGGCGCGAGCCCCGGGCTCGATCCGCCCTCGATCGGCGAGACCGAGGATCCGCGCCGGCGTCGATGACGCCGCCGCTACGGCCATCTCCAGCGGGACGCTCGCGTGCCGGACGACATTCGCCACGGCTCGGTCCATGGTGAGCACGCTGCCGGCGATGGTGCCGTCCGAAAGCCGGGGCGCTCCGCCGCGGACCTCGATCACCCCGTCGAACCGCGTGCTGCCCGCGGCGCTCGAGTCGGTCACCAGCACGGTGTTGGCAGGCCCCTTGCTCGAGAACGCGAGCTGCAACACCTCGGGTGCCACGTGGACGAGATCGGCGATCAGCGACACGGTCAGACGCTCGTCGGTGAGCGCGGCGCCGACCAGACCGGGGCGCCGGTGGTGGAGCGGCGGCATGGCGTTGAACAGGTGGGTGACGAGGCTCGCCCCCGCGTCGACGGCCGCCCCCACGTCGGTGGAGCTCGCACCCGAGTGACCCAGTGCCACCACGATCTCTCGCTCGACGAGCGCCTCGATTGCCCGGACCGCATCGGGAAGCTCCGGCGCCAGGGTGATCAGCCGCACGATGCCGGGGAGCGCGGCGAGCCACTCGAGGTCGATGGGGACGAGATGGCGGGCCGGGTGGGCCCGGGCGAAGTCCGG
>CAZTOV010000187.1:0-3914 GCA_964615175.1 uncultured Burkholderiales bacterium
AGAAGGAGCGGCGCAAGTACGGCCTCAAGAAGGCCCGCAAGGCTCCGCAGTACTCCAAGCGTTAGTCGCCTAACACGCGACGCGGCGGGCTCCATGACCGACACCGTTCCCGTGCTGCGGTTCGGCACCGACGGCGTCCGCGGGGTCGCCCTCGAGGAGTTGACCGAGTCCGCCGTCGCAGCCCTGGGTCGCGCGGCCGCCCACGTGCTCGATGGGGGGTCGACGTTCGTCGTCGCTCGCGACACCCGGGAGTCGGGGCCGGCGCTCGAAACCGCCCTCGCTCGGGGTCTGACCGATGCCGGCGCCCGGGTCGAGACGCTCGGAGTCCTCCCCACGGCCGCGCTCGCCTTCATCGCGGAACGCCGGGGCGTTGCCGGCGCCATGATCTCGGCGTCGCACAACCCCTTCCACGACAACGGCATCAAGTTCTTCTCCGCCGACGGCCGCAAGCTGCCCGACCACGTGGAAGCGCAGATCGAGGCTCGCCTGGCCGCCGACGGGATGCCCGCGCTCGATGTCACACCCGATGTCGTCGACGGCTCGGGAGCGGCGCACGACGCCTACCTCGATCACCTCGCATCCGTGGTGGAGGGACGGTCGTTCGACGGGCTCACGGTCGTCGTCGACTGTGCCCACGGTGCCGCCTTCGAGACCGGACCCGAGATCCTGCGGCGCCTCGGCGCCACCGTCGAGGTCATCGGAGCGGCCCCCGACGGTCGGAACATCAACGACGGGTGCGGATCGACACACCCGGGACTGCTCCGCGACGCCGTGACCGGTGGTGGCGCCGATCTCGGAATCGCCTTCGACGGTGACGCCGACCGGCTCATCGCCGTCGACGAGCGGGGCGTGGTCGTCGACGGCGACCATCTCCTGGCGATTTCCGCCCTCGACATGCGCGACCGAGGGGTACTGGCAGGTGACACGGTCGTCGCCACGGTGATGGCGAACCTGGGATTCAAACAGGCCATGGCCGCGCACGGCATCGCCGTGGTCGAGACCAAGGTGGGCGACCGGTACGTCCTCGAGGCCATGCTCGCCGGCGGTTTCTCGCTCGGCGGTGAGCAGTCGGGACACCTGATCTACCGCGACCACGCCACGACCGGCGACGGCATCCTCAGCGCGGTGATGCTCCTCGATGCGCTGGCCCGTTCCGGCGACCCGCTCTCGGAGTCGGCGTCGGTGGTGACCAAGCTCCCGCAGGTGCTCGAGAACGTCCGGGTCGCCGACCGAGACGCCCTGGGCGGGGCCGACGCGTTCTGGGACGAGGTTCGCCGGGTCGAAGCCGACCTGGGGGATTCGGGACGGGTGCTCGTGCGGCCCTCCGGCACCGAGCCGTTGGTGCGGGTGATGGTCGAAGCTGCGACCGAGGCCGAGGCCGCCCGCTGCTCCGGCCACCTCGCCGCCATCCTCACCGACACCCTCGGCGGCTCGGAGTAGCAGGGGTACCCTTGCTGCATCGGCCGCTGAATCGGTTGTTGAATCGGCGGCTGCATCGGTGAGGAGGCCGACGGCGGGGCGGGCTCGGACGGCCACGCACGGGGCAGGGGCCCCGTGCTCGCGTGATGGAAGAAGCGCGAGTCGTCCGGGGGCGAAGCGCAGTACTCGACCGGGGCCGAAGCGTGTGTTGAAGAGGGCGACGGTTCGGAGCGAGCGGTAGCGAGCGGAGAGAGGAGCCCGGAGATGTGTGGAATCGTGGGATACACGGGTGACGAGCCCGCCCTCCCGATCGTGTTGGGTGGTCTGGCCCGCCTCGAGTACCGGGGTTACGACTCGGCCGGTGTGGCGCTCCAGAGTGCCGACGGCGTCTGGCTGCGCCGCCGCGTCGGCAAGCTCGCCGAACTGACCGAGGCGGTCGACGACGCCCCCATCGCGACCGCCGGAATCGGTCACACTCGTTGGGCGACCCACGGGCGTCCCACCGAAGAGAACGCACACCCGCACCGCGACTGCACCGGTGCGGTGGCGTTGATCCACAACGGGATCATCGAGAACTTCCTGTCGTTGCGCGACCGGCTCGAAGCCGACCACGAGCTGCGGTCCGAGACCGACTCCGAGCTTCTCGCCCACCTCGTCGAAGAGCGCCTCGCCGGGGGCCTCGACCTCGCCGGTGCCGTCCGCGCCGTGATGCACGAGGTCGAAGGTTCGCTGGCGATCGTGGTCGTGCACGCCGACGACCCCGAGCTGGTCGTGGCCGCCCGACGCGTGGCTCCGCTCGTGGCGGGTCTGGCCGATGGCGGGGCCTTCCTCGCCTCCGACATCCCCGCTCTCCTCCCGCACACCCGCGACCTCAAGGTCGTCGACGACGATCAGGTCGTCGAGTTGCGCCCCGGCACCATCCGGGTCACCGACATCGAGGGGAACGAGGTCGACGCACCTTCGCGGCACGTCGACTGGGACATCGAGGAGGCCGAGAAGGGCGGCTTCGACGACTTCATGCTCAAGGAGATCCACGAGCAGCCGGTGGCGATCGAGGAGACCCTGCGGGGCCGGGTGGGGGCCGACGGCAAGATCATCCTCGACGAGCTGCGGCTCACCGAGGACGAGCTGCGCGACGTCGACAAGGTGTTCATCGTCGCCGCCGGTACCAGCTATCACGCGGGGATGGTGGCCAAGTACGCCATCGAGCACTGGACGCGGCTCCCGTGCGAGATCGACATCGCCTCGGAGTTCCGGTACCGCGATCCGGTGGTCGACCAGCGGACGCTGGTGGTGGGGATCAGCCAGTCGGGCGAGACCGCCGACACCATCGCGGCGTGCCGGTACGCACGCCGTCTGCACGCTCGGGTCATCGCGGTGAGCAACGTGGTCGATTCGTCGATGGCCCGTGATGCCGACGCGGTGCTCTACACCCACGCCGGACCCGAGGTCGGCGTCGCCGCGACCAAGACCCACGTGGCGCAGATCGTCGCCCTGCTCGAGCTGGGCCTCTACCTCGCCCAGATCCGGGGCACGCTGTTCCCCTCCGAGGTGGGGGGAACTCTCGACGAGCTGGCCGGCACCCCCGCGCTCATCCGCGAGATGCTCACGTCCGACCGCGACGTGGTCGAGGTGGCCGAGCAGTACGCCGACGTGCGCGACTTCTTCTTCGTCGGGCGCGGGGTCGGCGTGCCGGTCGCCATGGAGGGCGCGCTCAAGCTGAAGGAGATCAGCTATGCGCGTGCCGAGGCCTACGCGGGCGGTGAGCTGAAGCACGGGCCCATCGCGCTGATCGAACCGGGCGTCGTCGTGGTGGGAGTGGCCACCAAGTCGAACGTCCACGCCAAGACGCTCTCCAACATCGAGGAGGTCCGGGCCCGGGGCGCCACCGTGGTGCTCGTCGCCACCGAGGGCGACACCAGCGCCTCCGCCGTCGCCGACCACGTGTTCTGGGTCCCCGAGACCTCCGAGCTGGTGTCGCCGGTCGTGAGCGTGATCCCGCTCCAGCTCTTCGCCTATCACATCGCCAAGCGGCGCGGTCACGACGTCGACAAACCCCGCAACCTCGCCAAGACCGTCACGGTCGAGTAGCCGTGGGGGTGGTGGGCGTCGGGGTCGACGCCGTCGACGTCGCCCGCTTCCGCAAGGTCATCGAGCGGACCCCGGGCGTCGAGCGCCGGGTGTTCACGGAGGCCGAGCGCGCCTACGGAGCCCGATCCCCCGACCCGGCCAAGCGCCTGGCGGCCCGCTTCGCCGCCAAGGAGGCGGTCATGAAGGCCCTCACCGTGGGCCTGGGGGCGTTCACGCTCACCGACGTCGAGGTCGTGAAGCTCGAGACCGGCGCTCCCATGGTCGAGTTGTCGGGCCCAGCCGCCCGCCTCGCCGACGAGGCCGGCGTGGAGCGTTGGCACCTCTCGCTCACCCACTCCGACACCGTGGCCGTCGCCGTGGTGATCGCCGAAGCCTGATCCCACCCCCTCCCCGTACCATGGTTG
>CAZTOV010000188.1:0-3869 GCA_964615175.1 uncultured Burkholderiales bacterium
GGTGCGGTGCTCATGGAGTACCGCGGGAGAAGATGGATGGCGCCCCCACCAGGACTCGAACCTGGGCACCCGCCTCCGGAGGGCGGTGCTCTATCCGCTGAGCTATGGGGGCGAGGAATGTGAGCGTACCAGCGGGCCCAGGCGTTGCTTGCTGCCACCAACTCGCCAGAAACCGGCTGTTACTGGCAGTAAGCGACCCTGGTCAGCCCTGGGCGCGGACGGTGCGGCCGGAGAGCTCGTCGTCGAGGATGCGGATGTCGTCGTCGACCATGGTCCGGGCCAGCTCGTCGAACTTCACCTCGGCTTCCCAGCCGAGGACCCGCTTGGCCTTCGACGCGTCGCCGCACAGCTCGTGGACCTCGGCGGGCCGCTCGTACCGGGGGTCGGTGCGTACGTACTGCTCCCAGTCCATTTCCGCGTGGGAGAAGGCGGCCTCGGCGAACTCCTGCACGCTGTGGGTCTCGCCCGTGGCCAGCACGAAGTCGTCGGGCTCGCCGTGCTGGAGCATCATCCACATCCCCTCGACGTACTCGGGCGCGTAACCCCAGTCACGCTTGGCGTCGAGGTTCCCGAGGTACAGCTCCGACTGGAGCCCGGCCTGGATGCGGGCGACGGCCCGGGTGATCTTGCGGGTCACGAAGTTCTCGCCCCGTCGCGACGATTCGTGGTTGAAAAGGATCCCGTTGGTGACGAACAGCTCATACGACTCGCGATAGTTGACCGCGGTGTGGTGGGCGTAGACCTTGGCGCACGCGTAGGGGCTCCGGGGGTGGAACGGGGTCTGCTCGCTCTGGGGCGGCGGAGCGAGTCCGTACATCTCCGAAGACGACGCCTGGTAGAAGCGGGTATCGACCCCGGCGGCGTGGATGGCCTCGAGCAGCCGCACCGTCCCGAGCCCGGTGACGAGCCCCGTGTAGTCGGGGATCTCGAAGCTCACGTGCACGTGGCTCTGCGCGCCGAGGTGGTACACCTCGTCGGGCACGATCTCGCGTACCAGGTTCACCAGACCCACGGCGTCGGACAGGTCGCCGTAATGGAGGAACAGGGTGCAGTCGGGGTCGCGGGTGTCGTGGGGCAGGTGGTCGATGCGGTGCCGGTTGAAGCTCGACGCCCGCCGGACGAGCCCGTGCACCTCGTAGCCCTTGTCGAGGAGGAACTCGGCGAGGTAGGAGCCGTCCTGGCCCGAGATGCCCGTGATCAGTGCGCGTTTCATCGCCCGAAGCTTGTCACGGCGCCATCGAGGGCCGTCGCATCGGCGCGTGGGTCAGGGGGCCGCGGATCCGCCCGGCTCGCCCGGAGCGGCGTCGCCGACCGCGCGTAGCCGTGGTGGCCGGCGGCGGGCCTGCTGTCCCCGCTGGAGATCGCCGACCTCGTCGCGGAGCGACTCGGTCGCCTGCACGAGGCGCTCGAGGCGGATCTCGGATTCGTCGGCCCGGCGGACGAGTCGATCGACCCGGGTGGCCACACCCTGCATCGATTCGGCCATGCGCTCGAGCGAGCGGGTCACGTCGGTGATCCGGTCGACCGACGCCTCGGTGACCGTCGCCAGGTGCTCGGTGCTGCGGAGCAGGGCCCGCAGGGTGTGTTCGTCGAGCGCCGACCGGTCGGGCGCGTCGTCGGCGAGGCGGCCGTACAGCTCGCCGAGGCGACCGAGCACGTCGCGCAGTTCGCCGTCGCGCTCCGACATCTCGAGGCGCATGGCGTCGACCGCCTGGGCGACGGCATCGGCGCGGACGACGTCGGGCACGTGACGCCCCTCGGCGGGGGGAGGCTCGACCACATCGGCGTCGACGATGTCGTCGCCGATGTCGGTGTCGCAGACCTCGGGCTCGTTCGCATAGGGCAGTGCCATGTCCACCACGCTATTGGCGGCGTACGTACGAGTGGTGGAAGGGTCATTCGGCCCCGGGAGCCACCCAGGGTGCCGTGTACGCTTCCCGCGATGTCCGACAAGACCATCCTCGTGGCGGACGACGACCCCGTGATCCTCGGCCTGCTCGAGGTCAACTTCGAGATGGAGGGCTACACGGTGGTCACCGCGGCCGACGGCGCCGCCGCCCTCGAGGCCGCCCGGTCGAGCCGGCCCGACATCATCATCCTCGACGTGATGATGCCGAAGCTGACCGGCCACGAGGTGGCAGAAGCCCTCCGTGACGACGACGCGCTGGCGGGGATCCCGGTCATCTTCGTCTCGGCCAAGGCCCAAGGTGCCGACGTCGCCCGGGGCATGGACCTGGGCGCGGCCGACTACGTCACCAAGCCCTTCGACCCGATCGACCTCGTCGACCGGGTCACCGCAGTCCTCGAGAAGTCCCAAGCCCGATAGAGGCTCTTCCCCATGATCCGCGATGACCTCATCGCCGCGATCGGCGACGCCCTCGCCGACGCCGGCCTGCCCGATCCTCCCGACGGCATCGAGCTGACCCCGCCCAAGCAGCGTGAGCACGGCGACTGGGCCACCAATGTCGCCATGCAGCTCGCCAAGGCGGCGGGCCGGAACCCGCGCGAGATCGCCGAGGAGATCGCTCGGCGTCTCGGAGCTGCCGAGGTGCCCCACCTCGACGGAGTCGAGGTGGCCGGTCCCGGATTCCTGAACTTCCGGTTGGCGCCGGGTTGGCTGCACGACGTGTTGCGCGACGTGATCGACGCCGGCGAGGAATACGGGACGTCCGACGCGCTGTCGGGCGAGCGCATCAACCTCGAGTTCGTGTCGCTGAATCCGACGGGCCCCGTGCACGCCGGGGGTGCCCGGTGGGCGGCGGTCGGTGACGCGCTCGCCAACCTCCTGTCGGCGCAGGGCGCCGACGTGCACCGCGAGTACTACGTGAACGACGCCGGCAATCAGCTCGACGCCTTCGGGGCGTCGCTCCTGGCCCGCATGCAAGGCGAGGAGCCCCCGGACGACGGCTATCAGGGCGCGTACGTGACCGAGATGGCCGACGAGATGCGGAGCGAGCTGGGCGACTCGCCGTCGCCGGAGGAGGCCCGCGAGTGGGGATACCGGCGGGTCGTTGCCGAACAGCGGTCAGACCTCGAACGGATCGGCGTCATCTTCGACACCTGGTTCTCGGAGCGGAGCCTTCACGACAGCGGCGCCGTCGAGGCGGCCGTCGATCACCTCCGCGAACGTGGCGCGGTCGAGGAGCGTGAGGGCGCGGTCTGGTTCACGGCCACCGAATGGGACGACGATCGCGACCGCGTCCTCGTCAAGAGCGACGGCACTTTCACCTACCTCGCCGCCGACATCGCCTACCACTGCGACAAGCTCGACCGCGGGTGGGGGCACCTGGTCGACATCTGGGGAGCCGATCACCACGGGCAGGTGAAGTCGCTCCAGGCCGCGCTCGCCGCCCTCGGCGTGCCGGCCCATTCCGAGTTCGGACCCGAGCCCGAGATCATCCTGGGCCAGCTCGTCACCCTCCAACGTGACGGACGGCCGGTGCGACTCTCGAAACGCACCGGCGACATGGTCACTCTCGCCGAGGTCCTCGACGAGGTCGATCCCGACGCCACCCGGCTGACGTTCCTCCTCCAGGGCATCGACAACGCCCAGACATTCGACGTCGACGTCGTGACGTCGCAGTCGATGGAGAACCCCGTCTACTACGTGCAGTACGCGCACGCCCGGATCGCATCCATCGGCCGCATCGCCGAGGAGCGCGACGTCGTACACAAGCCGCTCGGCGAGGTCGATCTCGACGTCCTCGATCACGAACGCGAGCTGGAGCTCCTCCGGTGTCTCGCCGAGTACCCCGATGTGGTCGCCGACGCGGCGTCAGTGCGGGCACCCCACCGCCTCACCACCTGGGTCCGCGATCTCGGCGGACGGTTCCACGGCTTCTACCACGATTGCCGGGTCCTGCCGGGCG
>CAZTOV010000189.1:0-1240 GCA_964615175.1 uncultured Burkholderiales bacterium
CGCATCGACAAGCGGATGCAGGAGGTCGGTGTCGAGTCGTACGCCGAATACCGCGACCATCTCGAGGTCGACGTCGACGAGTGGGCGCGTCTCTTCGACACCATCCTCATCAACGTCACCTCGTTCTTCCGCGATCCCGAGGCGTGGGAGTTCCTGGCGGCGGAGGTCATCCCCGAGGTGGTGGAGGCCGCCGGCGACGACGAGATCAGGATCTGGAGCGCGGGGTGCGCGTCGGGGGAGGAGGCCTACACCCTCGCCGCGCTCTTCGCTGAGGCCCTCGGGCCCGCCGAATTCTCCCAGCGGGTGAAGATCTACGCCACCGACGTCGACGAGTCGGCCCTCGAGGAGGCGCGACGGGGCACCTACACGGCCGAGCAGCTCGAGGCGATCCCCGACGAACTGCGGTCCAAGTACTTCACCTCGGTCGACGGTGGCGGCACCTTCCGGGCCGGCCTTCGCCGTTCGGTCATCTTCGGGCGTCACGACCTGACGCAGGACGCCCCCATCTCGCGGCTCGACCTCCTGGTCTGTCGGAACACCCTCATGTACTTCAACAGCGAGAGCCAGACCGAGGTGCTGCGCCGCCTGCACTTCGCCCTGAAGGACACCGGCTACCTCTTCCTCGGGCGGGCCGAGATGCTGCTCTCGCACCACCGGCTCTTCACTCCGGCGCACCCCGAGCACCGCGTCTTCGAGAAGGTCCGCGTCGTCGACGAGATCGCGCCCGCGCGGATCGCCGACGGCGGTAACCCCGGCGACGCGCCCGCTGCCGATGCCGCGTTCCGAGTGCTCGAGCGGGCCGTCGACGCCGCGCCGATGGTGCAGATCCTCGTCGACGCCGACGGCACGGTGGTGGCGGCGAACCGGCTGGCGCGGTCGGTGTTCGGTCTGAGCCCTCGGGACGTCGGCCGCCCACTGCGCGACCTCGAGGTCTCGTATCGCCCCGCCGATCTCCGGACCCCGATCGAGCGGGCGATCGACGAGGAGCGGACGATCGAGCTGAACGGGGTCGAGGCGCGTGCTGACGGCGACTCGTCGGCGTTCTACGACATCCTGGTCACGCCGTTGAGCGACGACGAGGGCGCCCCACTCGGCGTGTCCGTCTGCTTCATCGACGTCACCGACCTGCGCGTCCTGCAGCTCGAACTCGTCCGCTCGAAGGAAGACCTCGAGACGGCCAACGAGGAGCTGCAGTCGACCAACGAGGAGTTGGAGACCACCAACGAGGAGCTGCAGTCGA
>CAZTOV010000189.1:1340-3869 GCA_964615175.1 uncultured Burkholderiales bacterium
GAGCTGCAGTCGACCAACGAGGAGTTGGAGACCACCAACGAGGAGCTGCAGTCGACCAACGAGGAGTTGGAGACCACCAACGAGGAGCTGCAGTCGAGCAACGAAGAGTTGGAGACCATGAACGAGGAGCTGCACTCCACCAACGAGCAGCTCGAAGCCGTCAACGACGCCCTCCACGAGCGGACCGAGGCGCTCGATCGGGCGAAGGAGTTCATGGAGTCGATCCTCACCAGCATGTCGGCCGCGGTGGTCGTGCTCGACTCGAACCTGGTGGTGCAGATGTGGAACGACGCCGCCGAAGACCTGTGGGGCCTCGCCGCCGAACGGGTGGTGGGACGCGCCTTCTTCACCCTCGACATCGGGTTGCCCGTCGACGCGCTCCGAGAACCGATCCGGCGTTGCCTCGACACCGACGCTGGTACCGGGGACGATTCCGGCGGCGACGAGTTGGTGCTCGACGCCAGCGACCGGCGAGGCACCGGGATCCGCTGCCGGGTGACCTCGACCTTGCTCCTCTACGGCGACGAGGACGAACGCCGCGGCGTGGTGCTCCTCATGGAGCCGACCGGGAACCCACCCGGATAGTCGGGAGTTCGTGAGTGGCTGACCCGGTCGATGAGCTGCTGGAGCGGATACGCCGTCAGCTCATGACGCTCCGGCGCCGGGCCAACGCCTACGACGTCGACCAGCGGAAGGTCGTCAACGAGACGCTCCGCGATCTCACCGCGGCGGTCAACGAGGCGGAGGTGAGAGCGACGCAGGCGCGTCGGGAGGGCCGGGTCCTGTTCGACGCCCGGCGCGACCTGGAGGCCCAGCTCGAGGGTTACCGCGACTTCTTCGAGTCGGTGCCCGTCGCGTGCGTCGTCACCGACCGGCACGGACTCGTCGAGGAGGTCAACCAGGCCGGACAGGAGCTGCTCGGAGCGAGCGCGAGCGATCTCACGCGCCTGTCGGTCGTCGATCTGGTCGCCGAGCGTCATCACCGCGTCGTGTGGCGGGCGATCCGCGGCGGCAGCGGGGACGCCGAGTCGGGGTCATGGGAGCTGGAGGTGGTGCCCCGAAACGGGGCCGCCTTCCCGGCGGTGGTGACCGTCGCCCGGAGACGCGATCACGGGCAGCTCTACTGGACCGTGCGTGACGTGACCGCGGAGACGCGCCGGACCGGAGAGTTCGAGCGGACCCTTGACCGGAGCGCCGACGCCCAGGACGCGCGCCAAGCCTTCCTGATGGCGATCGCCCACGATCTGCGGGCGCCGCTCAACGGGCTCCTCGCTGGGGTGCGCGCCATCGAGACCTTCCGCGAGGAGCTTCCCGAGGCGGCGCGCACGGGGCTCGAGAGCATCACCGCGAGCGCCGGCGTGCTGCGCCGCATGCAGACCCAGTTCCTCGACCTCGAGCGCTTGGGCAGCGGAGCCGTGCAGGCTCACCGGCGTCGGGCCCCGGTCGGCGAGGCCGTGGGGCGGGCCGTGGAGAGCGTCGACCTGGGTGACCGATCGCTCGAGTTGGGGCTCTCCGCCGTCGAGGCCGACATCGACCCCGGGCTGGTCGAGTCGATGGTGCGGAACCTTCTCGAGAACGCGGCCCGCCACACGCCCCCCGGGGCCAAGGTCCGGGTGAAGATCGAGCCGACCGAAGAGGAAGTCCTCCTCGTGGTGGAGGACGACGGCCCCGGCGTCCCGGCCGAGAAGCGCGAGGCGGTGTTCGAGATGTTCGGGCGTACCGACCCGGACGACCGATCCGGGGGCATGGGGGCGGGCCTGTACCTGGTGCGCCGCTTCGCCCGACTTCACGGCGGCCGGGCTTGGGTGGAGGAACGTGAGGGCGGGGGTGCTTCGTTCCGGATCGCGCTGCCCCGGGAGTAGCGGCCGGCTCACCGCCGTCGGCAGCCCCCTCATATGGGTCTTCCCCCGGCGGTGATCGGCCCGTAGGTTCGTGACGAGCCGCGAGTTTCTGCCCCGCGACCGGCGTTCGCTCGTCCGGTGACGCTTCTCCGCTGGGCCGGAGGGTTCTCACGGCGCCACACGATCAGCCGACGCGCACGCCGCACAGGAAGGGAGCCAGGACGGATGGCCGAGGAGATGGCACGAGGTCGTCGGAAGCTGCCCGCCGACACCACCCCCGCCGCCGACTCGTTCCTGCCCGGCTCGAGGGTCGAGGTCCGTACCCGGTTCGAAGGTCAATGGGCCGGTGGCTACGAGTACCTGGGTGTGGGCGACGGGGGCGTCCGCGTCCGCCGCCGCTCCGACGGCTTCGAGATCCCCCGCCACTTCGAGAACGACGACATCCGCCCCCAGGACCGCTCCCGGGACTGATCCCCTCCCGACGGGCATCTTTGGGGGCGTCACCCCCTCATAGGGGGTCGGGAAAGCAATGTTCGGCGGCGGCGTGCCGCCGGTCAGTCGAGGATCGACTCGTCGTGGCGAAGCTCGCGCCGCACCACCGCCTCCCACAGGCCGGGGAAGCCGATGGGCGTATCGAAGAACTTCGAGAACGTCTCGACCACGTCGGGCTTCAGCTCGACGCCGTTCC
>CAZTOV010000190.1:0-3824 GCA_964615175.1 uncultured Burkholderiales bacterium
CCTCGAGCAGCATGTCGGCGCACTTGTGCTTGATGGCCTGGAACGAGCCGATGGGGCGGCCGAACTGCACCCGGACCTTGGCGTACTCGACCGACATGTCGAGCACCTCCTGGGCACCCCCCACCATCTCGTTGGAGAGCGCCACCGCGGCCTGGTCGAGGGTCTTCGACAGCGCCGCCCAGCCAGAGCCCTCGTCGCCGAGGAGGTCGGCCTCGACATTCGAGAACTCGAGCTTGGCCTGCTTGCGGGTCTGGTCCATGGTCTCGAGCGCCGTGCGGGTGAGCCCGTCGGCGTCGCCGGCGACGGTGAAGAACGACAGCCCCTCGGTACCCGAGCTGCCCGCCTGGCGGGCTGCCACCACGATCAGGTCGGCGTTGTGGCCGTCGATGACGAACATCTTCTCGCCCGAGAGCGTGTAGCCGTCGCCCGACGACTCGTAGGTCATCTCGATGCCGTCGGCGCCCCACAATCCCTTCGGCTCGGTGAAGGCGAGGGTGGCGATGGTCTCCCCGCCGGCGATCGCCGGGAGCAGCTCCTTCTTCTGGGCGTCGCTGCCCGCGTTGAGGATGGCGTTGGCGGCGAGACAGACGGTGGCGAAGTACGGCGAGCACAGCAGCCGCTTGCCCATCTCCTCGAGCACGATGCCCAGCTCGACGAATGTGTAGCCCTGGCCTCCGTACTCCTCGGGGATGTGGAGACCCTGGAGGCCCATCTGCTGGCCCATCTGCTTCCACACGTCGGGGTCGTAGCCCTCGGTGGTCTCCATGAGGCGCCGCACCTCGGAGGACGGTGACTTGCCCTCGAGGAAGTTGGCGACGGTCTCCCTCAGGGCTTCCTGCTCTTCGGAGAAGGCGAAGTTCATGCTCGCTCCCTAGTTGTTTGATTCGACTTTGGATTCGACTTTGGGTTCGCGGGGCAGTCCGAGCACCCGCTCCCCGATGACGTTCTTCTGGATCTCGCTCGACCCGGCGTAGATGGTCTCGGCCCGGCTCGAGAGGAACGACACCTGGAACTCGTCGGGCTCGTAGCCGTCGCCGACGATGAGGGCGTCGGGTCCGAGGACGTTCATCGCCAGCTCGCCCAGTTCCTGGTGCCAGGTACTCCAGTAGAGCTTCTCGATCGACGCCTCGGGGCCGAGACTCCCCTGCCGCGCCAGGTTGGTCAGCATGCGGTAGCCGTTGTAGCGCATGATCCGCAGGCGGACGTAGGCGTCGGCGAGGCGCTGCCGGAGGTTCTGGTCGTCGCTGGTCCCCCGCTTCTTCGCCTCGGCGAGGAGGCCGTTGACCTCCTCCTCGAAGCGGATCTGCTGGGCGAGGAAGGCGGTCCCCCGCTCGAAGCCGAGCGTGGTCATGGCCGTCTTCCACCCCTCGTTCACCTCGCCGACCACATTCTCGGCGGCGGTGCGGGCGTCGGAGAGGAAGACCTCGTTGAACTCGGCCGACCCGTTGATGGTGCGGATCTGGCGGACGTCGACGCCCTCCTGGTCCATGGGGATCAGCAGGTACGACAACCCCTTGTGCTTGCCCGCGTCGGGGTCGGTGCGCACGACGGTGAACATCCAGTCGGCGTGGTGGGCGAAGGTGGTCCAGATCTTCTGGCCGTTGACCACCCACTCGTCGCCGTCGAGCACGGCGGTGGTCTTGACGCCCGCGAGGTCGGAGCCGGCGTCGGGCTCGGAGTAGCCCTGGCACCAGAACTCCTGCGCCTTCAGGATCGGCGGGACGAAGCGCTCCTTCTGCTCGTCGGTGCCGAGGGCGACGATGGTGGGGCCGAGCAGCCCCTCGCCGAAGAAGCTCACCCGGGCCGGGGCTCCGGAACGGGCGTACTCCTCGTGGAAGATGACCTCCTCGATCACCGAGGCACCGCGGCCACCGACCTCCTCGGGCCACCCGACGCCGATCCAGCCGCCCTCGCCGAGCTTCTGCTCCC
Source organism: uncultured Burkholderiales bacterium (assembly GCA_964615175.1). Classification (GTDB taxonomy): domain Bacteria; phylum Actinomycetota; class Acidimicrobiia; order IMCC26256; family JACPCJ01; genus CAZTOV01. The sequence goes on from CAZTOV010000190.1 coordinate 1,930, forward strand.
ACTCGACCCGCTTGTCCCAGTCACGGTCGTCGGCCGGGCCGGCGCCGCCGCTGACGTTGCGGTACTCGTCGGTGAGGTGCTCGTCGAGCCAGGAACGCACCTCCTCGCGGAAGGCCTCCTCCTCGGGCGTGAAATCGAAGTCCATAGGGCGGCTGCGACGCTACTAGACCACCTGGTCAAGTTGCCATGCCGGGTAGGGCGGGTAGGGGTGGCCCGGAGCCGTTGGTAGGCTGGCCGCGATGGCTCCTGCCCGCCCGCCCCACTACGAGTCAGAACGCACCCGCATCGACAAGTACGTCGTCGGGCCGTTCGAGAACAACGTCTACGTGGTGCGGTGCAAAGGCACCGGCGAAGCGGTGCTGGTCGACGCCGCCAACGAGCACGACCTGCTCCTCGAGGTGGCCGAGGCGTCACACGTGCGGCGGGTGCTCACCACCCACGGGCACTTCGACCACATCCAGGCCGTCGAGCCGATGCGCGACGCCGGCATCGACGTCGCCGTCGGGCCCGAGGACGCCCACATGCTCCCCGCCTACGACGACCTCATCCACGACGAGAGCGTCGAGGAGGTCGGCGAGCTGCGCCTGAAGGCCATCCACACGCCCGGCCACACCCCGGGGTCGGTGTGCTTCCTCGTCGACGGTGAGCCCGTGCTCCTCTCCGGCGACACGCTCTTCCCCGGAGGCCCGGGCAACACCACCTTCGAGGGCGGCGATTTCGACACCATCATCCGCACCATCGACGAGAAGCTGTTCCCGCTCCCACCCGAGACCCTCGTGCTCCCCGGCCACGGCCTCGACACCACCATCGGCACCGAACGCCCCCACCTCGACGACTGGATCGAACGAGGCTGGTGACCCCGACCCTGTGTGTGCATGGCGTCGCGCTGGAGCGCGACGCCATGCACACACAGGGTCTCTACCGTCGTTCCAGTAGGTCGGCGAGGGTGAAGTCGGCGAGGGAGTCGACGACGAGGTCGGCGGTGAGCGGGCCGGACGTGAAGTCGAGGATCTTCGTGACGTGGCTCGGGACGGCCACGGTGAAGATCCCCGCACCCTTGGCGGCCTTCACCCCGGCCGGCGAGTCCTCCAGCGCCACCGCCTCGGCGGCGTCCACCCCGAGGTGCTCGAGCGCGTGGAGGTAGACGGCCGGGTCGGGCTTGGCCCGATCACTGACGTCGGTGCGGGTGGAGACGTGGTCGAAGCGCCGCCGCAGGCCGAGGCGCTCGAGGTGCGGCTCCACCCAGTCACGAGGTGACGACGAGGCCACCCCCCGACCCAGCCCGCCCTCCTCCACCGCGTCGAGCCAGTCGATCACGCCCGGGTTCGGCGGCACGTCGGCGAGCAGCTCCTCGTGACGGGCCACCCGCCGCGCCACGATGGCGTCGCGATCGACGGGCGCCCCGATCAGGCGCTCCAGCTCGTCGTACTCGTCGACGTAGTCGGCCTGCCCCCGGATGGTGCCGACGTTGGCCCGGATGAAGTGCTCGGAGGGGAACTCCACGCCGTGGCGCTCGTACTCCTCCTGCCACGCCCGAAGGATGGCGCTCTCGGTGTCGAGCACGAGGCCGTCGAAGTCGAAGACGACGGCACGCAGCGAGGTCGGCACGGCGCGGGAGCGGGTCAGGGACGCCGGGGGGTGTGAACGACGGTCAGGCCCTCGGGCACCTCGGTCACGTGGATGCTCTCGCCCTCGACCTCGACCGAGAACGACCCGCCCATGAACGGCACCTGCTCGAGGTGCAGACGGCCCACCCAATCCGGCATCGCCGGGGCCACCCGCAGCTCGCCGTTGCGGATGTCGGGCTCGAGCCGGAGCATCGTGCGGAGGAACAACAGCGGCGCCGCCGCCGCCCACGCCTGGGGGGAGCACGACGTCGGGTAGGCCACCGGGAA
>CAZTOV010000191.1:0-3811 GCA_964615175.1 uncultured Burkholderiales bacterium
TACGATGCCGACATGAGCGAACTCGTGAACGATTACCGCACCGCCTCCGACGGCTTCCTCGACGTCGCCCGATCGGTCACCGACTGGTCGGCCCCCACCCCGTGCACGGAGTGGGACGCTCGCGGCATCGTCGAACACATCATCGGCTTCCACGACGCCGTCGTGCTCGGCCCGACCGGACGCGAGGTGAGCCGTCCCGACGATCCCGTCGAGCGGTGGGCCGTGACCGCCGCGGCCGTTCAGGACGCCTTCGGCGAGCCGGGAATCCTCGACCTCGAGGTCGACGTCCCGGGGATGGGGAAGGCCAGGATCGGCCGGCTCGCTCCGACCTTCACCACCGACATCCTCGTCCACACCTGGGACCTCGCCCGGGCGAGCGGTCAGGACGTCACGCTCGATGAGACTCTCTGCGCCTCGGCCTACGAGACCGCCAAGGCGTTCGGCGATCTCTCAGGATCCGGCATGTTCGCCCCCGCCGTGCCAGTGGCCGACGACGCACCCCTCCAGGACCAGCTCCTCGGGCTCATGGGGCGCGACCCGAACTGGCAGCCTTCGACCTGAGCGCGTGCCCCAGCCTCAGTGGGCTCCCGGAGCATCTCCCGGAGCCGGCTGGTAGGTGCCGAAGTGCCAGGAGTTCCCCTCGGGGTCCTTGGCCCCGAAGTCGCGTGAGCCGTAATCCTGGTCGGTCAGCTCCTGGGTGATCTCGGCCCCGGTCGTCTTGGCCCGCTCGTAGAGGGCGTCGGGGTCGTCGGTCACGCAGTAGACCCACGACGGTCCCGGCTTCCCCTCGAGCCGACCATCCGACCCGTCGGCGGTCGACCCCACCATGACGATGTTCGACCCCCACACCAACTGAGCGTGGGCGATCTCCCCCTCCCTCTCGCCCGGCACGACGAACTGTTCCTCGAAACCGAACGCCTTCTTCAGGAAGTCGATTGCGGCCGGCGCGTCGTCGTAGCGCAGCGCCGGATACACGGTGGGCTTGGACAGGTCCATGGCTCCTCCTCGGTGTCGTCCCGAACGTACGGTACGGCAGCCGCCCCCGGCCCGTCTTGAACGAATGGGACCTCAGGCGGCGGTCCCCGACCCGGGCAGCCAGTTCCTGGCGTACTCGGTCGGGGTCACCCCGGCGAACTCCTTGAACTCCCGATTGAAGTGGGCCTGGTCGGCGTACCCGCATGCGGCGGCGACGAAGGTGAGCGACCGGCCCGAGGGGGGCACGAGCATGTCGACGGCCTTGTCGAATCGGACGATCCTGCCGAACGTCTTCGGCGGCACGCCGACATGACGGCGGAACTCACTGGCGAAGTGCCGCCGACTCCACCCGACCTCGTCGGCCAGGTCTCCCACGGCGACACCACCTCGGCTCGACGCGAGCTGATGCCAGGCCCAGGCCACCTCCGCCCTCGGCTCGGGACCCTCGGAGAAGCCCCGTCGGAGCGCGCCATCGAGGATCTCGAAACGCATTTCCCAGCTCGCGGCGTCAGCGAGCCGGTGCACCAGCTCGTCGCCCTCACCGAACACGTGCGAAAGGTCGACCATCTGGTCGGCGATGTCGTCGGCAGGCATTCCACCGAACAGCCGGTACGCGCCCAGTGGCCTGAGGTCGACCTGTACGCAGCACTGACTGCCGTGCGATTTGAGCACGACGGGCCCGGTGTGGACGCCCGCCGTGAACGAGGCGAACGACCCACCCACCAGCGTGGCGTCGGGAGCTTCGACCAGGCTGATCGCATCACCGAAGCTCAGGATGACCGGGACGATGGCCGTTGCCGTCTCCCGGAAGCGGCGGGAATCGGACGTCTCCTCGTGGTATCCGGTGGTGCGCGCGATCAGAGGGCTGAACGCATCCGGCACGTCACGGGTGACCATCTCCCACGAGCCCGCTTCGTACTCACCCCGCTCGACTCGCACGGCCGCTGCCCTACCCCTCCCCCACGATTTCGTCGATCGCACTGATCAACCGGTCGACGTCGGCGTCGTCGACGTCGAGATGGGTGGCGAACCGGATGGTCTGCGGGTCGAGCATCCCGGCGAGGATCCCCCGATCCGCGAGGCGCGACAGGAACTTCTCGGGGAACGCCGACGCGTCGCAGCACACCATGTTGGTCTCGACCGTCGCGGGGTCGATCGAGCCCGCGAACCGGTCGGCCACCACCTCGGCGATTCGGCGGGCCCGGACGTGGTCGTCGACGAGCCGCTCCACGTGGTGCTCGAGCGCGTACAGTCCGCCGGCGGCGATGATCCCGGCCTGGCGCATTGCTCCCCCGAGCCGGCGCCGCTCCTCGCGGGCGCGGCCGATGAACTCCGCGGTGCCGCACAACAGCGAGCCGACCGGAGCCCCGAGCCCCTTCGACACGCAGAACATCACGCTGTCGCAGCGGTGCGCCAGGTCGGCGGCCGGTACGTCAAGTGCCACCGCCGCGTTGAAGATGCGGGCGCCGTCACCATGCACCGGAAGGCCGGCCTCACCGGCGGCGTCGGTCACGTCGTCGATCTCCGGCGGCCGCCACGGCCGTCCCGACGCGGCCTGAGACGTGTTCTCGATCGCCACCAGGCTGACGGGTGGCTGGTGATAGGCGGACGTCTCGACCGCCCGACGCACGTCGTCACCCACGAAGAAGCCCTGCTCATCGGGGAGCCCCTTCACCTGGACGCCGGCATTGCGGGCCGCGCCCGCCATCTCGTAGCGGATCACGTGGGCCCGGGCGGCAGCCAGCGCCTCGCTGCCCGGACGGGTGTGGAGGGCGATGGCCGTCTGGTTGCACATCGTCCCCGACGGCATGTAGATCGCCGCCGGCTTGCCCACCATCTCGGCCGCGACCTCCTCGAGCCGGTTGATGGTGGGGTCCTCGCCGTAGACGTCGTCGCCGACCTCGGCCTCGGCCATGGCCCGGCGCATCTCCGGCGTCGGCCGCGTGACCGTGTCGGAGCGGAAGTCGGCAGTCCCGTCTGGCGAACCCATGGTCAGAGATTACGGGCCTGGCGGTCGCTGGACCTCAGGAGGACGCCACGGGTCGGATCAGGCCCTCCTGCATCACCGTGACCGCAAGTTCGCCGTCACGGGTGAAGATCAGTCCCCCGGCGAGCCCTCTCGCGTTCGAGTCGCTGATCGGACGCTGCACGTAGAGCAACCACTCGTCGGCTCGGAACACCCGGTGGAACCACATGGCGTGGTCGAGGCTGGCCATGAAGAACTCCTCGTCGGCCTTCCCGTAGGGGAGCAAGGTGCTGTCGAGGAGGGTGAAGTCAGAGGCGAACGTCGCCACGCATGCGTGAAGGGTCGGGTCGTCGGGCAACCTGCCGTCGCCCCGGATCCACACGAGCTGCTGCTCCCGGGGCTCGAACTCGCGGGCCAGCCAGATGGGCTCGTCGACGTGGCGGATGTCGATGGGCCGGGGACGGTCGATCCAGTCACCCATCGTCTCCCGCAGCGGTTCGGCCCGCTCCCGCAACGTGGGCAGTGACTCGGGCGGAGGCGCCTCCGGCATCGCCGCCTGGTACGAGGGGCCCGGTTCGTCGCCGTGGAACGATGCCTGGAGGTTGAAGATGGCCCGGCCGTGCTGGATCGCCACCACCCGGCGGGTCGTGAACGAGCGTCCGTCGCGGATGCGGTCGACCTCGTAGACGATCGGCACCTTGGGGTCTCCGGGGCGAAGGAAGTATGCGTGGAGTGAGTGGACGAGACGGCGGGTCTCGGGGTCGAGCGCGCCATCGCCGGTGGCACCGTCGACGGTGCGGGCGGCCGCGACCAGAGCCTGGCCGGCCACCTGGCCACCGAAGACCCGTTGGCGCTCCTCGTCGGGACTCA
>CAZTOV010000192.1:0-3804 GCA_964615175.1 uncultured Burkholderiales bacterium
CGATTGGGCCCACGTCGAGGCAGCCAACGGATGGGCCGGATGGGTCGACGCCCGGCGACTGGTCGACCGGGGCGCCGCGGCGGCCACCGCGGGGACGGTCGATCTCACCCGCCCGATCGCGCCCGGCGAGGTCGCGCTCCCGCCAGGGCTGACGCTGAGCACGGCGGGGAAGCGGTTCGGCGCGTTCCTCCTCGAGACCCTGCTGTTCGCCGTCACCCTGGGGATCGGCTGGCTCGTCTGGGCGCTGATCGTCTTCGGGCGAGGTCAGACCCCGGCCAAGCAGCTCCTCGACATGCGCGTCATGCACCATGGCGAGCAGCGGGCGGCGTCGTGGGGGCGCATGTTCCTCCGCGAGATCGTGGCCAAGCAGATCATCGGGTTCGTCGCCGCCGTCACGCTGATCGGCGTCATCCTCTACCTGTGGCTGCTGTGGGACAAGAACCGCCAGCAGGTCTGGGACAAGATCGTCGACACCGTCGTGGTCGACGATCCCACCGGCGTCCTCACGCCGATGTAGAAGGGCTACCCGGATCCCTCGGCGCCGTCCTCGACGGGGCGGCGGCCCTGGAGGGCGCGACCGAGGGTGACCTCGTCGGCGTACTCGAGGTCGCCCCCCACCGGAAGACCGCTGGCGATGCGGGTCACGGCGATGCCGAGCGGCCGGAGGATCTTCACCAGGTAGAGCGCGGTGGCCTCACCCTCGATGTTGGGGTTGGTGGCGAGGATCACCTCTTCGACGCCCTCCGGTTCGAGGCGATCGAGCAGCTCCTTGACGCGGAGCTGCTCCGGTCCGATCCCCTCGATGGGGCTGATCGACCCCTGGAGCACGTGGTAGCGGCCGGTGATCTCGCCGGTGCGCTCGAGGGCGACGATGTCGCGGGGATCCTCCACCACGACCAGGGTCTTCGAATCGCGCTTCGCATCGGTGCAGATGCGGCACTGCTCGCCGTCGGCGAGGTTGAAGCACCGGCGGCACCATGAGATCCGCTCCCGCGCCTCGACCACGGAGCGGGCCAGGCGACGGGCGTCCTCCGCGGGGACCTTCAGAAGATGGAACGCCAGACGCTGAGCCGACTTGGGGCCGATCCCCGGGAGGCGTCCCAGCTCGTCGATGAGGTCCTGGACCGGGCCTTCGTACACGCGGCTCAGCCGGAGCCCAGCAGCCCACCGAGGTCGCCGCCCCCGAGGTCGAGCCCGCCGGTGGCACCGCCGAGCTGCTCGGCCTGGAGATCGCGGGCCCGGCGATCGGCGTCGGCGACCGCGGCCACCACGAGGTCCTGCAGCATCTCGACGTCGGAGGGGTCGACCACGTCGGGAGAGATCTCGATCGACTTCAGGTCGCCGCTGCCCGTCATCAGCGCCTTCACCATGCCGCCTCCCGCCGAGCCCTCGACGGTCTCCTCGGCAAGGGCCTGCTGGGCCGCCAGCATGTCGGATTGCATCTGCTGGACCTGCTGCAGCATCTGGTCGAGATCGTTCTGCTTCACGGGTTCCAACCCCCCGGTCAGGTGTCGTCTTCGACGGTGGCGTCGAACGCGCTCCGAAGGCGCTCCACCGAATCTACCGCTGCGTCCTCGACCTCTCGGGTCGGATCGATCTCGGGCTCCTCGCCCGGCTCCTCCTCCAGCGAACCGGAAACGCCCCCGGAATCCTTCCGGGAACCGGATCCATCGTCGTCGAGAAAGCCCTCGACCACCTCGACCCGGAGACCCACCCGGGGGCGGTCGAGCGCCCCGGCGAGCAGTTCCGACACCTTGTCGAGGTCGCGCTCGAGCCGTCCCCGCTGGTGTTCGAGCGCCTGGGGCAGCCCCAACACAACCGTGGTGCCGTCGACCGACATGGGCTGTGCCTCCCGGGCGACCGCCTTGAGCACGGCCCGCATGCCCTCCAACGCCTGCGGCCAGGCGACGACCACGTCGTCCATGTCGAGGGCTTCGTCGGCCGCGGCGGGAGCAGCCGGGGGGCTCGCCGCGGCGGGAGCAGCCGGGGGGCTCGCCGCGGCGGGTCCCGAAGACTCGTCGGTCTGGCGCTCGGAGGCCGCGGGGGTGTCGCCGGCCGCGGGGGCCTGCTCTGTCGCCGGGGGCGAGGGCGACTTCGATCGGACCGCTCCGAGAGCCCGCCGGGCCTCGCCGGCAGCCCCGGTCGGTGCCGCCGGCGCCTCGGCCGGTTCGGCACGGTCCTCGATGTTCGCAGCCGGGGACGGCGACACGGAGGGGGTGACGCTGCCCGGGTTCTCCCCTTGCAGCGTCCGCTCGAGACGCTCGACGCGGTCGAGCAACACCTCGACGCGGGTGCCCGCTTGCCGTCGGGCGAGACGGACGAGCGCCACCTCGAGCACGATCCGGGGGTCGGGGGCCCGCCGCATGTCGACGGCGGCCTCGCCGAGCGTGTCGAGGGCGCGCTCGACCCGGGCCGCGCCGAGCACCCGGCCCTGTTCCTCGAGGAGCTCCCGCTCTTCGGCGAGGGCATCGACCTGCGCCTGCCCCTGTGACGCGGTCACCAGATAGACGTCGCGGAGATGCCGCAGCAGGTCGTCGGCGACGTGACGCGGGTCGGCGCCACCCTCGAGCAACTCGTGCAGTGCACCGAGGGCGCCGGCCGGATCCTCGGACGCCACCGAGTCGACCAACGCGGCGCGCCGGTCGAAGGGGGTGCCTTCGACGAGACCTCGAACTCGGTCGACGTGGATGTGGCCCTCGCCGAGGGCGAGCGCCTGGTCGAGGAGCGACAGAGCGTCGCGCACCGAGCCGCCACCCCGGCGGGCCACCAGGGAGAGAGCATCGTCGTCGGCCTCGATCTTCTCGTGCGTGAGCACTTGGCGGAGGTAGGCGGCGAGGTCGCCGGTGGGGAGCAGCGAGAACTCGAAGTGCTGGGTCCGAGACCGGATCGTGGGGAGCACGGCCTGCGGGTCGGTGGTGGCGAGGACGAACACCACGTGGTCGGGGGGCTCTTCGAGGGTCTTGAGGAGCGCGTTTGACGCTCCCTTCGACAGCATGTGCACCTCGTCGACGATGTAGACGCGGTGGCGTCCGCCGGCGCTGCGGAAGGCCACTCGCTCGAGGAGCGACCGCATCTCGGCGACGCCGTTGTTCGAAGCGGCGTCCAGCTCGATCACGTCCATCGACGAGCCTTTGGCGATCTCGACGCACGACTCGCAGACGCCACAGGGCTCGCCGTCGTCGGCGAGGTCGGTGCAGTTCAGGGCCTTCGCCAGCAGGCGAGCGGTCGTGGTCTTGCCGGTGCCCCGGGGGCCCGAGAAGAGGTAGGCGTGACCGACGCGCTCGTCGCGCACCGCGTTGCGAACCGCCTGGGTCACGTGCTCCTGGCCCAACAGCTCCGAGAACCGCTGAGGGCGGTGCTTGCGATACAGCGACTGGAAGCTCATCTCGGGCCGGTTGCTCCTCGCCGTGGGCGCGTCAGGTCGGTCGTCTCGTGGGGAAGATCGAGGCCGCCGGCTCGGGTCAGGCTGATCTGCGGCACCCGGGACAAGCCGCTGAGAGCTGCTTCCTCCCGGACCTGACTCGGTTCGCGGAGCCCCGTCGCGCAGGGCCCGACCGTCAACGCCGGCGGCACCGTAGGAGGCTACCAACCGGCGGCGCAGGACTCTCCCTCGCCGGAGAGGTGCGGGAGCGGCCGAACCGGCACGCCTGGAGTGCGACGTGGAAGGGGGCGGGCAACCCTCCCGGAGGGTTGCCCCACTGAGAGGGTTGCCCCGCTGATCGGTAAAGTCCTCGCCGGAGAGGTGCGGGAGCGGCCGAACCGGCACGCCTGGAGTGCGTGTGAGGGGCAACCCTCCGGGGGTTC
>CAZTOV010000193.1:0-1289 GCA_964615175.1 uncultured Burkholderiales bacterium
CCGAGGGCGTCGCTCAGGAACTCCTCGGTGCCCGGGCCCGCCGAGAACTCGAGGCTCTCGCCGGCCAGACGGCCGAGCGCACTCCCTGAAGCCACGACGTCACCCGACTGCGGCAGGTCGGATGCCGTCCACAGCCCCCGGTACTCGTAGTCGATGCCGTCGGCACCTCGGAGCACCAGCGATGCGGTGCTGCCGTCGCGGGTCACCGTCCCGACGACCCCGCCGGCCACGGCGACGACCGCGCCACCGGCCTCGGAGTCGAGCTCGACAGCCGAACGGTCACCGGGATGATCGACGAACTCCGCCACGGAGGCGACGGGGAAGGGCGCCATCACGTCGCGCTGGGCCGCATCGGTCGCCCGCATCCGCTCCATGAAGTCGACGATGACCTCGTTGCTCCGGACCACCGGGCCGGCCGGGCCCGCGGCACCTCCGGTGCCGTTCCACCCGTCGGCCCCCGAACGCCCGTCCCGACCGGGGGTCGAAGCACCGCCGTCACGGGCGGCCTTCACGTCGTAAGACGTACTGCCGGGAACATTCAGGTCAGGCAACTCAGGCAGCTTCACGTCGGGAATGTCGGGGACTTCGATGTCCGGGATCTCGGGCACGTCGGGCACGTCGATGGGAACGTCGTCGACGACGTCGTCGATCGTGTCCTCGACATCATCGACGGTGTCGTTCACGGTGTCGACGGTGTCGTCGACGGTGTCTTCCACCTGATCGACGGTGTCGTCGACGGTATCGACAGTGTCGTCGACGGTCTGGGTCGTGTCGTCGAGCAGCGCGGTCGCCGGAGTGAAGAGTCCCCCCGCGAACGCCACCACCAGCCCACCGGCGGCGACGGCCGCACCGATCGTGCGTCGTTGCTGGCTTCGTCCGTCCATTGCCTTGCCTCCTTGTTCAGCGGCTCGTACTCGGCTGGGTCAGCCGCAAGAGACACGGGTCAGGAGGCAATCGGTGTCGGGGTCACGTCGCTCGACGCCGAGATCTGCGCAGAGTGTCCGGCTCTGACCAGGAGCCGGGACGTCAGAGGAGGGTCGAGGTGGCGTCGTTGACGACCGGGACGGTGTCGTCGAGCGTCTCGACGGTCTCGTCGTCGGCGGAATTCGCGGTCGTCACGACGGCGTCGACGGTGTCGTCCAAGGTCTCGACGACCCCGTCGGCATCGGGAAGATCGCCGGCATCCGCCAGATCGGGAACGTCGACGGGGTCTCCCGTCGGGTCGTCGGATTCGAGAACCGGCCCGGGGGCGGGTCGCGCATCACGGCGCGTGGGAGGCGGGGAGGCAA
>CAZTOV010000193.1:1389-3795 GCA_964615175.1 uncultured Burkholderiales bacterium
GGAGGTGCGTCCGGCTCGCGCGGGTTGCACCTGAGGTTTGCCCGCCTCGTCTCTCGCGTCTGGCTCGCCCGCGCCGGGTAGCGTCGGGGGCCATGACCGGCGACGACCTGCGCGAACGCCTCCGAACGGGCGAACCCGTCCTCATGCCGGGGGTGTGGGACGCCCTCTCGGTCCGCCTGTCGGCGACGGCCGGCTTCGACACCGTGTTCCTCTCCGGCTATTCCGTCGCCGGCACCCAGCTCGGGCTTCCCGACCTCGGTTACCTCACCCAGGCCGAGATGGCCGAGGTTGCCCAGCGGGTCTGTCGGGCCGCGCCCCACACCATGGTGGTGGTCGACGGCGACACCGGACACGGCAACGCCCTCAACACGATCCGCACGGTCGAGATGTGGGAGCAGGCGGGCGCGGCGGGAATCTTCATCGAGGACCAGGTGTGGCCGAAGCGGTGCGGTCACATGGAGGGCAAGCAGGTGGTGCCGGCCGACGAGTGGCTGGCCAAGCTGAGGGCTGCGGTCGAGCACCGCGAGCACCTGTTCATCACCGCCCGCACCGACGCCCGTGCCGCGGTCGACCTCGAAGAGGCCATCGCGCGAGCACAGGCGGCGGCCGATCTCGGCGTCGACGCCGTGTTCGTCGAGGCGCCCGAATCGATCGCGGAACTCGAGAAGGTGACGGCGGCAGTGCCCGACGTGGTGCGGGTGGCCAACATGATCGAGACCGGCAAGACGCCGCTCCTCACGCCGCCGGAGCTGCACGACCTCGGGTACGACCTCATCGTGTCGCCGCTGAGCGGTCTGTTCTCGGCCGCCCGAGCGCTCGGGGAAACCCTCGAGATCCTCCGTCGGGAGGGGACGCTGCGCGACCACCTCGACCGGCTCGTGACCTTCGAGGAGTTCGGTGACGTCGTCGACGCCCCCGGCCACTTCGCCCTCGACGAGCGCTACCGCGTCGACTGACCGATCCTGCGGGTGGCGCGGGCGAAGAGGGCGAGGGTGACGGCATGGAGCAGGTCGCCGACCTCCTCGGGCGCCTTTCCGGCCGCCGCCCGAGCGTGGGTGCCCTCGAGGATGATCCCGAGCCGGTAACAGGCGAGGACCTCGTACCAGGTGACCGCCGAGAGGTTTCGGTCGCTGCCTTCGGCGTAGCGGGCCACCAGCTCTTCGGGGGTCGGGAACCCTTCCCATGGCTCGACCTGGAACAGCGTGTGCTCGTCGTCGGGGTCGGCCCAGGTGGCCAGCAGTTGCCCCAGGTCCACGAGCGGATCGCCGATCGTCGACAGCTCCCAGTCGACCATGGCGGTCATCTCGGGGCCCGAGTGCGAGAACAACACGTTGGCCAGATGGAAGTCGCCGTGGATGATGCCCGGCGATGACATCTCGGGTCGATGGTCCTCGAGCCATGACGCCACCTCGTCGACGCCGGGGATGTCCGGCCCTTCGTACCCGTCGAGCTCCGAGTACGAATCGAGCTGTGACCGCCACCGGTCGACCTGGCGCTCGAGGTATCCGTCGGGCCGCCCGAAGTCGGCAAGGCCCACCGCCTCGTGGTCGACCCGAGCCAGCGCGGCGATGGCGTCGGCCATCTCGAGGCCCATCCGATGACGGAGCCCGGGATCGCTCCGATGCGGCTCCGGGAGGCCGGTGCTGGGGTTGAACCCGTCGACCGACTCCATCAGGTAGAAGGCGGCCCCGATCACGTCGGTCTCGGGACAGGCGGCGATCAGCTCCGGATGCGGCACGTCCGACCCGGCGAGCGCGCCGAGGACCCGGGCCTCCCGCCGCATGGTCTCGTCGCTGTTCTTCCGCTTGTGGACCGGCGGCCGCCGTAGGACGTAGCGCCGCCCGGCCCGCTCGAATTTCAGGAGAATGTTCTGCGTTCCGCCGCCGAGTGGCTCGATGTTCTCGAGCGGGCCCGAACCGAGACCTTGCCCGTCCATCCAGGTCGTGAGCGCCTCGGAATCGACGCCTTCCGGACCGGACACCGAGTCACCCACTCTTCGTCCTATTCGTCGAGATCCGCGCCGCCGGGGTATTCGCTGTGGTCGAGCGTCTCGACCACCGTCGACACGGCACTGGCGACGTTGGCGCAGATCCGCTTGAGGTACCGCCACAGCAAGGCCCGCGGCACCGCGTACGACGCAGGGGTGTCGGAGTTGATGAGACCGTTGACCAGGTCGTCGAACTCGTCCATCAGCGCCTGCGCCTGGTCGAGGAATCGTCGCGCGCCTCCGGCGTCCTGTTGGAGGAGGATCGCCGCCGCGTCGACGAACATGCGCGAGATCTCCTCGCGGTAGCGGATGAACTGGTCGTAATCGTCGGCGTCGCTGAAGCGGGCCCCCTCGTCGGCCAGGTCGAAGATGTTCTTCGCCTGGTCGCCGACCCGCTCGAGCTTCTTGACGATCAGCAG
>CAZTOV010000194.1:0-1916 GCA_964615175.1 uncultured Burkholderiales bacterium
CTCCTCGAAGCGGTGGCGAAGGTCCGGACCGAACGTGACGTCGAGTTGGTCGTGATCGGCAAGCCTCGCGAGCGGGTGATGGCGACCATCGACCGCCTGGACCTCCACGACTCGGTCCGCTTCCTCCGCGGCATTTCCGATGCCGAGCTGGTGCAGCTCTATGCCGAGGCGTCACTGGCCGTGGTGCCTTCGCTCTACGAAGGGTTCTCGCTTCCCGCCGTCGAGGCGATGGCGTGCGGCGTCCCCCTCCTTGGCACCACCGGCGGCGCCATCCCCGAGGTCGTGGGGCGTGACGGTGAGACCGGCCTCCTCGTGCCGCCCGGCGATCCCGACGCCCTCGCCGCCGGCATCGTGCGGGCATTCGACGACCCTGCGCTCCGGGAGCGAGTCGGCATCGCCGGCCGGGCCCGGGTGCTCGACCGCTTCACGTGGCAGGCGACCGCCGAGAAGACCGCCCACTTCTACCGGGCGGTCATCGCCCACACCGCCGGCATCACCGAGCCCCTCGAGGAGGGACCCGGCGAGCTGTCGCCATTCCTCTCCGGGGTCGCGTGAGATGCTCACCGTCGATTTCGATCGGCTGGGGCTGCGGGCCGGCGACCGGGTGCTCGACCTCGGTTGCGGAGCGGGGCGCCATGCCTTCGAGATCTACCGCCGCGGCGCCCATGTCGTGGCGCTCGACCGCGACGACGTCGAGCTGAAGGCGGTCCACTCGACGCTGGCCGCCATGGACGACGCGGGGGAGGCGTCGGACGGCTCCGCCGGCCCCGTGTTGAGCGACGCGCTGCGCCTGCCCTTCGACGACGGCACCTTCGACCGGGTGGTCGCCGCCGAGGTGCTCGAGCACATTCCCGACGACACCGGCGCCATGGCCGAACTCGCCCGGGTTCTCCGCCCCGGCGGCACCATCGCGGTCACCGTGCCGCGCTTCTTCCCCGAGCTGATGTGCTGGGCGCTGTCGAGCGAGTACCACGAGGTCGAAGGCGGCCATGTGCGCATCTACCGGCGCTCCGAGCTGGTCGAGCGTCTCCGCGGCGCCGGCCTGGTGCCGCTCGGCCACCACCACGCCCACGGACTCCATTCGCCGTACTGGTGGATCAAGTGCGCGGTGGGGGTCGACGACGACGAGGCCCTCCCCGTGCGTCTCTACCACCGCCTGCTGGTGTGGGACATCGCCAAGGCGCCCCTCGCCACCCGGGCCGCCGAGGCCGCGCTCGACCCGCTCATCGGCAAGAGCCTCGTCGTGTACCTGACCAAACCCGATCACGAGGTGACCCCGTGACGTTCGAACCACGCTCCCGTACCACCACCGCGGTCCTCTCGACGGCGCAGATCGACGCCACCATCCAGTCGGTGCTCGAACAGCAGTTGGCCGACGGGCGGTTGCCGTGGCATCCGGGCGATCACACCGACCCGTGGAACCACGTCGAGGCCGCCATGGGGCTCGACGTTGCCGGCCGCCACGCGGAGGCCGAGCGCGCCTACGAGTGGCTGGTCTCCACCCAGCGCGCCGACGGCTCCTGGGCTGCCTACTACTACGACGACGGGACCCCGGAAGACCCCAACACCGACGTGAACATGTGCGCCTATGTGGCGGTCGGGGTGTGGCACCACTACCTCATCACCGGCGACGTGGGCTTCCTCCACTCGATGTGGCCGGTGGTCGAGCGGGCCATCGACATGGTGCTCGAGATGCAGGCGCCGTCGGGCGAGATCTGGTGGACCCGCCATCCCGACGGCTGGGTCGATCGGCGGGCGCTGCTCACCGCCAACTCCAGCATCCACATGAGCCTGCGCTGCGCGGTGGCCATCGCCGAGGCGATGGGGGAGGAGCGACCCGACTGGGAGCTGTCGATCGGCATGGTCGCCCACGCCATCCGGTACCGCGAGGCCGAGGCGTTCTGGCCCAAGGAGCG
>CAZTOV010000194.1:2016-3771 GCA_964615175.1 uncultured Burkholderiales bacterium
CAGGACGACGGCTCGTACCAGGAGGGCTGGGTCTTCCCCGAGGACGTGCACTGGCCGGGCCGCCGCCCGCCGTGGACCGCGGGCGCGGTGCTCATCGCCGCCGACGCCCTCTCGGGCCTCACTCCCGCATCGGGCCTCTTCCGCGGCGACGATCTCCCCCGGGGCATCACGCCCGAGGACGCGTTCAACTGAGCTTGCTATTTCGTAAGGTTTCGATATACTTCGTAACCGAACGATATGGCGCGGCATCGACACGGCATCCACGGGCATCAGGGCCACCGGCGAGGGCGGAGATTCTTCCGCTCGGGTGAGCTGCACCTGGTGCTGCTCGCCCTCATCGAGCGCGAGCCCCGGCACGGCTACGAGCTGATGGACGAGCTGAGCCGGCTGTTCGGCCCCGCCTACACGCCGTCGCCGGGCAGCATCTACCCGGCGCTCACCGCCCTCGAGGACGAGGCCCTCGTCGAATCGACCACCCAGGGAGACCGCAAGGTGTTCAACGTGACCGATACAGGACGCGCAGCCCTCACCGATCGAGCGGACATGCTCGCCTCGGTGGAGGCCCGTACGGGGGTGAGCCTCACCGGCGGTTCCCTCGAGGGTGCCCTGGCGCGCCTCACCGCCCGGGTGCGGGCGGTGGCGGGGGGCGTCGACCGGGCCAAGGTCGAACGGATCCTCGACGAGGCCGGCACCCGGGTCGAACGCCTCAGCGAGGAAGGAGCCCATCCATGAACGATCCCTTCGAACGGGCGGTGGCCCGAGAGAAGCTCGGCCGGCGGGAGCGGATCAGCCGCTACGCGGTCGCCGGCCTGCGCTGGCACGCCAGCGTGTACCTGGCGGTGAACGCGCTGCTGGTGGCGATCTGGGTGGCGACCGGCGCCGACGGCCACTTCTGGCCCTTCTGGCCGATCGCGGGGTGGGGGATCGGACTGTTCTTTCATTGGTTCGGCGTCCGCGGGCACCTCACGCGCGACCGGGCCCTTCGCGAACGCATCGAGCGCGGCGCCGATCTCGAGTGACCGGGCCGCCCCGGTGGATCCGGCCGCTGGCCCGGAACTTCGGAGGTCCCCGGGGTCTCCTGGGCAGGGTGGCGTTGTGGATGATGGTCCGGCGCAACCCGGAGAAGAACGCCTGGGTCGTCGAGCAACTCGGATTGTCACCCGGCGATGCCTACCTCGATGTGGGGTGTGGCCCGGGGCTCGCCCTCGTCGTCGCCCGCGAGGGCGCGGGGCGCGACGGGAGGGTCGTTGGTGTCGATCCGTCGATCCTTTCGGTACGCGCCTCTACTCACCGGGTACCCGATGCTGAGGTGCACCGCGCCGCCGCTGATGCCCTGCCGTACGACGAAGGAGTCTTCGACGCGGCGAGCACCGTCGACACGATCGGGTTCTGGCCCGATGCCGAGGCCGGCCTGCGGGAGATCCACCGGGTGCTGAAGCCGGGCGGTCGACTCGGGGTGGCGATCCGCATGCACGACCCCGACGCCGGCCGCCTCGACCCGGCATCGTTCGGCGCCACCGACGAGGATCTCGCCGAGATCCGCAACCTGCTCCGCCACGTGGGCTTCGAGGTGCTCGACACCCGCACCGCCACCCACCGCGAGACCACCGCGCTCATCCTCGCCCGCAAGCCGTGACCCCCGAGGGTGTGAGCATTTGGTGGGGTCATGACCCCACCAAATGCTCACACCCTCCGGAGGGCCCGGAGCGAGCCGGTGGCGGAGCGTTCCTCGAAATCGCCGGAGTCGAGGGCCCG
>CAZTOV010000195.1:0-3767 GCA_964615175.1 uncultured Burkholderiales bacterium
CGCGGGCTGAGGCGGTAGTTGGCCGAGACGACGACCCAGCCGTGCCGGGCGAAGTGGTGGATCATCGGCAGCGCTTGCTGCGCCTTGTGCCCCAAGATCCAGGCGCCTCCGTGGATCCAGAAGAGCACCGGTCGACCGTCGGGATGCTCGCGGTGGTGCCAGACGTCGAGGCGGTTCCGGCGCCCGTACGGCCCGTAGTCGATGTTCTTCACGTGCTCGACGTCGCGGTGCCCGAACCGGAACGCCATCGCGACACGCGACCGGGGAACGCCGACCGCGTGTCGGTCGAGCAGCTCGTCGTCGAGGCGTCCCGAGTAGCCGTCGCCGAGGCCGTCGGCCAGAGCGTCCTCGACGAGGTCTCGGGTTTCCCGCGAGCGGCGAATCTGGCCGATGAGGCCCGCCCACGACACCAGGGTGATGCCGAGGCCCAGCCACGCGGGCCAGTGCCCGAAGGCGCCGAACCAGGCGAAGGCGACGGTGGCGACGGCCTGCCATACGAGGTGATGGGGGGCGAGTTCGATGGTCAGCCACGAGGCAAAGAACGACGGGACCACGGTCGCGCCCCTGAGCCGGATGGGGCGGTAGGCGTTGAGCGTGTAGAGGGCGCCGTAGATGCTGACGCCGAGGAACCACCACGAGGCGGTCACGCCTTCCCGTCACCCCCTTCATCGCTGCCGGCCGCGGCGCTCGGCACGGGACCGTCGGTCACCTGGGCGGCCTTGCGCAGCTCGTCGAACGCGTCGGGAATGTGCGAGGCGAGCCGCCAGATGTCGGGCACGTTCTTGGGGCACCCGATGAGCCCGAAGCCGACCTGGTCCAGATAGCTGAGCACGGTGACGTTGAGTCCGGCCCCGTCGAAGATCGGCCCGAGCGGATTGAGGCTCACCAGCTTGGCGCCGCCGAAGTAGAGGGGGAACGGCGGGCCCGGCACGTTGGAGATCACCAGGTTGTGGATGGGGGCGTGGCGCTCGGCGAGGCCCATCCGCGAGTAGAGGCGCATGGCGAGACCGATGTTGGGGCCCGAGAACTCTCCCCAGTTCTGGAGGAAGTTGGCGCCGATCGCCTGGTGCTCCTCCTTGGCCTGCTTCGAGATCTTGCTGATCTCGCGCACGCGTTCGACGGGGTCGTCGATGTCGGTGGCGAGCGACGCGAACATCGCCGACACCTTGTTGGTGCCCTCACCGTCGCTCTCGTCGTGGACGGATACCGGAATCGCCGCCATGAGCGGCTTCTCGGGGTACTCGTCGTTCTCTTCCAGGTACCGCAACAGGGCCCCGCCGCAGACGGCGAGGATCACGTCGTTCACCGTGACGTCGAGGGCGCTCTTGACCGCCTTCACCTCGTCGAGCGAGATGTTGGTGAACGACGTGTTGCGTCGCGACGTGATGGCGCCGTTGAAGGAGGTGCGCGGCGCGCTGAACGGCGTGGGCATCCCGCCTCCGCCGCCGATCCGCCGCCGGAGGATGTTGACCGCCGACTCGCCGGTGTCGCGCAGCGTTCTGATCAAACGGAACGGCGACCGGACGCGGGAGCCGACCCCGTACGCGACCAGCTCGAGATCGGACGGCATCTTCTCCGGTCGAGGCAGCTCGGGTTCGGGCGGAGGCTCGGCCTCGGGTTCGAAGTCGAAGAGGTGGACCATCATGTTGGCGCCGGTCACCCCGTCGATGGTGGCGTGGTGCATCTTGGCCACGAGGGCGACGTGGCCGTTCTCGAGGCCTTCGACCACCCACATCTCCCACAGGGGCTTCTTGCGGTCGAGGGGGATACTGAGAATTTCGTTGGCCAGCTCGGACAGCTCCTCGGGTCCCCCCGGGGAGGGGGCGCCGATCCGCTTCACGTGACGCCGCAGGTCGAAGTGCGGATCCTCCACCCACACGGGGTGGTTGAGGTTGAAGGGGACCCGTACGGGGATCTGACGGAACTCCTGCTGCGGGACCAGCCGGCGGTTGACCTGGTCGAGCACCCACTCGAACGAGTAGTCGCCGTCGGGGATGGTCGAGGGGTCGAAGACCATGACGCCGCTCACGTGCATGTGGGCGGTGGGGGTCTCGAAGTAGAGGAACGAGGCGTCGAGTCCGCTGAGACGCTCCATGGGCCGGCCTCCAAGGTGGGGCGGTGATGGTCGAGGGACCCACATGGTCGCGCGTGTCTGACGCTTCGTCAGGCTCGGAGGACCCCTTGTAATGTCGCCGTCGCATTCACGAAACATCGAAGGCACGAAGGGATTTTCACGATGGGCAAGCTCGACGGAAAGGTCGCCGTCATCACCGGCGCCGGTCGCGGCATCGGTGCCGCGCACGCACACCTCCTCGCCGAAGAGGGCGCGGCCGTGGTCGTCAACGACGTCAACGAGGAGAATGCCAAGGGTGTCGTCGACGAGATCACCGGCGCCGGCGGCAAGGCGTCGGCTCACATCGGCGACGCCTCCGAGTGGGACCAGGGCGAAGGACTCATCCGCCAGGCCGTCGACGAGTTCGGAGACATCAACATCCTCGTCAACAACGCCGGCATCCTCCGCGACGCCATGAGCTTCAACATGACCGAGGAGGAGTGGGACGCCGTCATCAAGGTCCACCTCAAGGGCCACTTCGTCCCCAGCAAGTTCGTGGCGGCTCACTGGCGTGAGCAGTCGAAGGCCGGCAACGAGGTCTACGGCCGCATCATCAACACGGCCAGCGAGGCGGGTCTGCACGGCAACGCCGGGCAGCTCAACTACGGCGCCGCCAAGGCCGGCATCGCCGCCATGGCGGTCATCCTTGCCCGTGAGCTGGGCAAGTACGGGGTCACCGCCAACGCCATCGCGCCCCGGGCACTCACGGCGATGACCGAGGACATCTTTCCCGAGATGAACATCGGGGAGGGCGACTTCGACCCGTTCGCACCCGAGAACGTCTCGCCCCTCGTGGCGTGGCTCGCCTCTCCCGACGCCGCCGACGTCAACGGCCAGTGCTTCGTCGTCTACGGCGGGATGATCCAGGTGATGGAGGGCTGGAGCCCCGCCGGGAAGATCGAAAAGGGCGAGAAGTGGACGGTCGACGAGCTCGCCGAGAAGAAGTCGGAGCTCTTCGCCGACCACAAGCCCGGCGTCCCCGACTTCCCGCTGTAGTGAGTGTGAGCATTTGGTGGGGTCATGACCCCACCAAATGCTCACACACCCGAACTCAGCCGAGGTGTGCCTCGGCGAAGGTGCGGAGGCCGTCGAGGGCCTCGCGTGAGCGTTCCCAGGGTGAGACGATGAGGCGGTCGACGCCCGCGTCCGCGTAGGCGTCGATCTCGTCGGTCGACGGGTTTCGGGCCGTGATCGTGACCTCGAACGGCTCGTCGGCCCGGCCGGCGTCGTTCCGCAGCCTCTCCAGTTCGGCCAGCGCCTCCGGCAGGGTTTCCGGCGTTTGCACCATCGGCGCCCAGCCGTCGCCGAGGCGGGCGGCGCGCCGCAGCGCCGCTTTCGAATCGCCGCCGACCACGATCGGCGGGTGGGGTCGCTGCGCCGGCTTGGGTTCGAACTTCACGGGCTCGAAGTCGAAGAACTCGCCGTGATGCTCGACGGTCTCTTCGGTCCAGAGCCGGCGGCACACCTCGATCGCCTCGTCGAGGCGACGGCCCCGGCCGGCGAAGTCGACGCCCGCGGC
Source organism: uncultured Burkholderiales bacterium (assembly GCA_964615175.1). Classification (GTDB taxonomy): domain Bacteria; phylum Actinomycetota; class Acidimicrobiia; order IMCC26256; family JACPCJ01; genus CAZTOV01. Next base: position 3,633 of record CAZTOV010000195.1, read on the forward strand.
CTCGTACTCCGACGCCAGCCACCCGGCACCCACACCGATCTCGACCCGCCCTCCCGAGACGATGTCGAGGGTCTGGATGGCCCGCGCCGACACAAAGGGGTGTCGGAGCGCCAGGTTGTAGACGTGGGTGCCGAG
>CAZTOV010000196.1:0-3767 GCA_964615175.1 uncultured Burkholderiales bacterium
CGACCTCGATGAAGATGCACTCGCCGGGGCACTCCTCGGCCGACTCGATGACGGCGTCTTCCTGGCCGGAGGGGACGCCGGCGAGTCCTTCGGCCCCCTCGGGGTTGCCCTCGGCATCGGCGTAGACCTTGTCGCCTTCCTTCACGTAGGCGAGCCCATCGTCGAGCAGCGTGAACACGTCGGGCGCGATCTCCTCGCAGAGACCGTCGCCGGTGCACAGATCCTGATCGATCCAGACCTTCATAGCCATATCGGTGCCTCACTCCTCATCGAACCGCTGGTCAGATCTCGTGGTCCCGTGGTGTGCACGGGTCACACACCGGGTACCCGGTTGCCACCGAGTTTACACGGCCCTCGCCGTGCAAATCCAATATCCGGGGCCCACCCCGGAGTGATCCTCGTCACCCGGAGCGGCTGGAAACGGCCGAGCGTGGGGCAGGGGCCCCACGCTTCGGAGGAGCCCACGAGATGTCGGCGGGGAGGCAATGGGTGGCCGGAGCGGTGCCCACGCGGAGTGTAAGGTGCCGTCAGGGTCTCGTGCCCGGCTGCACAGGCGGAGGCGCCGACCCATCGAGGGGGTGGTGACGACGGCAAGCGACAGCCAGCCCGAGGAGTACCGGAAGCGGCTCGAGGAGTACGAGCTGGAGGTCACCGATCTCCAGGAGCAGGTCAAGACCCTTGAGGAAGAGGTGGTGGTCCTCCGGCGCCGCCTCCAGGACGCCCCGAAACGGGTGCGGACGCTCGAGGAGCGCCTCCTCGAGACCAAGGGCCAGCTGGCCCAGGCGCTGTCGCAGAACGAGAAGCTCTCGGCGACGCTGCGCGAAGCACGGGAGCACATCTCGGCCCTCCGCGAAGAGGTCGAGAAGCTCACCACGCCCCCCTCGGCGTACGGCACGTTCCTCGGTGCCAACGACGACGGCACCGTCGACGTGTTCACCTCGGGGCGGAAGATGCGGGTGTCGCTGCACCCCGAGATCGATCCCTCGGAGCTGACCAAGGGGTGCGAGGTCGTCCTGAACGACTCGTTCAACGTGATCCTGTCGCGGGGGAGCGAGGTTTCGGGCGAGGTCGTGACGCTCAAGGAGGTCATGGAGGACCGGACGCGCGTCCTCATCGTCGGGCGGGCCGACGAGGAACGGGTCGCCGAGCTGTCCGAGGGGCTCGTGGGCACCAAGCTGCGAGCCGGCGACCACCTGCTGATGGACGTGCGCTCCGGCCTGATCGTCGAGCGGCTGCCCCGGCCCGAGGTCGAAGAACTCGTGCTCGAAGAGGTGCCCGACATCACCTACGAAGACGTGGGCGGGCTCGACGAGCAGATCGAGCTGATCCAGGACGCCATCGAGCTGCCGTACCTCCACAGTGACCTCTTCGAAGAGCACCGCCTCCAGCCACCCAAGGGCATCCTGCTCTACGGGCCACCCGGGTGCGGGAAGACGCTCATCGCCAAGGCGGTGGCCAACTCGCTGGCCAAGCGGGTGGCCGAGAAGACCGGCGACACCAGCGCCCGCTCGTACTTCCTCAACATCAAGGGCCCCGAGCTGCTCAACAAGTATGTGGGGGAGACCGAGCGTCAGATTCGGCTCATCTTCCAACGGGCCCGGGAGAAGAGCGAGGAAGGCAACCCGGTCATCGTGTTCTTCGACGAGATGGACTCGCTGTTCCGCACCCGCGGGAGCGGCATCAGCTCTGACATCGAATCGACGATCGTCCCGCAGCTCCTCGCCGAGATCGACGGCGTCGAGAGCCTCAAGAACGTGATCGTGATCGGTGCGTCGAACCGGGAAGACCTCATCGACCCGGCGATCCTGCGGCCGGGACGGCTCGACGTGAAGATCAAGATCGAGCGGCCCGACGAGGAGTCCGCGAAGCAGATCTTCTCCCGCTACCTCACCGACGACCTGCCCATCTCGGAGGACGAGCTGAAGCTCGCTGACGGCGCCGCCGCCGCCACCCGGGCGATGATCGACGCCGCCGTCGATGTCATGTACTCCATCGAGGACGACAACCGTTTCCTCGAGGTCACGTATCAGAACGGCGACAAGGAGATCCTCTACTTCAAGGACTTCTCCTCCGGGGCGATGATCGAGAACATCGTGCGGCGGTCGAAGAAGAGCGCCATCAAGCGCCAGATCGCCGGGGGCACCCGGGGGATCGGCCGCGACGACCTCGTCGAGGCCGTGCACCGGGAATTCCGAGAACACGAGGACCTCCCGAACACCACCAACCCCGACGACTGGGCCAAGATCTCCGGGAAGAAGGGTGAGCGGATCACCTACGTGCGCACCCTTATCTCGGAGGGCCGCGACGAGGCGCGCGGCGGTCGCTCGATCGACACCGTCACCACCGGGCAGTACCTCTAGTTCTGTCCTTCGCCTTCGGCTGCGGACAGAACACCCGCCTGGGCGCCTGACCGAACACCCGCGGCGCAGCAGTACGCTGTGGGGCGATGGCGATTCCCAAGGTCTGCGGTATCGAGACCGAGTACGGCATCGTCCTCCGGGGTGCTGAGCCCAATCCCGTCCTCGCTTCGTCGGTGTTGATCAACGCGTACGTCGACGACAAGCGGATCGGGTGGGACTTCGAGGACGAGTCGCCGGGCCGCGACGCGCGCGGCTACCCCGGCGACGACGCCATGGCCCCCGAGGTCGAGACGCACCTAGTGAACGCGGTGCTCACCAACGGGGCCCGCTACTACGTCGACCATGCCCATCCCGAGCTGTCGACTCCCGAGTGCTCGGACCCGCTCCAGTGCACGCTCTTCGACAAGGCGGGCGAGCGGATCCTCGCCCAGTCGATGGCGTCCGCGCCCCGGCTCCTCGACCCCGAACAGTCGGTGGTCGTCTACAAGAACAACTCCGACGGCAAGGGCAACTCCTACGGATGCCACGAGAACTACCTGCTCGACCGCGAGGTCCCGTTCGGAGAGCTGGTGCAGCACCTGCTGCCGTGGTTCGTGACCCGCCAGATCGTGGTGGGAGCCGGAAAGGTGGGGGCCGAGCACGGTGCCGACGCCGTGCCGTTCCAGATCAGCCAGCGGGCCGACTTCTTCGAGGAGGAGGTCGGTCTCGAGACCACCCTGAAGCGGCCCATCGTCAATACGCGTGACGAGCCCCACGCCGACGCGCAGAAGTACCGCCGCCTCCACGTGATCGTCGGCGACGCCAACCTGTGCGAGGTGTCGACGTTCCTCAAGGTGGGGGCGACGTCGCTGGTGCTGTCGATGATCGAGGACGGCTTCATCGACAAGGACTACTCGCTGCACTCTCCGGTGGCCGCCATCCGACAGGTGTCGCACGACCCGTCGTTGCGGGCGACGATCGAGATGGCCGACGGCTCGACCGTGACCGCCCTCGAGATCCAGTGGGAGTACTTCCGGTTGGCCGAGAAGTACGCCGACGAGAGCGGCTTCGAGTCGATCGGCGGCGACGAGGTGGGGGCGCTGGTGCTGCGACGCTGGGAGGAGGCCCTCACCGGGCTCGAAGCCGACCCGCGGTCGATGGACGGGGTGCTCGACTGGGTCACCAAGCTGTCGCTGCTCGAGGCCTACGCCGAGAAGCAGGGGGTCGAGTTCGACGATCCCCGCATCGCCCTCATGGACCTCCAGTACCACGACGTCCGGCCCGACAAGTCGCTCTACGAGCGCCTGGTGCGCGGTGGCCGGGTGGAGCGGATCCTCGACGAGGACGACGTGCGCGCCGCGATCGACGATCCTCCGCCCACGACCCGGGCGTTCTTCCGGGGGACGTGCCTGTCGCGCTGGCCCGACG
>CAZTOV010000197.1:0-3752 GCA_964615175.1 uncultured Burkholderiales bacterium
ACGACCACATCACGTCGGCCATCGGGGCGGCGATGATCGGCATGTACGGCACCGCCATGCTCTGCTACGTCACCCCCAAGGAGCACCTGGGCCTTCCCGATCGCGACGACGTCAAGGAGGGGGTGATCGCCTACAAGATCGCCGCCCATGCCGCCGACCTCGCCAAGGGGCATCCCCAGGCGCAGGCGTGGGACGACGCGCTGTCGAAGGCGCGGTTCGAGTTCCGCTGGGAGGACCAGTTCGAGCTGAGCCTCGACCCCGAGACCGCCCGCTCGTATCACGACGAGACGCTCCCGGCCGAGCCGGCGAAGACGGCCCACTTCTGCTCGATGTGCGGGCCCAAGTTCTGCTCGATGCGTATCAGCCAGGACGTCCGCGACTACGCGGCCGAGCACGGGGTGGGCGAGGAGATCGCCATCGAGCTGGGGATGCAGGAGAAGGCGGAGGAGTTCACCGCCCACGGCGGCGACGTCTACCTCACCCCCGACGACGCCCCGTGACCGGGAGGGTGTGTGAGCATTTGGTGGGGTCATGACCCCACCAAATGCTCACACACCCGGGGGTGGGGTCAGTCGCCGGGTGGGTCGAGGAGTGATCGGACGGCGGCGCCGAGGTGTTCGTCGATCTGGCTCAGGGCGTCGTCGGCGTCGCCCCGGCGCAGGGTCTCGAGCAGCGATGCGTGCTCGTCGACGAGGTCGGCGCGGCGCGGATAGGCGGGCCGGAGGCCGGCGAGACACAGCCGGGTCTCGGTGATCAGGGTGCGGAACATGCGGCTGAGCCGGCGGCTCCCCGCAGCGTCGACGACCGCCTGGTGGAACTCGCGGTCCAGCTCGGCGAGCCGCGCCCAGCGACCGCTCTCGGCTGCCTTGACCATCCGCTGGACGAGGGTGTCGAGGCGCTCGATTTCCTCGGGGTCCCGTGTCTCGCACACCACCCGGATCGCCTCACGCTCGACCGCCAGGCGCGCCCGGTAGACATCGGTGACGTCGTCGGCCCCCAAGTCGACGACGAAGACGCCCCGGTGGGGCCGGCTGTCGAGGAGCCCTTCCTGGATGAGCCGCTGGAGCGCCTCGCGGACCGGGCCCCGGCTCACGTCGAGCTGTTCGGCCAACTGTGCCTCGCCGAGCTGCTCGCCGGGCGCGAACGAGCCGTCCATGATCCGCTCGCGAATGAGGTCGGCGATGATGTCGGCGGTGGCCCGCCGTTCCACCGGGTCGAGGTGCAGTCGCTGGGCCATGGGCCGGCTTCCCCGAGGCGTCGTATGATTGTCGACAATCTCCAGGATACGGCCGCGGCGCGAGGGAGGACGGCATCAGCCCCACAGGGCGTTCGGACCAGCCGGTCGTCGGGGTAATCGTCACTCCCGGCAAGGACCTCCCGCCGGGGCTCGACGGGGTGGCCGACGTCGCCGACCTCCGTCTCGCGCGCGACCACGACGAGCTGCGTGCGCTCGCCGGTGACGTGGATGTGCTGCTCGTCTACGACTTCCGTACCACCTTGGTGGAGGACGAGTTCGCCCGGCTGGCGAGGTTGCGTTGGATCCACGCCGCCAGCGCCGGCGTCGACGCAGTGATGACCGACGACGTCACCGACAGCGACGTGACCGTGACCAATGCCCAGGGCATCTTCGATCGCGGCATCGCCGAGTGGGTCCTGGGCATGATGCTGGTCTTCGCCAAGGACGTCCTGACCACGCTCGACCTGCAGCGGCGCCACGAGTGGCGGCACCGCAATTCGCAGCTCCTCGACGGCCGTCGCCTGCTCGTCGTGGGCGCGGGCTCGATCGGGCGGGAGATCGCCCGCCTCGCCACGGCCGCCGGCATGCGTGTCGACGGGGTGGCCCGGTCTGAGCGGACCGACGATCCCGACTTCGGTCGGGTGGCGCCGTCCGACGAACTGCTCGACGTCCTGCCCACCGCCGACTACGTGGTGGTCGCGACGCCGCTCACCGAGCAGACCCGGCGCATGATCGGGGCCCAGGAGCTGAAGGCCATGCCCGAGCACGCGGTCTTCATGAACATCGGTCGCGGCCCGGTGGTCGACGAATCGGCCCTCGTCGAGGCGCTGCGCTCGGGGGCGATCGCGGGCGCGGCCCTCGATGTGTTCGAGGAGGAGCCTCTGCCCGAGGATCACCCGCTCTGGGACTTCGACAACGTGATCGTCTCGCCGCACATGTCGGGCGACTACGAGGGCTGGGTCGAGGCGCTCGGCCATCAGTTCGCCGAGAACTTCGAGCGATGGACGACGGGTGTGTCCCTCATGAACGTGGTCCAAGGAGACGAGCGCCCATGAACCGCGACCTGGCTTTTCTCTCCGCCACCGACCTGGTCGAGGGATACCGATCCGGTGCCCTCTCCCCGGTCGACGCGACCGAGGCCGCCCTCGCCCAGATCGACGCCCACGACGACGCCGTCAACGCCTTCTGCCTCGTCGACCGCGACCGGGCCGTCGATGCCGCCCGCGCCTCGGAAGAGCGGTGGCGGGCGGGCGAGCCGATCGGGCTCATCGACGGCGTCCCCACCGGGGTGAAGGACGTGTTCCTCACCCGAGGCTGGCCCACCCTCAAGGGCTCGAAGGTGGTCGATCCCGATCAGCCGTGGGAGACCGACGCCCCCGTGGTCAGTGCGCTGAGGCGCAACGGCGCGGTGCTGCTCGGCAAGACCACCACGCCCGAGCTGGGGTGGAAGGGGGTCACCGACGCCCCTCCCTACGGAGTCACCCGCAACCCGTGGGATCCCACCAAGACGGCCGGTGGATCGAGCGGCGGCAGCTCGGCGGCGGTGGTGCTCGGCATGGGCGCCCTCGCGCTCGGTACCGACGGCGGCGGGTCGATCCGCATCCCGGCGGGCTTCTGCGGCCATCCGGGCATCAAGCCCACCTACGGGCGCATCCCGGTGTGGCCGGCCAGCCCCTACGGCACCCTCGCCCACGCCGGGCCCATCGCCCGGACGGTGGAGGACCTTGCCCTCATGCTCAACGTGCTCTCAGAACCCGACTCTCGCGACTGGACGGCGCTGCCGGATGACGGCGTCGATTACGTGACCGATCTGGACGGCGGCGTCGCCGGCCTCCGGGTGGGGTTCAGCGTCGACATGGGCTTCGCCGGGGGCAAGCTCGATCCGGAGGTGCGCGAGGCGGTCGACATCGCCGTCGGCGTCTTCGAGGAGTTGGGCGCCGAGATCGAGCCGGTGGCGCTCGGCATCGAGGACCCCGTCGACGTGTTCGCGGTGTTGTGGAACTCGGGTGCGGCGGCGGTCGTGCGCGGGTACACCGACGAGCAGCGGGCCCTCATGGACCCGGGGCTGCAGCGCATCACCGAGGACGGCGCGAGGTATTCGGCCCTGGACTACCTCGAAGCCGCGCGCCAGCGCGCCGAGCTGGCCATCGCCATGAACCGATTCCACGACGAGTACGACCTCCTCCTCACGCCGACCCTCCCGATCCCGGCGTTCGAGGCGGGCCGGGACGTGCCCGACGGCTGGCCCGAACCGCGGTGGCCGTCGTGGACGCCGTTCTCCTATCCGTTCAACCTGACCCAGCAGCCGGCGGCGTCGGTGCCGTGCGGCTTCACCGAGGCGGGCCTCCCCATCGGGCTCCAGATCGTGGGCGCCAAGTACGCCGACGCCCTGGTGCTGCGGGCGGCCCAGACCTACGAGCAGGCCCGTCAGATTCCCGAGCGGCGGCCCGCGATGCTGGATGCCGGCGCCTGAAGCGTGACGTGAGGAGCGAGTGATGGAGCAGACACCCGTACG
>CAZTOV010000198.1:0-3735 GCA_964615175.1 uncultured Burkholderiales bacterium
AGCGGGGGCCGAGCGCCCCGGCTGCGGAGCAGCCAGGAGCGGGGAATATGAGTGAGGCGAAGCCGAGCGGGGGCCGAGCGCCCCGGCTGCGGAGCAGCCAGGAGCGGGGAATATGAGTGACGGGATCCGCCTCCGCATCCTGGTGGTCGGCGTGGTCGTGGTTTCGTTGTTCGCGGCGCTGTTCGCCCGCCTGTGGTTCCTCCAGGTCATCAACGAACAGGAGTACGCGGCCGCTGCCGAGGGCAACCGGGTCCGCACCGTTCCCGAGGAGGCGCCCCGAGGGCGGATCCTCGACCGGCGCGGCCGAATCCTGGTCGACAACCGCACGGCGAACGTGGTGGCGGTGAGCCGGTCGCTCGTGGGAGAGGAGCGGGGAGAACGGGAGGCGGTGATTGCCAACCTCTCGGACATCCTCCGCATCCCGGTCGAGGAGCTGAACGATCGGCTCGAAGACTTCCGCTATGCCGACTTCCGGCCCATCCCCGTGGCCACCGAGGTCCCCGAGTCGACCCTGGTGGCCATCCGGGAGCGCGAGGACGAGCTGCCGGGCGTCGAGGCGACCCAGACAGCCGTGCGCGTGTATCCGCACAACGTGACCGCCTCACACGTGCTCGGGTACGTCGGCGAGATCAACGACCAGGAATTGGAGGACCGCCGCGACGAGGGCTACCGCCTCGGCAGCGAGATCGGCAAGGTCGGTGTCGAGCGGGCGTACGAGACCGACCTGCGGGGGACGCCCGGCGTGGAGTTCTTCGAGGTCGATCGAACGGGCGACGTCATCCGGCCGCTGGGTGTCCGCGAGCCCCAGCAGGGCCACGATGTGCAGTTGGGGGTCGATCTCGATGTCCAACGGGCCGCCGAGAACGCGCTCCAGGACTACATCGAGCTGGCCCGGGAGAACGGCACGCCTGCCACCGGCGGAGCCGTCGTCGCCATGGACGTCACCGACGGCTCGATCGTCACCATGGCGTCGTACCCCACCTTCGATCCCAGCAACTTCATCCACGGCATCACCAACGACCTCTGGGAGGAGCTGAACGATCCCGAGAACAACCTCCCCCTCAACAACCGCGCCATCCAGGGCCTCTACCCGGCGGCTTCGACGTTCAAGATCATCACCGCTCTCGCCGGGCTCCGTGCGGACACGATCGACCTGGGAACGACCATCGAGGACCGAGGATCGGTCGAGATCGGCGACCGGATCTTCCGAAACGCCGGCGGACGGTCCTACGGCACGCTCGGGCTGAGCCGGGCGCTGACGGTCTCGAGTGACGTCTTCTTCTACACGGTCGCAAAACGGATCGACGACCTTCCTCGAGGGGAGGACGAAGCGATCCAGGAAACCGCCCGGCTCTTCGGCTTCGGGGAGCCGACGGGGGTCGAGCTGCCCTTCGAGCAGGAGGGCCGGGTGCCCGACGAGGATTGGAAGCGCCGGGTCAACGCCGCCAACGCCGAGGCCTTCCCCGAAGGTCGCTGGTTCACGGGAGACACGATCAACCTCTCGATCGGACAGGGCGATCTGCTCGTCACACCCCTGCAGCTCGCGACCGCGTACAGCGCCCTCGCCAACGGCGGGACGGTCTGGCGCCCTCACATCGGCGCCCGGATCATCGACCGATTCGGCTCCGTGGTGCGCGAGGTCGACTCACAGGCTGTCCGTGAAGTGCCAATTAGCCCGGATGCCCGGAGCACCATGCTCACCGGTCTCCGCGGCGTGACCGCGAACGAAGAGGGCACGGCGCATGCCGCGTTCGCGGGCTATTCGGGGCCGGCGGTGGCAGGAAAGACCGGAACCGGCGAGATCCGCGGGAGCGAGGACCTGTCGCTGTTCGTCGGGCTGGTGCCGGCCGACGCACCCCGCTACGCGGTGGTGGCGGTGGTCGAGGAGGGCGGCTTTGGGTCGGCGATCGCGGCCCCGATTGTGCGGCGGGTCATCGATGCCATCAACGCGACCGAGTCGAACGACGACCTCCCGCCCGTCGGGACGCTGATCGCCCCGACACCCACCACGACCGAGACCGAGGCCGACGGCAGCGAGCCGGTGACGCCGTCGACTGCCGTGGCGCCGCGGGAACCGGAGGGGGTGGTCGGGGAATGACCGTTCTCATGCGCGGCGGCGATCGCCGCAGCACCACACCCTTCGTTCACGCCGACTGGATCCTCGTGGGCACCTCGATCCTGCTGGCGATCGTGGGCCTCGTGATGGTGTACTCGTCGACCCAGCACCGCCTCGCCCTCCAGGGTCAACCCGACGACTTCTTCCTCGTCCGCCAGGCGAGCTTCCTGATCCTGGGTCTCGGGATGATGCTGGTGATGATGTACGTCGACTACCGGGTCCTCCGCGACCTGTCGCCCACGATCTACGCGGGTGCCGTCGCCGTGCTGTTTCTCGTGCTCACGCCACTGGGCACCACGACCCGTGGGTCCCAGGCCCGGTTCGACTTGGGGTTCCTCCAGTTCCAGCCCTCGGAGTTGACCAAGATCGTGGTGATCCTCGCCATCGCCTCGTTCTGTTACCAGTACCGGGGTGATCTCGACGCCTGGCGATTGGCGCAGTCGCTCGGGATCGCAGCCGTGCCCCTGGGCCTGATCCTGCTCCAGCCGGATCTCGGGACCGCCCTCGTGATCGTGGTGACGCTCATCGCCATGGTGGCGGTGGCCGGGGCCAAGCCCCGGCACCTCGGCATCTTGTTGCTCTTCGGCGTCACGTCGATCGTCGGTGTGTTGTCGGTGGGAGCGCTCGAGGAGTACCAGGTCGAGCGGCTGACGAGCTTCGTCGACCAGTCTGCCGACCTCCAGGAGTCCCGCTACAACCTCGAGCAGTCGAAGATCGCCATCGGCGCCGGCGGCTTCCTCGGACGCGGGCTGTTCGAGGGGAGCCAGACCAGCCTTTCGTTCGTTCCCGAACAGCACACCGACTTCATCTTCACCGCCGTGGGCGAGGAGTTGGGCTTCGTCGGGGGCGCGACGGTGCTCGCCCTCTACGGCGTGGTCGCGTGGCGCATCTGGCGGATCGCGCAGCTCGCCAAGGACCCCTTCGGCACCCTCGCCGCCGTCGGAGCATTGGCCATGATCACGTTCTCGGTCTTCCAGAACGTGGGGATGTCCATGGGGATCATGCCCATCACGGGCATCCCCCTCCCGTTCCTCAGTTACGGTGGGTCGTCGATGCTCGCCGCCTTCGCCGCCATCGGCCTCGTCGTCAACATCGGCATGCGGAGGTACACGTGATGGGTGTGCGTAGTCCAGCAGCCGGAGCTTCCCGCCGAACACGCACACATGCCAGGGTGAGCGAGTCTGTCGGTGACCAGCGACGGTGTGCGTGGGCGGCGGCGCGAAGCGCAGGCGCTGGATACGCACACTCGGTAGTCGTGAGCACCGACGCAGATGAGCGGACGGACGCACGATGACACAAAGCCTCTGGGAACACATCGAAGCGTTCCTGCCCCAGGTTCAGAAGCCGGCGCGGTACATCGGGATGGAGCGGGGTATGCAGCGCCCCGAGCACCGGCCCGGGCAGGTCCGGTGGCTGCTCATGTACCCCGACAGCTACGAGATCGGGCTGCCCAACCAGGGGCTCCAGATCCTCTGCGAGATCCTCAACGAGCGCGACGACGCCGTCGCCGAGCGGGCCTATGCGCCCTGGGTCGACATGGAAGAGCAGATGCGGGCCCGGCAGGTCCCGCTGTTCTCGCTCGAGAACCACCGGCCGGCCGGGGAGTTCGACGTCATCGC
>CAZTOV010000199.1:0-3716 GCA_964615175.1 uncultured Burkholderiales bacterium
CCACCTTCCTTGGCGAGACGGCCGTACCCGTCGTAGACCCGGATCACCTCGAGGGCCATCCCGTCGGCCCGCGTGTGCGCGGCCAGCTCCTGCACCGACAGACCGTGCATCGACATCACCCCCGCCACCGCCGAGAGCAGGCCGGAACGGTCCGGCGCCACCAGCGTGCACACCGGTCGGCCCTCGAGTCCCGGAGTCCACTCCGCGGCCACCTCGCCCGCGTCGAGCAGCTCGCGGTGCCGCGCCATCTGTTCGGCGCTGTACGGCCCCACGTACGCAGGAGGCATGGCGTCGAGGAACCGGTCGGCGGCGTCCTCGCCGATCAGATCGGCCAGCTCGGCCCGCCGCTCCTGGCCGGCGCCGCCGCCGATGTCACCGCGGTCGAGCAGGTTGTGTGCCTTGATGAACAGCTCGCGCACCAGCGCCGCCTTCACCGGGCCCCACGCCGCCGGACCCGTGGCGCGCGAATCACCGATGGTGAGCAGGTAGAGCAGCTCCAGCGTCTCGACGTCGCCCACGAGCCGGGCGACGTGCGCCACGGTCGCCTCCTCCGAGAGGTCGCGGCGCGTCGCGGCGTCCGCGAGGAGCAGGTGGTGACGGACGACCCGCTCGATGCGACCGGTCGCCTCGTCGTCGAGGCCGATCCGGCGACACACCGACACCGAGGTGGCCGCACCGACCTCGGAGTGGTCGCCGGGCATCCCCTTGCCCACATCGTGAAGCAACGCCACCAGCGGGAGCAGTTCCGAGCGGTCGAGCCGGTACGAGACGTCGGCGTCGACGGGATGCAGCTCGCCGTCGCCGTCGCCGTCGCCTTCGTCGAGGAGCGCCACGCACTCGGCCACCGCCTCGAGCAGGTGTCGGTCGACCGTGAACCGGTGGTAGGCGTTGCGTTGGGGCAGCGACCGCACGTGTCCCCATTCCGGCATCAAGGCCACCCACAGGCCCGCCTGTTCGAGCGACTCGATTACCGGGATGGCGCGGCGTCCGGTGCGGAGGAGCGCGAGCAGGTCATCTCGCAGCTCGGCGTCCCACTCGAGATCGGAGACGCCGGTGGCGGCGGGGGATTCGGCCAGGCGGGCCAACGCCGAACGCTCGATCGGGGCACCCTCCCGAGCGGCGGCGAGGCCGAGGCGCAATGCGACCCGGGTGTCGAGGGCGGTCGCTGCCGCCAGGGTCACCCTCCCGTCGCGCAGGATGACGCCCGGCTCCAGCTCCTTGTCGCGCCGGACGATGCGTCCGAGCGGGCCTCGCCGGGTCGAACGCAGCCGGGTCCACACGTCGCCGGCGATCCACGCCACCGTCCGGCCGGCCGCGGCGATCTGTCGGGCGAGGTCGTCGGCGTCGCCCCGGCCGACCCATGCTGCCACCGCGTCCTGCTCCTGGAGCCGGAGATCGTCGCTGCGCCCCCCCGTGACGCGGTGGAGCGCGATCCGAACGCTCAACAGCAGATCGCGGGCACGACCGAGCCGTTCGGGGTCGCTGGGGTGCAGGTACCCGTGCGCGCGGAGCGCGTCGACACCTCCCGGCTCACCCAACGTCCATCCGACCCAACCGAGGGCTTGGATGTCACGCAGACCGCCCCCGCCCTCCTTGAGGTTCGGCTCCAGGAGGTCGGCGATGAGCACGTCGCGCCGCTCCTCGGATCCGGCGGCCAGCATCTCCACCAGTCGGCCGCTGCGCTTCCGGGCGAGCTGACGGATGCGGTCGACGAGGTCGGCGGTCAACACCTCGTCACCGGCGAGGTGGCGCACGTCGAGCATCGACGTGAGGGCCTGAAGGTCGTCGTCGGCGACGCCGACGGCCTCCTTCACGGTACGGGTGGCGTGCCCGACGATCAGCCCGGCATCCCACAGCGGGTACCAGAGGGCATCCGCGACCTCCTTCACGTGCTCGCCCCCGCCGTGGAGGAGCAGGAGATCGATGTCACTCCCCGGGCACAGCTCGCCCCGTGCATATGACCCGAGCGCCAGCAGCGCGGCGGAGCCGTCGGGGGTCTCGGCGAAGAGGCGACTCAAGGTGTCGTCGAGCAGCCCGCCGTAGGCAGCGGAAAAGGCGGGCCCGCCCAGCGCCGTGTCGGCGACCAGGCGGGCCCGCTCCTCTCGGAGGGCGGCGGCGAGATCAGAGCGCGTCAGCCCCGACCTCTCCGGTGCGGATCCGCGTGATGGTGTCGACCGAGGTCACCCAGACCTTGCCGTCACCGATCTTGTCGCTGCGGGCGGCGTTGACGATCGCCTCGGTGACCTGGGTGGCGTCGCCGTCGTCGACGACGATCTCCACGCGCACCTTGGGCACGAAATCGACCGTGTACTCGGCGCCACGGTAGGTCTCGGTGTGACCGCGCTGGCGCCCGAAGCCTCGGGCTTCCGACACGGTCATCCCGGCCACCCCCACCTCCCCGAGGGCCGCCTTCACGTCGTCGAGCTTGTGCGGCTTGATGATTGCCGTGATCAGCTTCATCGGCGTCCTCCTACTCGCGGGCCATCGAGCCCAGCTCACCGAACGAGTATGCGCTCTCGGCGTGCTGACTCAGATCGAGACCTTCGTCTTCTTCCTCGTCGGTGACCCGGAGGCCCTTGGGCAACACGGCCCTCAGCACCAAGAGGATCACGATCGTCACCACGAACGAGTACACCATGACAGCACCCGAAGCGATGATCTGCTCGATGAACAGGTCGGCGCCGCCGCCGAGGAACCAGCCGAAGCCGGCAGCTCCCTCCGCGAGCGCCTCGTCGGCGAGCAGGCCGAGCATCAGCGCTCCCACGAGCCCACCGACGCCGTGAATGCCGACGACGTCGAGCGAGTCGTCGTAGCCGAACCGGAACTTCAAGCTGATGGCGAGGAAGCAGAGCACGCCGGCGACACCGCCGATGACGATCGGGGCCATACCGCTGACGTATCCCGCGCACGGCGTGATCGCGACGAGTCCTGCGACCAGGCCGGATGCGGCGCCCAACGTCGTGGCGTTCCCGGTCTTGATGCGCTCGGCGACCAACCAGCTGAGCATGGCCGTCGCGGCGGCAAGGTGTGTGTTCGTCCATGCCTGCACGGCGAGACCGTCCGCCGCGTAGGCCGAGCCGGCGTTGAAGCCGAACCAGCCGAACCACAGGATCCCGGCGCCGATGAGCGTGAGCGGGAGGCTGTGCGGCGGCATCTGCGCCTGCGGCCACCCCTTGCGCCTGCCCAGGACGATCACCGCCGCGAGGGCGGCGACACCGGCGTTGATGTGCACCACCGCGCCCCCGGCGAAGTCGAGCCCGCCGCGGTCGGCGAGCCATGCACCGTCCTGCCAGATCCATCGAGCCACGGGGCCGTACACGAGGATGACCCACAGCCCCATGAACCACGCCCACGCCGAGAACTTGATCCGGTCGGCGACGGCACCGGTGATCAGAGCCACCGTGATGACGGCGAAGGTCATCTGGAACGCCATATCGAGCATGGTGGAGTTCCCGGCTTCGTCGGTGAGGCCGCGGAGCCACGCGAAGTCGAAGTTCCCGATGAACGCTCCGGTCCCTCCGAACGCCAGCGAGTACACGAGTACCGCCCAGAGGAGACTGGTGAGGCCCAGCGAGAAGAAGTTCATCATGAGCATCCCGAGGATGTTCTTCGAACGGACCATCCCGCCGTAGAACAACGCCAGCCCCGGCGTCATGAACATGACCAGCGCGGCCGAGATGAGCAGCCAGGCGTGGTCGCCGGATTCGAACATGCGT
>CAZTOV010000200.1:0-3709 GCA_964615175.1 uncultured Burkholderiales bacterium
TCGTCGAGGACCCCCACGTCGCGGGTCCGGTACCAGCCGTCGGGCGTGAACGCGGCCGCGGACAGCTCGGGGTCGGTGTAGCCGGCGAACAGCTCGGGCCCGCGCGTGAGGATGTGGCCGGGCTCGCCCGGCCCGACCTCACGGGTCTCGTCCTCGACATCGACGAGGCGGATCTCGACGCCGGGCATCGCTACCCCGTCGCTGTATTTGCGCTGCTCGGGTGGGTCCGCGTGGCGTGAGCCGGTCACCGACGGGTGCTCGGTCGAGCCGTAGGAGCGCACGATCGAGATGCCCTCGGCCTCCGCGCGGTCGGCCACCGCCGCGGGGACCGGCGACCCGCCGAGGCCCACTTTCTCCATGAGCTTCCTGTGCTCGGGCCCGCAGTCGGGATGGTCGAGCAGCGACAGCAGGAAGAACGTGGCGCCGCTCCCGCCGTTGAGCCCTTTTTCGGCCATGGCTGCGAGCACCTTGGTCGGATCCCAGGCGTCGATGAGGTGCAGAGGGTGGCCCCGGTCGAGCGGGAGCAGGAGCCCCGAGAGCATGCCGATGGCGTGCCCCACCGGCGCCCCCACCAGCATCGGGTGGTCGCCCGATCCGCGGAGGTCGGCGAGGGTGCGGACCTCCGAAGCGGCCGAACGATGGGTGTGGATCACGCCCTTCGGGTCGGAGGTGGTCCCCGACGTGTAGGCGACGATCGCCGGGTCGTCGGGTGACACGGGCGCGGGTCCTCCGATGGGCTCGTCGTCGAGCAGGGCCTCGAAGGGCTCGTGGCGGCCGGAGTCGTCACCCACCACGACGACGTGGTCGAGGTCGGGGAGGTCGCCGACGGTGTCGAGGTTGGCGAGAAAGTCCTGGTAGCCGAACCCGTCCGCGGTCACCAGTGCCTTCACACCCGAGCGGCGGAGGATGTAGCCGACCTCCTTGGCGCCGTAGAAGTGGACGATCGGCACCAGGGTGGCGCCGGCGAACGCCGTCCCCCAGAAGACGGCGGCCGCCTCCATCCAGTTGGGGAGTTGGAAGGCGACGACGTCGCCGGGGCCGATGCCGCGCGAGCGGAGACCGCCGGCGACGCGGCGGGCCGTGTCGTGCACCTCGCCCAGCGTGCCCTCGAAGGGTCGGGTGTCGGACCAGATCCGGAACGTCTCCCCGGCGGAACGCCGCAGGTGGTCGTCGAGGAGCGAGCCGAGCGTGGCGTCGGACCACAGGCCCTCGGCCAGATAGCGATCGCGCAGTTCGGGCGGGACCTGCCGGAGAGGCATGGGGCTGGGCATGGACTTGGGAGCGTACCGGTGGCGGGGCGATACGATCCCGGCCGATGGCCGCGCCGCGTTTCGACCTCCCGACTCCCGACGACGAGACCCAGCCCTGGTGGGACGCCTGCCGTGAGGGCAGATTCCTGATCAAGCGCTGCGCGTCGTGCGGCGAGGCCCACTACTACCCGCGGCCGTTCTGCCCGAAGTGCTGGAGCGACGACGTCGAGTGGGAGGAGGCCAGCGGGAAGGCCACCCTCTACACGTGGTCGGTCGTCCACCGCAACGACCTGCCTCCCTGGGGAGACCGGGTGCCGTACACCGCAGCCGTGGTCGACCTCGAAGAGGGGCCGCGGATGATGACGATCGTCGTGAACTGCGACTTCGACGACCTCTCCATCGGCATGCCCCTCCGGGTCACTTTCGAGGAGCGGACCGAGGAGTTCACGGTGCCGGTATTCGAGCCGGCGGCGGTGGGCTCATGAGCGAGGAGCACGGTAACGCCGAGGAGTTCACGTTCCCGTTCGAGGCCAAGCTCCACGAGGTGTTCCCCGCCCTTCACGACGCCCAGAATGCCTGGCTGTCGCGCATCGACTCGCTGCCGGCGCCAGACCGCAAGACCCACGAGCTGATCCGGCTCGTGTGCACCGTGATCCTGCGGCACCCGGCCGGCATCCGCCGCCACGCCATGCTCGCCCGCGAGGTCGGCGCCACCTGGGAGGAGGTCGCGGGCTCCATCCTCCTCACTCTCCCCGGCTTCGGCATCCTGCCCGCGGTCGAGGCGTTCACCCACGCCCGCGAGGGCTTCGAGGACGCGCCCGAGCCCGAGACCGACGACTGACCGTGGCCGAGGACGACGATCGACCCTTCCGGGTGCTGCCCAAGGTCACGCCGGAGAACGAGCACTTCTGGCAGGGGGGCGAGTACGGCGAGCTGCGCTTCCTCCGCTGCACGAGCTGTGGCCACTGGATCCACCCGCCGGCGCCGATCTGTCCGGTCGATCTCTCGAAGGACCTCGAGGTGGCGGCCGCGTCGGGCGACGCCGTGGTGCACACCTACACGGTCAACCACCATCCGTGGATCCCCGGCTTCGATCCCCCCTACGTGGTGGCGATCGTCGAGCTGCCCGAACAGGTCGGCCTGCGGCTGACCACCAACCTCGTGGGGATCGAACCCGACGAGGTCGAGGTGGGGATGCCGGTGCGGGTGGCTTTCGAGGAGCGCGAGGACGTGTGGCTGCCGCTCTTCGAGCCGACGGGTGACGGCGCCGATGGTTGAGGTGGGCGAGCGGCGGGCCGTCATCAGCGGCGTCGGCCAGTCGGAGGTCGGACGACGGATCGATCGCGACCCGCTCGACCTCACCGTCGACGCCGCGCTCTCCGCCATCGACGACGCCGGACTCACCCGCGACGACATCGACGGGGTCGCCACCTACCCGGGTGCCATGGACACGCCCCCCGGGTTCTCGGGGGTGGGCGTCACCGAGATCCACGAAGCCCTCCGCCTCGACCTCAACTGGTACTCGGGCGGGTTGGAGTCGCCCGGCCAGCTCGGGTCGGTGGCCAATGCGTGCATGGCGGTCGCCACCGGCATGGCCCGGCACGTGCTGTGCTTCCGCACCGTGTGGGAAGCCACCGCCCAGGGCGGCAGCGGCCGCGCGTCCGTGACGATGGGAGGCGGCGGCGGTGGTCGAGGCGGCTTCCGCATGGGCGGGTTCATGCAGTGGACCCTCCCCTACGGTGCCGCATCGGCCGCCAACTGGATCGCCATGATGGCCCGGCGGCACTTCCACGAGTTCGGCACCACCCGGGAGCAGCTTGCGGGCATCGCCCTCAACGCCCGCCGCAACGCCGCCCTCAACCCGAAGGCCATCTACCGCGACCCCATGACCCTCGACGACTACCTCTCGGTGCGGATGATCTCCGACCCGCTGTGCCTCTACGACTGCGATGCCCCCGCCGACGGCTCCACCGCGGTGATCGTCTCCGCGGCCGATACCGCGCCGGACCTTCGCCGGCCTCCCGTCCGGGTGCAGGCCATGGGCACGGCGCTCCACGACCGCCCGTCGTGGGACCAGTTCTCCGACCTCACCACCATGGCGCTGCGGGATGCGGCCAGGATGATGTGGGACCGCAGCGACCTCACCCCGGGCGACGTCGAGGTCGCCGAGCTGTACGACGGCTTCTCGTTCATCACCCTCGCCTGGCTCGAGGCTCTCGGCTTCTGCGAGAAGGGGGAGGGCGGCCCGTTCGTCGAGGGGGGCGAGCGGATCGCATTGGATGGCGATCTCCCGCTCAACACCCAGGGCGGCCAGCTCTCGGGCGGTCGCCTCCACGGGTACGGCTTCCTCCACGAGGCCTGCCTCCAGCTCTGGGGCCGCGGCGACGACCGCCAGGTGCAGCGCGACGGCGGCCGTCCGCCCGAGGTCGCCGTGGCCGCGGCCGGCGGCGGCCCCCTCG
>CAZTOV010000201.1:0-3694 GCA_964615175.1 uncultured Burkholderiales bacterium
CGACCTCCTCGTGACCCGACGCCTCTCGCGTCGACGGAGCGGAGACTACACACGCGCCGCTCCCACGCCCGAGGCGACGTGGCTGGGGGGCTACCGCCGCACGTGCTGTTCGCCCAGGAGACGACGGGCGATCACCACCCGCTGAATCTGATTCGTGCCCTCGTAGATCTGGGTGATTTTCGCGTCGCGCATCATGCGCTCTACGGGGTGTTCCTTGGTGTAGCCGGCGCCGCCGAAGAGCTGTACGGCATCGGTGGTGACCGCCATGGCGGTGTCGGCGGCGAAGAGCTTGGCCATCGCCCCCGACCTGGTGAGGTCGGGGTCGGCGCGCCCCGACATGGCCGAGGCCCGGTAGACCATCTGACGGGCAGCTTCGGTGCGGGTGGCCATGTCGGCGAGCATGAACTGGAGCCCCTGGAAGTCGGCGATGGGGTGGCCGAACTGCTCGCGCTCGGTGACGTACTGCACCGCCGCGTCGAGGGCACCCTGGGCGATCCCGACCGCCTGGGCGCCGATCCCGGGCCGGGACCGGTCGAGGGTGCCCATGGCGTAGTAGAAGCCGCGGTGTTCCTCCCCGACGAGGTTCTCGCCCGGCACCCGCACGTCGTCGAGGACGATCTCGCCGGTGGGCGAACCTCGCACGCCCATCTTGTGCTCGAGCTTGCCGACCGAGAACCCCTCGAACCCCTCCTCGACCACGAAGCACGAAATCCCCCGGTGACCACCGTCAGGATCGGTCTTGGCAAAGACCGTGTACAGGTCGGAGACGCCGGCATTGGTGATCCACATCTTGCGACCGCTGAGCACCCAGTCGTCGCCGTCCCGGACGGCCTGGGTGGCCATCGACGCCACATCGGAGCCGGCCTCCGTCTCGGAGAGGCAATAGCTGGCCTGCAACTCCCCGCTCGAAACCCGCGGCACGTACTTGCGCTTCAGCTCGTCGCTCCCCCATTGGAGGAGGGGGATCATCCCGAGCTTCGAGATGATCACGAACAGCGACGACGAGGCACAGACCCGGGCGACTTCCTCGATGAGGATGGCGTTCGTCACCGGATCGCCCCCCTGGCCGCCGTACTCCTCGGGGAACTGCACACCGACGAAGCCGGTGTCGCGGTAGGCCTCGAACGACGGCCACGGGTACTGCTCCTTCTCGTCGGCCTCCGCCGCGTGGGGAGCGATCTTGTCCTCCGCGAATCGGCGGACGGCGGAGCGGAACTCTTCGTGTTCCGGGCTCGTCGTGAACGTCGAGTCGGTCATGCGGTCATCCCCCACTGCCACCACCAGCCACTCCTGCCATCACGCTCCGCGCGTGCCCTGACCACGAAACATGGCCTCTCACCTGCACTTTCTCAAGATCTCCGCCACAATGGCCGATCCCGGCAGCGGGAGCGGGCACCGCGCCGATCATCGCGCCGCCGCGCCGCGGACGTGTGAACGGCGCCGGGGTCTCGGGGTAGTACCCGAAGAGCACGGCTCCGAGGAGCTCGAGAAGACGACGGGAGGGAGGCAACGTGATGCGGTTCATCCGCCGCAGTGTCGCGCCGCTCCTCGCCGGCGCGCTCGCCGCGACCGTCGTGGTCACGGTCGGCGACGGCATCGTCCCCTTCGACGGCATCCTCACCCAGGCCGAAGCGACCCCTCCCGCCGAGACGCCGTCCGGTGACGCGCTCACCGCCGACGAGTTCGGCCTCTTCGACCCCGAAACGCTCGAGCCGATCGACCAGCTCGATCTCGACGCCGTCATCGACGAGGACACGGCGTTCGACACCGACTCGGTGTTCACCGATCTCTCGGACGTCGGCGACTACTTCGGGATCTATCGCTACGGCTCCGAGGAACGGGTCGACGTGGCCGACGAACTCGAGCTGGTGGTGCCCCAGGCGCGGGCCGGCGAGTTTAACTCCGACGAGGTCGACGTGGTTCCCGCCCGGGAAGCCGCCGAGCGCTTCCTCCTTTCGGAACAGTGCAACGCCCTCTTCGCCCTCGGGATCCGCGAGCAGGTGACCCGACCGATCAACGCCCGCATCCTCCGCGACGACGAGGAGCTGATCCTGCAGCTCAACCAGATGGTGAGGGGCGACGAGATCCCTCCCGAGTTCAACGTCGCCCCCCTGGCCGAGGTGCCGCTCTCACGGATCTTCCTCGACCCCTTCGGCCGGATCCTCGCCCGCCCGTTCGATTCCACGGTCAAGGTCGGTGAGGTCACGGTGTCGGTCTTCGATCCCGACCTCATCCGCGCCCGTGAGCCCGAACTCCTGGAAGCGCTGGTCACGGAAGAAGCTCTGGCCGGGGCCGTGCCGTCGGGCGACCTGAATCCCGACGCCCTCGTCACCCCGGAGATCATCCAGGCGATCTGGGCATCGTGTGTCGCCGACAGCGCCCGCGAGCGGACCCAGCCGGTCGCCCAGACCATCAGCGGCGAACCCGTCTTCACGCTCACCCTCGACGAGCCGCTCGGAGAGGTCCCCGATCCGAGCGCCAGCGGCACCGAGGTCGTGACCTGGCTCGAGCGGGGCATCGAGGTGCGGATCACGAGCACGTTCGACGAGGTCCGCGATTCCATCCGCACGAACCCCTTCGTCGATCTCGACACCCAGGAGTGGCTGGAGCGGTTCGCCGATCCGGTGGAGGTGGCCTTCGAGGTGGCCCAGGTGATCGCCACCCGTAACGCCGACCCCACCCGACTCCTCGCGAACGAGGGGTTCGCCGAACCGAGCGGCATCGAATACGGCGAGCCGCTCGCCGGAGCCGAGGGGCGCGCCAAGGACACGCTGCACGCTGAGACCGCGCCGCCCGGAGCGGAGACGCTGGAGACCCCGGAGGGACCGTCCACACGGATCAAGCGCGTCGTGGCCCGGCCGGCGTTCCGCGAGGGATCGGTGGCCGCGAACATCACCCGTCTGTTCCTCACCCCGATCGAGGTCCAGGCCGTCCGCCCGTTCATCACCGCCGACGGTGTCGTACAGCAGGTGATCTGGGATCCCGCATTCCTCAACTCGGATCCGTTCCGCGAAGGGTGGCGTCGGGGCATCGCCGAGGAGAGCGACGTGTTCATCGGGGTGGAGGACCTCGTCGACGACCTCTTCGACGACGAGACGCTCCTCGACGACCCCGAGGTCGAGAAGGCACTCGCCGCCGCCGGGGTCGAACTCGACCAGCTCCCCGATCGCCAGCGCCGCGAGTTCATCGAGGAGCTGATCGAAGAGGTCCTGCTGCACAAGATCGGGATCGTCGACCTCGTGTTCGCCACCCGTGAAGGGATCGATCGCGTCCACTGGCTCGCACCCTGTTACTCGATGAGCGTCGCCGGCGCCGTCAACTTCGAAGCGGTGATGGAGAGCCAACTCGAGGCGCGTCAGGCAACCTTCGGCGACCGCCTCGACGTCTTCGACGACCCCGACGGACCCGCCCTCGATGACATGGATCTCGACTACGAGATCGCGCTGGTCCTCTTCAACCTGATCGAAGCTCGGATCGACATCGAGGACCTCGACCTCGACGCGGTCGCCGGGCCGGCGCTCGACGAAGCCGCCTCACTCGACTACGAGTTGGCACAGGAGAAATTCCTCGACGAGGTCCAGGCCGAACAGGACGCCGCGGACCGGGCCGAGCGGGCCCGCGAGGACGCGCTCCGTACCGCCCGGTGCTCGAGCAACAACCTCGAGCGCCATCTCAACGGCTTCCCGGTGATCGA
>CAZTOV010000202.1:0-3666 GCA_964615175.1 uncultured Burkholderiales bacterium
TGAAGCAGCGCCAGTCGAGCGGACCGAGGGCGTAGTCACGGTAGAGACCGTGGAACATCCCTCGGGTCTTCTCCGTCCACTCGAGCGCGGCGGGCGTCGTGATCCGGCGGTGGAGTTGCACGAACCCGTTCTCGTGGATGCGGTACTCGGCCCACGCTCCCGGATAGTCCTTGACGCAGGCGATCTCCACGAACGGGATGTCCCGCGCCTCCTCGAACCGTCGCACCCGGTTGCGGTGGGTGTGCCCGGCGAAATAGCCGGCGATCGACTCACGCCGAGCGGCGATGTCGACGAGCGCCTCGGAGTCGTCGGGATTGATGCCGAAGTAGTCGGGGTTCCGGTGGTCGGAGTAGAGGTTCCAGATGTTGTGGTGCCCGAACACGAGCACGGGCCGGTCGGCTTCGGCGGCCAGCTCATCGAGCCAGCCGAGCTGATCCTTGCTGACCCGACCGCTGTGGTGACGGGGCCGGACCGTGTCGAGAACGGCCAGGATCACACCGGGCAGCTCCACGGAGAACGGGCCGTGGGCCGCGATGGCGTCGGTGTGAGCAGCATCGTGGTTCCCTCGGATGTGGTGCATCCGGGCGCCCAGGCGTGAGTACGCCCCCAGGAAGGCCTCGTACTCCTCCTCGGTGCCGAAGCTCGTGAGGTCGCCCTTGGCGAGCACGGCGTCGGGAGCAAGTGCCTCGATCTCGTCGATGGCACCGCTGTTCATGACCTCGGGGTAGGTGCCCTCGGCCGACAGGTCGTCGCTCGTGAACACGGGCCCCGAGAAGTCGCCGCCCCACCCTTCGAGCTTGCCGCACTCGACCTCGCCGAAGTGGACGTCGTTGACGGTGGCGACGGTGGCGAGCAGGTCGCCGCCCGGCTGTTCGAGGGTCTCGACCGTGTCGGGGAAGTAGCGCTCGTCGATCTCGGCCAGCGCCACACCCTCGATGTCGACCCGGTACTCGGTGGCCGGCTCGAGCCCGGTGACCCGGGCCACATGGACGGGGCCGGTGGTCTCGACCGCGCGCCCGTCGACCGTGGTTCGAGCCTCGACCCCGGGATCGCTGGAGAAGGTCACCACGATCTCGTCGGGGCCGACGGTCATCACCTCGGCGTCGTGGGCGTGCGGATGCGTCAACCGTCCCCCTCTCAGACCCTGTATGTGCACAGGGTAGAGGGCAATCTCAGGCCCGGGTTCGGCGGGTGAGGCGTCCGGACAGGCGCCAGGGGCCGCGGGTCATGCCCGCACGGCGACCGCTGAGCCGCGACGACGCCCGCCAGTGCGACAGGCGCTGCCCGTCGCCCGGCCCGCCGACCGACGACTGCGCCGCGCTCGCCCGCCGTTCGCGGTCGACCTGGGTGACCGCGGCGACGATCGCCGCCACCTCCTCGGGGGTGGCGTCGGGTGAGATGGCGCGTAACTCGGCCCGGTCGGAACCCATGCTCCCGATCCTCTACAGCGGGATGTTGCCGTGCTTGCGCTGCGGGAGCTGCTCTTTCTTGCTCCGCAGCAGCGAGAGGCTCTCGATGAGGATCTTGCGGGTGTCTCGGGGATCGATCACATCGTCGATGTAGCCCCGTTCGGCGGTGATGTAGGGGTTGGCGAAGCGCTCGGTGTACTCCTCGACCAGCTCGACGCGCCGGGCCTCGGGGTCGGCGGCCTCAGCCAGTTCGTTGCGGAACAGGATGTTGACCGCCCCCTGCGGGCCCATCACCGCGAACTCGGCGGTGGGCCAGGCGAAGGCGAGGTCGGCTCCGATCGATTTGGAGTTCATCACGACGTAGGCGCCGCCGTAGGCCTTGCGGGTCACGATCTGCACGCGCGGCACGGTGGCCTCGCAGTAGGCGTAGAGCAGCTTGGCGCCGTGCTTGATGATCCCGCCGTACTCCTGGTCGGTACCGGGGAGGAACCCGGGGACGTCGACGAAGGTCACGAGGGGGATGTTGAAGGCGTCGCAGGTCCGGACGAAGCGCCCCGCCTTCTCCGACGCCTCGATGTCGAGGGTGCCGGCCAGGTTCTGGGGCTGGTTGCCCACGATCCCCACCGGGTGACCGTCGAGGCGGGCGAAACCGCAGACGATGTTCATGGCCCAGTGCGCGTGGACCTCGAGGAACTCGCCGTCGTCGACGATCTCGCCGATCACCGACTTCATGTCGTAGGGCTGGTTCGACGAGTCGGGCATGAGGTCGATGAGCCGGTCGCAGGTGCGTTCGGGTTCGTCCTCGGGCGGGTAGTAGGGCGGGTCCTCGAGGTTGTTCGAAGGCAGGAACGACAGGAGGTACCGGATGTTCTGGAGGGTGGTCTCCTCGTCGTCCCAGACGAAGTGGGCCACGCCCGACGTGGTGGCGTGGGTCATGGCGCCACCCAGCTCCTCGAAGGTGACCTCTTCGCCCGTCACGCTCTTCACCACGTCAGGGCCGGTGATGAACATGTGGGAGGTGCTCTTGACCATGGCGATGAAGTCGGTCATCGCCGGCGAGTAGACGGCGCCCCCGGCACAGGGGCCGAGGATGACGCTCACCTGCGGGATGACCCCCGACGCCTGCACGTTCCGCCGGAAGATGCGGCCGTACTGGTCGAGGCTGACCACGCCCTCCTGGATGCGGGCCCCGGCACCGTCGTTGAGCCCGATGAACGGACAGCCGGTCGACGCCGCCAGGTCCATGACCTTGTGGATCTTCTCGGCGAACACCTCACCGAGGGCGCCGCCGAAGACCGTGAAGTCCTGGGCGAACACGAACACCTTGCGGCCGTCGATGGTGCCCCACCCGGTGATGACGCCGTCGGTGAGCGGCCGCTTCTCCTCGATGCCGAACCCGTGGGCGCGATGGCGGGCGAGCATGTCGAACTCGTGGAACGACCCTTCGTCGAGGAGGATCTCGAGCCGTTCGCGGGCGGTGAGCTTCCCGCGCTCGTGCTGGCGGGCGATCGCCTTGTCGCTGCCCGCGTGCCGGGCCTGCTTGCGCAGCGTGTGGAGCTGTTCGAGTCGCTCGGTGATGGGATGCGCCCGGGGCGCGACCGGCGCGCCGCCACCGCCGGCCCCTTCGCCCTGCGCGGCCTCTTCCTCGGCCGTTTCCTGGATGTCGTCCTCTGCCGGTTTCTCGACTGCCATGCCGGGCAGCGTACCGCCGGACGGGTCGGACACCCGAGGCGGCGATCCGGTCGGCGGTCTTCGGGGCGCGCTCAGGCCCTCCCGGACGGCGCCACCAGGAGCGCCACGCCGCCGATCAGGGCCACGTACACGCCGAAGCCCAGCGTGTCGAACAATCCCGGCCCGTCGAAATCGTTCAGCAAGCGGGCGAGCTGGACGACGAAGAGGGCGGCCACGGCGACGCCGAGCACCCCGACCACGCGCCGGGCCACCGCGTGCCTGACGAACCAGGCGAGGACGACGCCGACCAGCCCGAGGACGACCAGCGTGAGGCCGATGCTGAGCCCACCGCTGCTCGAGGTCTCGTAATCGACGAGGAACTCGAGCGGTGGCTCGAAGGCATTCTCGCTCTCGCCGAAGAAATCGACCCACGGCAACACGCTCGACGCGGCCATCGCCACCGCCCCGATAATGGCCACGACCTTGCCCACGCCGATGCTCCCCGTTCCGCCGGCGGCGGACGACGCCGCGGTCTGCGGGGCAACGGGTGTCGGTGCCGCCGGCGCGGCCGGGGTCTGGGCGCCGG
>CAZTOV010000203.1:0-2448 GCA_964615175.1 uncultured Burkholderiales bacterium
CGTTGTGGCCGAACTGCCGATAGCACCACAGGTCGACGACCACGTCCTTGTGGAACGTCTGGCGGAAGGTGAAGGCGAGTCGCATCACCCGTACGCACGCCTCGGGGTCGTCGCCGTTCACGTGGAAGATCGGCGCCTGGACCATCTTGGCCACGTCGGTGGCGTACACCGACGATCGAGCGGCCTCGGGGCTGGTGGTGAAGCCGACCTGGTTGTTGATCACGAGATGGATCGCTCCGCCGATCTCGTAGCCGGGTAACGCCGACAGGTTGAGCGTCTCGGCCACCACGCCCTGGCCGGCGAACGCGGCGTCGCCGTGCAGCAGGACGGGGAGGACGCGGTCACGGGCCACCGCGCCGTGCAGGCCGTCCTCGGGCTCGCGGGCCTTCAAGTCCTGGATCGCCCGGGTCATCCCCTCGACCACGGGATCGACGGCTTCGAGGTGGCTCGGATTCGACGCCAGGGTCAGCGCGAGCTGCTTTCCGGTGGGCGACTGGTGTTCGCCCCTCGCTCCCACGTGGTACTTGACATCGCCGGAGCCCTGCGTGGTGGAGGGGTCGAGGTCGCCTTCGAACTCCCGGAAGATCTGGCTGTGGCTCTTGCCCATGATGTTGGCGAGTACGTTGAGCCGGCCGCGGTGAGCCATCCCGAGCACGGCGTCCTCGAAGCCCTCGTCGGCGGCGTCGCTCAGGAGGACGTCGAGCATGGGGATCACGCTCTCGCCGCCCTCGATGCCGAACCGCTTGTGACCGAGGTACTTGGTGTTGAGGAACTTCTCGAACGCCTCGGCGGCGTTGAGGCGGTCGAGGATGCGTCGCTTCTCGCTGTCGTCGAGGTCGACCTTGACGCCCTCGACCCGCTCCTGGATCCACGCCTTCTGGTCGTGCTCCTGGATGTGCATGTACTCGATGCCCATCGTGCGGGCGTAGGCGTCGCGGAGGACACCGAGGAGCTCACGCAGCGGCATACGCGCCTTGCCGGCGATGCCTTCGGTGAGGAACTCACGCTCGAGGTCCCAGATGGTGAGGCCCCAGAAGTTGGGGTCGAGCTCGGGGTGGGTCTTGGGTTCCTTGGCGCCGAGTGGGTCGAGATCGGCGATGAGGTGGCCCCGCACCCGGTACATGTTGACGAGGCGATTGACCCGCACCTGTTTCTCGATGCGGCCCTGGGTCTCGTCCAACGGGTTGACGTCGGGTTTCCACCTCGCCGGCTCGTAGGGGACCCCGAAGCTCCGGAACAGGTCGTCGTAGAAGTCGTCCTCGCCGAGCAGGAATCGATGGATTTGGCGGAGGAACTCGCCGCTCTCGGCCCCCTGGATGACCCGGTGGTCGTAGGTGCTGGTGAGCGTGATGGTCTTCGACACGCCGAGGCGGGCCAGCACCGCTTGGTCGGCCCCTTCGTACTCGGCGGGGTACGTGATCGACCCCACGCCGACGATCAAGCCCTGGCCGGGCATGAGCCGGGGGACCGAGTGCACGGTGCCGATCATCCCGGGATTGGTGATCGAGACGGTGGTGCCGGCGAAGTCGTCGGGGGTGATCTTCCCCTCGCGGGTCCTTCGGATGAGCTCCTCGTAGGCGTTGTGGAACTGCGCGAACGAGAGGGCGTCGGCCTGCTTGACATTGGGGACCAGCAACGTGCGCGATCCGTCTGACTTCTCGAGGTCGATGGCCAGCCCGAGGTTCACGTGCTCGTGGCGTACGTGGGTGGGGTCGTCCTCGTCGTCGACCCGGTATCCCGAGTTCATGTTCGGGACCGCTTCGATCGCCTTGAGCACGGCGTAGCCGATCATGTGGGTGAAGCTCACCTTGCCGCCGCGGGTGCGCTTGAGGTGGTTGTTGAGGATGACCCGGTTGACCTCGAGCAGCTTGGCCGGCACCTGGCGCACCGACGTGGCGGTCGGCACGCCGAGTGACGCCTCCATGTTCTCGACGATGCGAGCGGCGGCCCCGCGGATGGTGCGGGTTTCGTCACCTTCGAGGACGGGAGCCCCCGGGACCTGCGGACGGGATGATGGTGCCGGGCCGGGTGCCGGCGTCTGTTCGCCGTTCCCCGAGTCGGCCGCCGCGGCGCGGCTCGGGCGCGGGGTGGACTCGTTCGCATCGGGCTCGGGTCGGGGCCGGGTCCGCCGGGGAGGGGCTTCGCCGTCACCGCCCTCTCCGTCCGATCGTCCCCTCGGCGGTCGTGGGGAGGCCGTCCGTCCGGTGCGGGCGATGGCGCCCGGCTCGTAGTCGGCGAAGAACTCCCGCCACGCCTCCGACACCGAGTCCGGGTCGTCGAGGTATTGGCGGTACAGGTCCTCGACGAGGCCGGTGTTGATGTCGGTCGCGGGACCGTCGGTCATGTCGTCTCGGACATCCGGGGAAGGCTGCGTAGCAACTCGGCGGTGTCGAAGGCGAGGTCGAGGCTCTGCCGGGCGTTGAGCCGAGGGTCGCACATGGTCTCGTA
>CAZTOV010000203.1:2548-3666 GCA_964615175.1 uncultured Burkholderiales bacterium
CGGCGGCAGCGCCTCGCGCACCTTCGACGCTCCCATCCGGCTGACCAGCGTCAGGCGACCCGGCACCTGCCCGGGGTTCAGTCGTTCGCAGAGGGCCACCGCTTCGTCGGGTGTCGCCGCGGGGCCGAGCTTGCAGCCGACGGGGTTGTTGACCCCCGCGAGAAACTCGACGTGGGCGCCGTCGAGACGGCGGGTGCGCTCCCCGATCCAGAGCATGTGCGCCGACACGTCGTACCACTCGTCGGTCAGCGAATCGACGCGTGTCAGGGCTTCCTCGTAGCCGAGGATGAGCGCCTCGTGTGACGTGTAGAAGTCGACCTGGTGGAGCTGTGGCTCGGCCTCGAGGTCGATTCCGCAGGCATCCATGAACCGGAGCGCGCGGTCGATGTCGTCGGCCATGACCTCGTAGCGGCGTCCCTCGGGGCTCGACTGCACGAACTCGAGGTTCCACGCGTGGACCCGGTTGAGGTCGGCGAAGCCTCCCTTGGTGAAGGCCCGCAGGAGGTTCAGCGTCGATGCCGACTGGTGGTAGGCGCGCAGCAGCCGGCCGGGGTCGGCGGATCGGGCGGCGGCTTCGAAGTCGATCTCGTTGACCATGTGGCCCCGGAACGACGGCAGCTCGACTCCTTCACGCGTCTCGGTTGGGGACGAGCGGGGCTTGGCGAACTGGCCGGCGATCCGGCCGACCTTCACGGTGGGGACACCGGTGCTGTAGGTGAACACCACCGCCATCTGCAGGATGATCTTGAGCTTGTCGCGGATCTCGTTGGCGGAGAAGCCGTCGAAGCTCTCGGCACAGTCGCCGGCCTGGAGGAGGAAGGCGCGGCCGTCGTGAACGTCGGCGAGCGCCGACGTGAGGTTGCGAGCCTCACCGGCGAACACGAGGGGCGGGAGGCCGCTGAGCTCGTCGATGACGGCGTCGAGCGCGCCCGCGTCGGGCCAGTCGGGCTGCTGGTCGGCGGGGAAGTTGCGCCAGCTCTCCGGCGACCATCCGTCGGGAGTGGCGGCTGCGGCTTGCGTGGGAGTCATGGCTCCATGGTCATTCAGAGGTACGGGCCGGTGCGGTGGTCTTTCCCTTGTTCGAGGGCGCGGCGCTGCTTCATCTCCTCGAGCTGCTG
>CAZTOV010000204.1:0-3643 GCA_964615175.1 uncultured Burkholderiales bacterium
GGATCGAGCGCGCCGAGGGACCCTTGCCGATGACGATGTCGAGCTGGAAGTCCTCCATACCCGGATACAGCACCTCCTCGACGGGGCGCGGGAGGCGGTGAATCTCGTCGATGAAGAGCACGTCGCGCTCTTCGAGGTTGGTCAAGATGGCGGCCAAGTCGCCGGCACGCTCGAGCGCGGGCCCGCTCGTGACGCGGAAGCCGACACCCAGCTCGCGGGCCACGATGCCGGCCAGCGAGGTCTTACCGAGCCCGGGTGGACCCGCGAACAGGAGGTGATCGACGGCCTGGTCGCGCTGGCGGGCCGCGCCCAGCAGGATCTCGAGGTGCTCCTTGAGCTTGGGCTGGCCCACGAACTCGTCGAGGTTCCGGGGCCGGAGGGTGACCTCTTCGGTCGCCTCGGCCTCGGAGGCCGCGGGCATCAGCAGCTCGCTGCGGGTCATCGTCGCTCCCCCGCTCTCACGAGACCCGCTCGGCGGCGAGCGCCCGGAGCGCCCGGCGGAGCATCTCTTCGACCGATTCGCCGTCGGGCAGATCGGCGACGATGTCGCGGACTTCGCCGGCCTCGTAGCCGAGCCCGGCGAGGGCGGACCGCACCTCGGCGCGAGGTGAGGGCGAGCCCTCGGGCACGGTCTCGAGCTCGGGCAGCTCGAAGCGCGACTTCAGCTCCACCAGCAGCTTCTGGGCCGTGCGCTTGCCCACGCCCGGCACGAGGGTGAGGGCTTCGAGGTCGTCGTCGAGGAGCGCTCGCCGGAGGGCCACCGGCTCGTGGACCGAGAGGATCGCCAGAGCCAGCTTGGGGCCGACGCCGGTGGCGCCGCAGAGCAGCTCGAAGGTGGCACGCTCGACGCGGCTCTCGAAGCCGTAGAGGTCGAGGGCGTCGTCGCGGACCCGGAGGTGGGTGAAGAGGGTCGCCTCGTTCCCGGGTTCGAGCGCGACCGAGGTGCGCGGCGTGACCCGCACCCGGTAGCCGACACCGCTGACGTCGACCACCACCTCGTCGCCACCCCGGTCGGCGATGCGACCCCGCAGCATTCCGATCATCGACCCTCCTCTCGCGCCACCGCGGCGCCGATGGCGGCCTGGAGCCCGGGGGCGGGGCCCGTGGCCTCACCGAGCCGGTGCCGGGTGGCGCCGGCGGTGAGGTGACAGATGGCGAGGGCGAGGGCGTCGGCCGTGTCGGCCGGACGCGGCGGCTCGTCGAGATTCAGGAGCGACCGGACCATGGCACCCACCTGCTCCTTGTCGGCCCCGCCGTGGCCGGCGACGGCCAGCTTGACCTCGTTGGGCGAATATTCGGTGACCGGGATGCCGCGCCTCGCCGCCACCACCAGGGCGAGCCCGCTCGCCTGCCCCACCGACATGGCGGTGCGGGCGTTGACCTGGAACAGCACCCGCTCGACCGCCACGGCGTCGGGTTGGTGCTCGGCGAAGAGCAACTCGAGGTCGTCGGACAATTCGCGGAGCCGCTCCGGCACCCCCCGGTCGGCGGGTGTGCGGATGACCCCGGCCACCAGCGCCCGCATCTCCCCACCCGTGCGCTCGACCAGGCCATACCCACAGCGCGACAACCCCGGGTCGATCCCGAGGACGCGCGTGAGACTGGGGGTATCGTCATCTACGAACACGCGTTCGGAATGTAGTGCCGGTTGCTCTCGAGGTGGTGGACCCAGGCCGCTACGCACCAACCGCCGTCAACACCTCGTCCGGGATGTCGAAGTTGGCGTAGACGGCCTGGACGTCGTCGTGGTCCTCGAGGGCGTCGAGCACCTTGAGGACGGGCCGGGCCTGGTCCTCGCCCGAGAGCGGCACCGAGTTCTGCGGGAGCATCGTGAGGTCGGCGCTGGCCGGCTTGACCCCGGCCCCCTCGAGGGCGTCGCGCACCGCCATCACGTCGGTGGCAGCGGTGGTGATCTGCCAGGTGTCGCCCTGATCCTCGACGTCCTCGGCCCCCGCCTCGAGGGCGGTCATCATCAGCTCGTCCTCGTCGGCACGGCTGGTCTTGCCGACGATGATCACGCCCTTGCGCTCGAACTGCCACGCCACCGCACCGGGCTCGGCCAGCGACCCCCCGTTGCGGGTGAAGATGTGCTTCACCTCGGACGCCGTTCGGTTCTTGTTGTCGGTGAGGCACTCCACGAACATGGCCACGCCGTTGGGGGCATACCCCTCGTAGATCTGCTGCTCGTAGCGGACTCCCTCGAGTTCGCCGGTTCCCCGCTTGATCGCCCGGTCGATGTTGTCGCCGGGGACCGAGTTGTCCTTGCACTTCTGCACGAACGTGCGCAGCGTGGGGTTGGCGTCGAGGTCTCCCCCGCCCTCCCGGGCGGCGACCTCGACCTGCTTGAGCAGCTTGGCGAAGAGTTTGCCCCGCGCCTTGTCCTGGGCGGCCTTTTTGTGCTTGATCGTGGACCACTTCGAATGCCCACTCATCGGGTTTCCTCCTGTTGCGAGACGAACCATTGGTGCAGCCGGAGATCGCCCGACAGCTCGGGATGGAACGAACACACGGCGACGTTGCCCTGCCGGCACATCACGGGACGGCCCTCGTGCTCGGCCAGCACCTCGACGTCGTCGCCGACCCGTTCGACCACCGGCGCCCGGATGAACACGCCCGGGAAGCCGTCGGCGACGCCTTCGACGTCGAGCGGCGTCTCGAACGACTCGCGCTGGCGACCGTAGGCGTTACGGCGAACGGTGAGGTCGACGACCCCGAGCGGCTCCTGGTCGGCGCGACCGTCGAGGACCTCCGAAGCCAGCACGATCATCCCGGCGCACGTACCCCACACCGGAAGCCCCTCGCCGACGCGCTCGCGGAGCGGTGCCTCGAGCTCGGCGGTACGCAACAGGTGGCCGATCGTCGTCGACTCGCCGCCGGGAACGATCAGGGCATCGACGTGCACGAGCTGTTCAGGTGTGCGCACCAACACCGCGTCGACGCCGAGCGCGTCGAGCGTTTCAGCGTGCTCGCGGAACGCTCCCTGGAGGGCGAGGACCCCGATCTTCACCTGGAGGCCTCCCGGCGAACATCGTCACCAACCCCGCTCGGAGAGACGCACCTCGAGGGTGTCGATCTCGTCACCCTTCATGGCGCCACCGAGACCGCGGCTCACCTTGGCCACGATGGAGGCGTCTTCGAAGTGGGTGGTGGCCTCGACGATCGCCTTGGCGCGCACGGCGGGATCGTCGGACTTGAAGATCCCGCTCCCGACGAACACGGCCTGGGCGCCGAGCTGCATGACCAGCGCGGCGTCGGCCGGGGTGGCGATCCCCCCGGCACAGAAGAGCGGCACCGGAAGCTCACCCCGCTCGGCGACCTCGCGAACGAGATCCGCGGGCGCCCGGTGCTCCTTGGCGGCGGCGAACAGCTCGGCGTCGTCGAGGGTGCCGAACCGGCGAACCTCGCCGAGGATCGAACGGAGGTGGCGGACCGCTTCGATGATGTTGCCGGTGCCGGCCTCGCCCTTGGAGCGGATGAGGGCGGC
Source organism: uncultured Burkholderiales bacterium (assembly GCA_964615175.1). GTDB lineage: Bacteria > Actinomycetota > Acidimicrobiia > IMCC26256 > JACPCJ01 > CAZTOV01. The sequence goes on from CAZTOV010000204.1 coordinate 3,485, forward strand.
CCCTTCGGAGATCCGCCGTAACGCCTCACCGAGGTTGGTCGCGCCACACACGAACGGGATGGTGAACGACCACTTGTCGACGTGGTGGGCCTCGTCGGCCGGGGTGAGCACCTCGCTCTCGTCGATGTAGTCGACGCCGAGCGCCTCGAGCACCTGGGC
>CAZTOV010000205.1:0-3629 GCA_964615175.1 uncultured Burkholderiales bacterium
CGGAGCACGCCGAGCGAGAACAACGGTCGGACCTCGACATCGAAGGGATGACCTGTGCCGCGTGCGCGGCGCGCATCGAGAAGGGTCTCCGCGGCGTCGGCGGCGTGACCCGCGCCGACGTCAACTACGCCACCGGCCGGGCGACCGTCGTCTACGACTCGGAGAGCGCGACCACGGACGACCTCGTCGAGACCATCTCGTCGCTCGGGTACTCGGTCCCCGACGCATCCTCCGAGGAGGGTTCCGAGGAGGGCGACGACGCCGAGGTCCGAGGCCTGCGTGCCCGGGTGATCCTCGCGGGGATCGTGACCGTTCCCCTCGTCCTCGTCTCGATGGTGCCCGGCCTCGACTTCTCCGGATGGGAATGGGCGGCGTGGGCGGCCGCCACGCCGGTGGTCCTCGGCGCCGGCGCGCGCTTCCACCGCGTGGCGGCCGTCAACCTTCGTCACGCGACCGCCACCATGGACACGCTCATCTCACTCGGCACGCTCGCCGCGTACTTCTGGTCGGCGGCCGCCCTCGTGTTCCTCGACGCCGACACCGATCCCGAAGTCCACGTGTACTTCGAGGTGGCGGCGGCGATCGTGTTCCTGATCCTCCTCGGCCGGCTGTTCGAGACTCAGGCCCGGTCGCGCTCGAGCGCGGCGCTCCGCAAGCTCCTCGAGATCGGGGCTCGCACCGCCCGACTCGAGGACGGCGACGAGATCCCGGTGGCGAGCCTCGAGGTGGGCGACCGTTTCGTGGTGCGTCCCGGTGAGAAGATCGCCACCGACGGTCGCGTGGTCGGCGGGGCGTCGGCGGTCGACGTCTCGATGCTGACCGGCGAGCCGGTTCCGGTGGAGGTCTCGGAGGGCGACGAGGTCTTCGGTGCCACCGTCAACGCGTCCGGTCGGCTCGTCGTCGAGGCCACCCGGGTCGGGTCCGACACGGTCTTGGCACAGATCAGTCGCCTGGTGGAGGAGGCCCAGGGCTCGAAGGCTCCCGTCCAGCGTCTGGCCGACCGCGTGTCGGCTGTGTTCGTGCCCGCGGTGCTCCTGATCGCGTTGGGAACGCTGGCGGCCTGGATCTTCACCGGTCACGGCGCCGACGAGACGCTGACCGCGGCGGTCGCGGTGTTGATCATCGCCTGCCCGTGTGCGCTCGGCCTGGCCACCCCCACCGCCATCATGGTCGGCACCGGTCGGGGTGCCCAGATGGGCATCGTCATCAAGGGCGGTGAGGTCCTCGAACAGACCCGTCGGGTCCACACCGTGGTCCTCGACAAGACCGGCACCGTCACCGAGGGCAAGATGCGCCTCGTCGACGTCGTCGCCGCAGGTGCGGAGGACGAACCGGCACTGCTCGCGCTCGTGGCATCGGTCGAGTCGGCATCGGAGCACCCGGTGGCCGCGGCCATCGTGGAGGGTGCCCGGAGTCGTGGCGTCGCACTCGAAGATCCAGAGGAGTTCGAGAACCTCCCCGGCCGAGGCGTCGTCGGGACCGTCGGGGGGCGGCGCGTACGGGTGGGTCGCCGGTCGCTCTTCGAGGCGATCCCGGCGCAGCTCGATGACGCGGCTGCGGCGGCCGCGGCCGAAGGCCGCACGGCGGTCTTCGCCGGCACCGGCCCGGACCGGGCCTCGATGGTCCTGAGCGTCGCCGACACGCTGAAGCCCACGGCGCGCGAAGCGATCGACGAACTCCACGAGCTGGGCCTTGAGATCGTCATGGTGACGGGCGACCACGAAGCCGCGGCCCGCTCGGTCGCCCATTCGGTCGGCATCGACCGCGTGATCTCCGAGGTGCTTCCCGAAGGGAAGATCGACGTGGTGGAGCGGCTCCAGTTGGAGGGCAAGGTCGTCGCGGTGGTCGGTGACGGGGTGAACGACGCGCCGGCCCTGGCCCAGGCCGACCTCGGGATCGCCATCGGCACCGGCACCGACGTGGCCATCGAGGCCAGCGACCTGACCCTCGTCTCTGGGGACCCCCGGGGCGCGGCCGACGCCATCCGGCTGTCTCGCCGCACGCTCCGCACCATCAAGGGGAACCTGTTCTGGGCCTTCGCCTACAACGTCGCCGCCATCCCACTCGCTGCCGTGGGTCTCCTCGAGCCGATCGTGGCGGCGGCAGCAATGAGCTTCTCGAGTGTGTTCGTGGTGACCAACTCGTTGCGGCTGCGCCGCTTCTCGCCCAGCCGCGTCAGAGCCGCAGCCGCCGGGTGACCGCCCGCGCGGCGCGGGGAGGCAGCGTCGAGCGGGCGCGGTCGACGAGGGTCATCCCGCCGAGGAGCAGCGGGTAGATCTCGAGGCGGCCCAGCAGCATCAGCACGACGGTGAGCCCCCGGGCCCCGGCGTCGAGGGCGAGGAAGGTCTCGCCCGGTGACACGTCGCCCAGGCCGGGACCGACGTTGCTCACCGAGGCCACCACGGCTGAGAGCGCCGTGACGATGTCGACGTCGAACGATGCCACCGCGACCGAGCCGATGACCACGACGCTGAAGAACAGCGCTTGGAATCCCAGGATGCGGCTCACGATCTCCTCGAGCACCACCTCGCGTCCGATGCGGACCACACCGACGAGACGGGGGTGGACGTGGCGGTGGATCTCGCGTCGTGCGTACGACGCTGCGGTGAGGAGCCGCAACACCTTGGAGCCCCCGGCCGTCGAGCCGGTCATGCCGCCGATCAGCATGAGAAAGAGGAGGAGTGCCTGGGCCGGATCGATCCAGGTTCCCCAATCCACGACGGTGAACCCCGTCGTGCTCCCCACCGAGACCACGGCGAAGATCGAGCGGCGGACCGTCTCGTGGTCGAAGGCCGTGCCGGTGGCGTTCCACACCGTGATCACCACGGCCGAAACGGCGAGAAGTCCGGCGTAGGTGCGCAACTCGGTTGAACGCAACAGCGGCCCAGGATGGCCGCGCACGGCTCGCCACAGGAGGACGAAGCTCGTGCCGGCCAGGAACATGCCACCGACGGCGATCCATTCGATCACCGCCGAGTCGAAGGCCGCCAGGTTGGCATTGCGGGTCGAGAATCCCCCCGTCGACACGGTGGTGAAGGCGTGGGTGGTGGCGTCGTAGGGGCTGAGGCCCCCGGCGAGGTAGGCACCCGTCATGATGACGGTGAACCCCACGTACACGCCCCACAGCCGTCGGAGCGTGTCGCGGACCCGGGGCGCCAGGTGTTCGGCGGCCGGACCGGGGAGTTCGGAGCGGAGGAGGCCCATGCCCCCGGCACCGAGGAACGGAAGGATGGCGACGGCGAGGATGATCACGCCGAGACCGCCGACCCACTGGGTGAGAGCTCGCCAGAAGAGGAGTCCGCTCGACGCCGAGTCGAGGTCGGCGATCACGGTCGCGCCGGTGGTCGTGACTCCGGAGACTCCCTCGAACAGCGCGAGGTCGAAGCGGTTGAGGACACCGGTCGTCAGATAGGGAACCGTCGAGACCAGGGAGAGAGCGACCCAGGCGGCGGCGATGGCGCCGAAGACCGAACGCACGGCCAACGACTCGGGGATCGAGGTCGTCCACCACGCCACGGCGCCGATGGCCAGCGCAGCGATGCCGGGGAGGAGGAGCGAAGTCACGTCGGGCCCGCCGTTGATGAAGTCGACCACGGCCGAGGCGATCATGCCCCCGCCCGCGAGCGCCA
>CAZTOV010000206.1:0-3625 GCA_964615175.1 uncultured Burkholderiales bacterium
TGGTGGCCGACCACCCCCGGCCCCTCGTCGACGGGCTCACCGAGTTCGGGCGCCGGCTCGGGATGCTGTTCCAGATCGTCGACGACATCCTCGACGTGACGGCCACCGACGGACAGCTCGGAAAGCCTGCGGGCCAGGATCTCACCGAGGGCATCTACACGCTTCCGGTGCTCTATGCGATGGACGAGTCGGCCGAGCTCCGCACCCTGCTCGGCAGCCCGCTCGACGACGAAACCCGTGACCGGGCTCGGGACCTGGCCCGGGAGGCCGGCGGCGTCGAACGGGCGACCGAACGGGCCCGGGCCGAAGCCGACGATGCCCGGGCGCTGCTCCGCTCGCTCGACGGGCTCGACCACGACCTGGTCTCCGCCCTCGACCGCCTCACCGGCGCCCTGGTCGACCGCACGAGTTAGAGCCGGCGCGTCGCGCCGGCGAGTGTGAGCGGCTGGCGGTGCTCGCCCAGCCGGGATGCGCACATCGATACGGCGAACCGGCCACCAATTGACCAGCGAAGGTGTGCGCATCCCGGCTCGCCGCGCGACGAAGTCGCCGTGCGAGCGCCGTCAGGTGCTCACACTCACGGGGGTCGTTCCACACCGCTGGCGGAGCGCGTCTCGCTACGCCCTCAGGCCAGGAGGCGGTCGTCCTCGACGTCGTCGCGAGCGGGCTCGGTGCTCACACGCTCCAGGAAGCCCAGCACGGCTTCGTTGAACTTGGCCGGGGCCTCGACGTTGACGCCGTGGGCGGCGCCACCGATCACCACCATCTCGGCATGGGGGATCATCTCGCAGATCTCCACGGAGTCGCCCCGGGGGGTGAGGATGTCCTGCGATCCGACGATCACCAGCGCGGGCACGGTGATGGTGTGCAGCTCGTCGCGAACGTCGTCGGGAAAGTCGAGAATGGCCCGAGCCTGGTTGGCGAACCCCTCGTTGGGTGACGACAACAGGACGCGGGCGAGCACATTGAGCCACATGCCGAAGCGGCGGCGAATGCGCGGGTTGATCAACCAGCGGAACGCCTTCGACCCGAGCGCGCCCATCCCCCGCTCGCGCGCCGTGACCTCCCACTCCTCGAGCAGCTCCCGGCGCCACTCGTGGTGCCGGCACGAGGTACAGGCGAGCGTCAGCGAGCGGACGCTCTCCGGATACCGGACACCGATGATCTGCGAGATCACGCCGCCCATGGAGGCGCCGACCACGTGGGCCGAGTCGACGCCGGCGGCGTCGAGCACGCTGACGGCGTCGCGGGCCATCTGCTCGAGGTTGTAGGGGCCCGGCGGCGTCTCCGACTTCCCCACGCCGCGGTTGTCGAGGGCGATACAGAAGTGATTCCGGCCGAAGGCCATGCGCTGGAGGATCCACCCGCGCATGTCGGCACCCAGGCCCATGACGAAGAGGACGGGCTCACCGTCGGGCTGTCCCCACGTCTCGTAGTACAGCTCGACGCCGTCGGTCGCACGGGTGGTGGGCATGGGCGTGAACCCCTCCTTCGTCGGTTGTCGTTCTACCAGCGCGGACGCTCGGGGTGATGCATCGGACACGGCCCGCGACCGGGAGACGCGGCGATTCGGATGATGAGCCGCGGATCAGCAGGACGCGTCGAGAAGCGCCTGAACGCCCGCCCGAGCCGCGGTGGCGAGTTCGGCCGCCGACAGCGGGTCGCGGGGCACGACGTCGACGTCGAGTGGCTCCCCGACCGAGACGCGGTGGTGCCCGAGAGGGAGCCCGAACGTGCCCCCGACGCCGCCGGCAACCGCCACGGGAATGATCGGGAACCCGATCGCGCCCCACAACACCTCGACGGGCGCCGCACCAGCGTGAAGCGGTCGAAGGCTCGGAGCGAGCGGCACGACCACGATGCGACCGGCACGGAGAGCCGAGGCGACGTCGACGCCCGTGCCCCTCAATGCGGCCATTCGCCGCATCACGCCGCCCACGCCGGGCAGCTCGGCCGTGGCGGCCACGACCCGGGCGCGACGGCGCCGCTCGTCGCGGACCGCGGCGCGCACGACGAGGGGATCGCCGGGACCGTGCCGTCGACTGGTGACCAACACCGCCGGACCGATCTCGGGGATGGCGTCACCGCCGACGACCTCGGCACTGCACAGCGACTCGACGAAGGGATCGACCACGTCGGCGACCATGGGGTCGGCACCGAACGCATCGACCGGGTACCGGCCTCGCAGCCGCCGTTGCAGACGGTTGCGGAGCGGCTCCGGCTCGCCGACGCGGTCGAGGTCGAGCCCGAAGGCCGCTCGAGCGCTCATCTCGTCGCCTCCCGTTCTCGGGCCGGCCGCGTCCTGCGGGCGATCGAGGGCCTTCGCCGCACGTGCCGGAGGGTCGTCGCCTCCCGTCGTCGGGCCGGCCGCGTCCTGCGGGCGACCGAGGGCCTTCGCCGCACGTGCCGGAGGGTCATGCCACCTCCTCGCGACCGCTGTGCAGCGGCGTGATCGACGCCCACTCGAACAGCTCGGTGAGGATCTCCTGAGCGTTCTTCATGTCGGGCAGGTCGAGCACGTGGATGGACCGGCTTCCGTCGGCGGCCCTCCCGCGGCGCAACAGCTCGACGACGTGGCCGGGAACCGGCGCTCCGACCACCTCAGCGGCCCGGCGGGCGAACCGCCAGGTCGGGCCCACGACCGGCAGGGGAATCCGACCTCCGAGACGCACCGCCTGCCAGGGCGTGGCGGCTCCGGGCGCGACCACGTTCAGGGGGCCGCCGCGGTCGCCCCGGGTGGCGTTGACGAACGCGCGGGCGGCGTCTTCGCCGTGCACCATGCAAAAGGGCGGGTCGGCAAAGGCCGACACCGGGACCGCCGGCAGACGGAGGAGGCGGCCCAACGGACTCGGCGTGTGTGACCCGACGATCGGCGCCAGGCGCAGAGCGGTCACCGGGATGTCGAGGCGGCGGCCCAGGCCCACGGCGAGGCGTTCGGCCTCGAGGCAGATGCGTCCGAACAGCGAGCCGGGATCGGGAGGCACCAGCTCGTCGGGAACCATGGGCCGGGTCCGGCCCCGCGCGTAGATCTCGATTCCGCTGCGGAGCACGATGTGGCGCAGCGCGCCGGTGCGTCCGGCGGCGCCGAGGACCGCGACCGTGGTGTTGGTCGACCGCTCGTACGCGCCGCTCGGCGACGACCGGGCGTTGGGTTCGTAGATTCCTGCGTGGACCACGACCTCGGGGGCGACGTCCTCGACGTAACCGCTGACGGTCTCGAGGTCGCCGAGGTCGAGCCGGCGAAAGCTGCTTCGACGCAAGCGGCGGCGCGGCGGGACGAAGTCGAGCCCCACGATGTCGGTGACATCACTGCGCTCTTCGAGCATCTGAGCGATCCGTGAACCCAACTCGCCGCCCATCCCGGTCACGAGGACCTTCATGCTTCTCCCCGCCGACATCTCGTCGGCTCCGACAACATCTGGGGTCCCCATCGGAACCTCTGGTTCCGATGGGGGTTGGGATGGGGCCCCTGCCCCATCCGTGGCCGTCCGAGCTGGCAACGCTCGGCGGCTTTGCTCATGCGGTGCACCGTCGCACGCAGGACCTCACGCGTCCCCCTCCTCGGGACGTAGGTAGGGAAAGAACAGCACCTCGCGGATCGAGGTGACCCCGGCCAACAGCATCA
>CAZTOV010000207.1:0-3603 GCA_964615175.1 uncultured Burkholderiales bacterium
GACCCTAATGAGAGCCGATTGAGATCGCGCCCGTCCGGGACGCGTACGGTGGGGGTGATGCCACTCCAACCAGGGCTCAGCGCCAAGGTGAAGCTCGATGTGAGCGAGGACGACACCGCCGTTGCCCTGCGCTCGGGTGACGTGCCCGTGCTCGGCACCCCCAGAGTGGTCGCCCTGGCCGAAGAAGCGACTGTCAAGGCGGTGGCCGACACGGTCGACGACGGGATGACCACGGTCGGCTCGAGCGTGCAGCTCGACCACCTTGCCCCGACACGGGTGGGCGAGGCGGTGGAAGCCGAAGCGGTCCTGGCCAAGGTCGAGGGACGCCGGCTGATCTTCAAGGTCACCGTCAACGACGCCCGCGGCCTCGTGGCCGCGGGGAAGATCACCCGGGCGATGGTCGACCGCGACCACTTCCTCGAGAAGGCCGGCGGCTGAAGTTCAGGCCAGGTTGGCCGAGCGAGGGTAGGCGTCGCCGGGGTCGGTCATCACGTTGACCATCGCCGGAACGCCCGCGGCAAACGCCCGGTCGAGCGCCGGCCCGATCTCCGACGGCTTCGTCACCAGTTCACCGTGCCCGCCGAGGGCGGTGAGCACCTCGTCGTAGCGGGTACCGGGACGGAGGTCGGCGACCACGTCGTAGCCGAAGATGGCGTTCATGGGATGCTTCTCGAGACCCCAGATCCCGTTGTTGCCCACGACCATCACGATGGGCAGCTCGTGGCGGACCATCGTGTCGAGTTCGGCCAGTGAGAAGCCGATGGCGCCGTCGCCGTAGAGGAGCACCACCTGGCGCCCGGGATGCGCGAGCTTCGCCGCCATGGCATAGCCGGGCCCCATCCCCAGGCAGCCGTAGGGCCCGGGGTCGAGGAAACACCCGGGCGTGAACGTGTCGACGAGCTTCCCCGCGTACGAGACGAAGTCGCCACCGTCGCCGACGACCACGGCGTCGCGGTCGAGCCGGGGGACCAGCTCGCCGTAGATGCGTCCGGGGTGGATCGGGTCGCCATCGGCCTCGAGGATCTCCTGCACGGAGGCCCGGGACGCGTTCTCCTCGTCGCGCAGACGTGCCACCCAGTCGTCACGGCTACCGGGCTCGCCCGCCTCGGCGAGCGCGGACAGCGTCGCCCTCAGGTCAGCCCCGACCCCGGCCGCCAGATCGACGTGGCTCGCCACCTGGTCCGGCGCGTCGGCGAGGTGCACGACCCGCGCGCCGCCGAAATCGCCGAAGCGGAGCCGGAAGTCGAGGGGGGTGCCGGCCACGACCACGAGGTCGGCCTCCTTCAAGGCGGTCGATCGGGTACGCGAGAAGGCCAGCTCGTGGTCGGCCGGGATCGTGCCCCGCCCGAGGCCGTTGACGAACACCGGCACCCGGAACGCCTCGGCGGCCCGGACCAACTCGGTCTCGGCGTGACCCCAGTAGACGTCGGAGCCCGAGAAGAAGACCGGGCGCTCGGCGTCGGCCAGGAGCTTGGCCACCGCAGCCACCTGATCGGGGTCGGGATCATCACCGCGGACGTCCTCGTCGCCGGGGCCGTCGGGGATCTCGACATCGTCGGTGTTGAAACCGTCGAGGGGCACGTCGAGGAACGTGGGGCCGCGGTGCGGGGTGCGTGCAGCCAGGAGGCTGGCGTGGAGTTCGTCGACGGTCTGACGGGCGTCGAAGGCGGTCACGGCCCGCTTGGTCACCGGCTCGACGATCGGAAGGTGGTCGATCTCCTGGAGCGACCCGGAGCCCCAGCGGCCCTGAGGGGCACGACCACCGATGACGACCATCGGCGAGCCCGTCATGTGGGCCGACGCCATCGCCGAGACGCCGTTGGTGACACCGGGCCCGGCGGTGAGGGCGGCCACCCCGGGACGCCGCGCAACCTTCGCCCACCCTTCGGCGGCGAAGGCGGCGGTCTGCTCGTGGCGCACGTCGATCAGCTTCACGTCGGCGTTGACCATCCCGTCGTAGAAGACGAAGAGGTGCCCACCCGAGAGGGTGAACACCGTGTCGACGCCGTGGCGCTTCAAGACCTCGGCCGCGAGTTGTCCTCCGTGTGCCTCCATGACCGGCGATCCTATCGGTCGAGACCTTCCAGGAAGCTCGCCACCGGGTGGGCCCACGAGGCCGGGTTCTCGAACTGGGGGCTATGGCCGGCGTGGGGGATGCGGGCGAGGCGGGCACCGGGGATCGCCTCGGCCAGCGCCAGGCATCCGGGAAGCGCGGTGGCGTCCTCCTCCCCCACGACCACCAGCGTCGGGCATTGCACCGATCGCAGATCGTCACGGAGGTCGGGGCGGGTCACCAGTTCCTCGACGAGCGCGGCGTACATGTGGGGCGACTGGGCGAGGAACTTGCGGTCGCCGAACTCCTCATGGCCGGGCCGCTCGCGGAGGAGACGTTCGTGGGCCGGCGTTGTTGTGGGGTCACGATCAGACTGGGCCCGCCACAGCACCTCGATGCCTTCGTCGAGGGCGAGCTGACCGGCCCGCCGCGCATCGGCGGGCGTGGCGCCGGGGAACGGGCCCGGCCACGTATTGACCAGCACGAGCGCGTCCACCCGTTCGGGGGCCTCGAGCACCACGTGCTGCGCCACCATGCCACCCAGGGAACTTCCGAGGAGCCGGAACCGCTCGATGCCGAGGCCATCGGCGACGTCGAGCGTGTCGGTGGCGAGGCGGGCCAGCGAATAGGCGGCGGTGTCGCGAGGCTTCCCGCTCTCAGCGTGACCCCGATGATCGAACAACACCACGCGGTGGGCACGGGACAGGCGGTCGACGTGCTCGGTGAAGTCCTCCTTGGCGCCGGAGAAGCCGTGGAGCACGATCAGCGCGGGCCCGGCGCCCTCTTCCAGGACCTGGATGTCGACGCCGTCGCCCGTCGAGACGGTTCGCGCGTGCACGGTGGGGACGGTACCGTGAAGTGTGGCCCTGCCACCCCTGGTTGCGTAGCCTGTGCGGGGCGTGCGAGGCGAGGGCCGGGCCGGGGGAATCCTCAGTGAGCGAACCACAACAGACCACCAACGACTCTTCCCCCACGCGCCGCCACCGCCTGGCCCTGTGGCTCCGCGTCGTCGCCAGCGCCGTCATGCTGGCCTTCCTCATCCCGCGCGTCGACATCACCTCGATCCTCCCCGAGGGCCAGCACGTGGCCACGGTCAAGTGGTTGAGCTTCGGCCTCGTCGTGACGCTGCTCGGGTTCGTACTGTCGGCGTGGCGGTGGCAGCGGGTGCTCCACGTGTTCGACGAACGCGTGGGCTTGCCCCGCCTGGTGTCGCACTACCTCGCCGGCCAGTTCGTGGGGAACTTCCTCCCCTCGACCATCGGCGGCGACGTGCTGCGCATCACCCGCCTCACCCCCAGCGTGCGGTCGTCGGCGACGTCGTTCGCCTCCGTGGTCCTCGAGCGCATGACGGGGTGGGTCATCCTCCCCGTCCTCACGCTCGTCGGGCTCGTGTTCCACCCCTCACTCTTCGAACTCGGCGTGGCCCCTCGCCTCGCGCTCGGCCTCGCCCTCGTCACCCTCGCCCTCCTCACCCTCGTCCTGATCGCCGCGGGGAGCCGCAATCTCGCCGGTCGTTTCGCCGAACACGAGGGGTGGCAGCGGTTCATCGG
>CAZTOV010000208.1:0-3591 GCA_964615175.1 uncultured Burkholderiales bacterium
CCGGTGGCCTTCGAGGGCGGCCAGACCCCCCTGTTCCGCCGCACTCCGAAGCTGAAGGGGTTCCGGAACCCCTTCCGGGTCGAGTACAACCCCGTCAACCTCGACGTTCTCGACCGCTTCGAGGACGGCGCCGAGGTCACGCCCGAGGCGTTGCGGGCCCGGGGGCTCACGCCCAAACGGGGCAACGTCAAGATCCTCGGCCGGGGTGAGCTGACCAAGAAGCTCACGGTGCGGGCGCACAAGTTCTCGAAGAGCGCCCGCGAGGCCATCGAGGCCGCGGGCGGCACGACCGAGGAGCTGCCCCCGCCCTTCAAGGGTCCGCGGCCCCCCGCGAGCGGTAATGCCCTCTCCAACCGGTAACCTCGTGCGACTGGCGCACTGTTCACCGACCGTCACGAGCTGAAAGGGACCTCCGTGCTGGGCCGCCTCCGCAACATGTTCCGGGTCCCCGACCTCCGGAACAAGATCCTGTTCACGCTGCTCGTGATCGCGATCTACCGGCTCGGCTCGGTCGTCCCGGTGCCCTACGTCGACTTCGACGCGGTGCAGGCCCTCCAGGACCAGGCCGACCAGGGCGGCGTGGTGTCGTTCCTCAACCTGTTCTCGGGCGGCGCCCTCACCAACGTCGCCGTGTTCGCGCTCGGGATCATGCCCTACATCACGGCGTCGATCATCATGCAGCTCCTTGCCGTGGTGATCCCCAAGATCGAGCAGTGGCAACAAGAGGGTCAGACGGGCCAGAAGAAGATCACCCAGTGGACCCGCTACCTGACCATCTCGCTGGCGGTGATGCAGTCGACCGGCATCGTCTTCGCCCTCAACCAGGGCACCGGCGGCTTCTTCTTCGGGTCCGCGGGCGGGCTCAACGCGGACCTCATCCCCGAGTTCAACACGCCCCGCGTGTTCCTGATGGTGCTGACCCTCACCGCGGGGACCGCCTTCATCATGTGGCTCGGTGAGCTGATCACCCAGCGGGGTGTGGGCAACGGGATGTCGCTGTTGATCTTCGCCTCCGTGGTCTCGGTGCTGCCGTTCCAGGGCGCCGCCGTGCTCGCCGAGGGCGGGCGGACCCAGTTCGGCTTCATGCTCCTCATGGGCATCGGCATGATCGTCGGCATCGTGTTCGTGGAGTCGGGCCAGCGCCGGATCCCGGTGCAGTTCGCCAAGCGGGTGGTGGGGCGCCGCATGTACGGCGGCCAGAGCACCTACATCCCGTTGAAGGTGAACCAGTCGGGTGTGATCCCGGTGATCTTCGCCAGCTCCGTGCTCTACTTCCCGGTGTTGCTGTCGAACGTCGTCCCGTGGGACTGGGCCCAGCGGTTCATCAACGACAACCTGATCCAGCAGGACAGCCCCATCTACATCGGCGCCTACACGCTGATGGTGATCTTCTTCGCCTACTTCTACACGGCCATCACCTTCAACCCGGCCCAGCAGGCCGACGTGATCCGCAAGCAGGGCGGGTTCATCCCGGGCATCCGCCCCGGGCCGCCGACCGAGCAGTACCTCGCCAAGGTCCTCAACCGCCTGACGCTGCCCGGCTCGGTCTTCCTGGCCACCATCGCGGTGATTCCGCTCATCGTGTTCGCCTCCTGGAACATCACCCAGTTCCCCTTCGGCGGCGTCGCCATCCTCATCACCGTGGGTGTCGCGCTCGAGACGATGAAGCAGATCGACAGCCAGTTGATGATGCGGAACTACGAAGGGTTCCTGACGTAGTCCATGATTCCCGGACTTCGCATGGTGTTGCTGGGCAAGCAGGGTGCAGGCAAGGGCACCCAGGCCGTCAAGCTGGCGCGCCACTACCACGTGCCCCACATCTCCACCGGCGACATGTTCCGGGCCGAGGCCCGGTCGGGATCCGACATCGGGGAGCGGCTCAAGTCGTTCATGGACGCCGGTGAGCTGGTGCCCGACGAGGTCGTGATCGAGGTGGTCGACAAGCAGCTCAACGCGGGGGCGTCGAAGGAGCGTGGATTCATCCTCGACGGGTTCCCCCGCACGACGCCGCAGGCCGAGGCACTCGAGGACGTCCTCGAGCCGGTGGGGGGTCTCGACGCGGTCGTGAACATCATCGTGCCCACCGAGGTGGTGATCGAGCGGCTCAGCAACCGCCGCGTCTGCCTCAAGTGCGGGGCGAATTACCACGTCGAGAGCGTTCCCGAAGGAAGCATCTGCAACAACTGCGGCGGGGAGGTCGTGCAACGCGACGACGACACCCCCGACGCCATCCGCCGCCGTCTCGACCTCTACGAGAGCGAGACCGCTCCCCTCATCGAGTTCTACCGGCAGCGGGAGTTGCTCGAGGAGATCGAGGGCGTCGGCGATCCCCAGCAGATCTTCGATCGGGCGGTCAAGGTGCTCGACGCGCGCCGCGCCCGCGTTTGACGGTTTCGTGATCACTCGTAAGAGCGCCGAACAGGTCGGCCACATGCGTGCCGCGGGTCGGGTGGTCGCCGAGATCCACGAGAAGGTCCGCCAAGCCGCGCGTCCCGGCGTCACCACGGCTCAGCTCGATGCGGTGTCGCGTGAAGTGCTCGACCGTCGGGGCGCCCGGTCGAACTTCCTCAACTACCACGGCTTTCCCGCCACCATCTGCACGTCTCCCAACGACGTGATCGTGCACGGGATCCCCTCCGACGACGTCGTACTCGAAGCGGGCGACATCCTGTCGGTCGACGCCGGCGCCATCATCGAGGGTTGGCACGCCGACGCCGCTCTGACCTTCGCCGTGGGCGACGTCGACGACGAGTCGACGCGCCTGATGGAGGTGACCCGCCAGGCTCTCGACGACGCCATCGGCCAGGTCGTCCCCGGCCACCGACTCGGCGACGTGGGGTGGGCGGTCGAGGCCGCGTGCAACGAGGCGAGGTACGGGCTCGTTCGCGAATACGTGGGCCACGGGATCGGCACCGCCATGCACGAGGAGCCGCAGATCCCCAACTACGGCCCTCCGGGGAAGGGCCTCAAGATCAAGGCCGGCTACGTGTTCGCCATCGAACCGATGATCAATGCCGGCACCGGCGCCACCCGGCTGCTCGAGGACGGCTGGACCGTCGTGACAGCCGACGGCGCCCGGTCGGCGCACTTCGAGCACACGGTGGCTGTCACAGACGACGGCCCCGAGGTGCTCACGGTGCCCTGACGGCCCCCGAAGCGCCGTGAACCCCGATCGCTCCGCTGCCGTAGGTCGTTTGGCCGAGCTGATCGTGGCCACCGAGCGTCCGCACCCGGTGCGGGTCGCCGTCGATGGTCTCACGGGGGCGGGCAAGACCCGGCTCGCCAACGACCTCGCGCCGGCCGTCAGAGTGCGGGCCCGCCCGTGCATCCGGGCGACGCTCGAGGGTTTCCGTCGTCCGGCCGCCGATCGCCACGCCAAGGGGCGCTCCACTCCGGAGGGTTACTACCGCGACGCCTACGACCTCGACGCCATTCGTCGCATGCTCCTCGAGCCCCTGGGCGCGCGGGGTGATCGTCGCTACCAGACCGCGGCCCACGATCTCGACACCGACCGCCCCCTCGACTCGCGGCCTCGTCAGGCCGACCGCCGGGCGGTGCTCGTGCTGGACGGGATGTTCCTCCAACGCCCCG
>CAZTOV010000209.1:0-3589 GCA_964615175.1 uncultured Burkholderiales bacterium
GACGCGTCGCCGCATCGAGACCTCCATTCGCGCCGACGAGGCGAGCGCTCCGAGGAGGGATCCAAGATCACGGGCCGGTTTGGACTCGGCCATGGACAGCGCGGTGACGACGAGGTCGGCGGTGGCGTCGTCGACCTCGTGGGCGAGATCACGGAGCGCGGGGCCGAGACGTTCTCGCTGGAGACGGGTGGCGAGTCGCTTGACGGGACCGCGGATCGGGTGCGGGGCGACGGCTGCGGTCGAGATGATTGCTTCTTCGAGTCCGGCGGCCGCCGCCATCGTGTCGCGCAGCATCTCGGCCCATGCGGCGACGGCGTCCATGCGCTCGATGTCGGCAACCTCGTCGCCGCGACGGCTGAACGAACGTGGGAGGGTCGCGACTGCGACCGCGCAGAGGGCCGCACCGATGACCCATCCGGTGACGAGGAACATCACCACACCGGCGAGCGCCGACCCCGCGACCTGCGCCAGCGGGATCTGGGGGAGGGACATCGTCGTCGGCCCGCGGTTCGGTCGGGGGGCGGTCTCCCGCTCGGCCTCCCCGGTGAGACCGAGCGCGATCAGGAGGGCGCCGACACCGACGCCCATCCCTGCCATGAGTGCCGCGAGCACGTGGGCGGTCATCGGGTCCACCACCCGGCCGGGTTGTGCAACAAGGTCTCGTCGAGTCCCGCGGCGACGAGGGCTTCGAGGGTCGCTGCTCGCATCGGGCTTCCGGGAACCGCTCGTCCGTCGGGCCCGGGTCGGAAGATCTCGTTCGAGACGACCATGGATCCGTCGGCGTCGAGCACCTCGCGCACCGACGTCACGTAACGGTCCCCTCGGCGGTCGGGCGCCGTGTCGCGCCCCAGATGGACGACGAAGTGCACGGCGTTCGCCACCAGGAGGTTGGTGGCTTCGAGGGGGAGCCGTTGGGGGGTCTGCATCGCATACATGGCGAGCTTCCGGAACATCGACTCCGAAGAGTGGGCGTGGATCGTGCACATCGACCCGTCGTTGCCCTGGCTCATGGCGTTCAGCATCGGGAGGATCTCGTCACCTCGGACTTCGCCGACGATCACGCGGTCGGGATCCATGCGGAGCCCCATCCGCACGAGGTCTTCGAGGGCCACCGCTCCCCGGTCTTCTACGTTGGCTTCCCGCGCCTCGAGCGTGACCACGTCGGGGTGGAGTTCGGGGAAGCGGTCCACGCCGAGCTCGAGCGAGTCCTCCACGGTGATAATTCGTTCGTGGGGCGGAACCTCGTTGATGAGGGCGCGGAGGAGGGTGGTCTTCCCCATCGACGTGCCGCCGCCGACGATGATGTTCTTGCGCGCTCGCACTGCCGACGAGAGGAAGCCGGCCAACGCTGCGTCGAGCGCGCCGAGACCGACGAGGTCTTCGAGGAAGACCTTGGGGAAGCGGTGGCGACGGATGGCGAGGCTCGGTCGCGCCGACACGCTCATCACTGCGAAGAGGCGACTCCCGTCGGGAAGCCGGAGGTTCAGCTCGGGGTGCGCAGCATCGAACCGCCGTTCCGTGCGCCCCATCCGGGCCGCCGCCATCCTGAGGAGTTCGATCATTTCGGCGTCGGTCGAGGCGATGGGCGCGACCGCCTCCTTCGAGCCGTCGTCACGGACGACGAAGACCTGATCGCACCCCTGCGCGTGAATGTCGGTGATCGACTCGTCTTCCAGGTACGGCTGGAGTCGGCCGAGGCCGAAGAGGCTGTCGAAGACCGCTCGCGCCAGCTGGTCTTCATCGCCGGGTGAGAGCAGGACCTCGTTCGCGGCGAGGGCACGCTGTGCTTGGCCCTCGAGCGCTTCGTTGATCAGTTGGCGGGCGAGGGCGCGTTCGTGGTCGTTGGCCGGCGCTTCGTTGGGGTCGTTGCGTTCGCGTCGCTCTGCGAGCTGGTCGGCGACCAGGCTGCGGATCCGTTCGACGAGGGTGTGGTCGACGTTCATGATCCGGCCACGGGGAGATCCGACGGGGCGTGGACGGCCAGCTCTGACGCGATCTCCCGCGCCGCCCGGAGGAGCGGTGACCGACTCAGTCGACGGTCGGAGGCCGGGGCACCGTTCAAGGCGCGGGCCGCCCGGGGATCGTCGGGAATCGTCCCTGCCAGGGGTAGCTGAAGGGCGTCGGCGACCTCCGGTGGAGCGTAGGGACGAGTGCCGATCGTGATGAGGCAGAGGCGTTGTGCCCGGTCGCGGAGGGCCGCGACGCGGTGAACCAGGTGGTGGACCTCATCGAGGCGAGGGCGGGTGACCAGGGCGAGGACGTCTGCCTCGCACACGAGGGGGAGCGACGGGCTCCGGTGGCCGATGCGCCCGCAGTCGAGCAGGAGATCGACGCGGTCCGTTTGATTCCTGACCAGCGTCGCCCCGGCGGTGGTCAGGGCGGCGTGAGCTTGCTCGGCTGCCGGCGGACCGGTGAGGAGGGAGATCTCGCCGGGAAGGGTCTGGGTGTGTCGAGCGAGCGTGCCATCGGACTCGGGCGGGTCGTCTCCGCCAGGCGGGACATCGGGCGACCGGCGCACGGCGGCAGCGAACGAGACCAGTCCGGGTTCGGCCGGAACACCGAACCGGGCAGCAAGGCTCCCGCCGTCGGGGTCGGCTTCGATGATCAGGGGCTCGCGACCTTCGGGCCAGACGGAGGCGAGCGCGACCGCCGTCGTGGTGACGCCCGGCGACGCCTTCGCGGAACCGAGGGCGATGACGCTCACTCGTCCACCCCCTCCGGTTCGGGAGGTGCTTCCAGAAGCGCGGTGCTCTCCGGTTGATCGGCGAGTTGACCGAGCAACAGCTCGGGAGGGATGTCTTCGACGCTGTTGATGGCGACGAGGCGGATGCGGTCGGCGGCGGCTGCCGAGGCGATTTCCGCGGCTGAGAAGGGGTCGACTTCGAGGGAGGCGACGATCACCCTGGTCCCGTCGAACGTTTCGGTGCTGGTGGCGGCGAACACGGTCGCAGGCCACACCCGGGGGAAGGGAGGGACGGCCTCGGGGTCGACGGGGACGTCGCCCGACGTCTCGACCACCATCACCGCATCGCCGGGACCGAGCTCGGAGGTGGGGGCGGCCTCTGCCCCGATCGACACGGCGACCAGCGCTCGGCCCTTGTCGACGAGTGCTCCGTCGGCGAGGACCTCGGGGGTGAGCAGGGTGCCGGAACCCAGAGGGACCAGGAGCGTCCGACCGACCACCTCCTCCACCGCTTCGGGACGGATGGTGTTGAGCGGGTCGTCGCTTCCGACGCCCACGGTGGTGAGGTCCTCCCGGAGCAGGGTGTGCCCCGGTTCGAGGTCGCGGGCGAGGGCGAGTACGTCGGTTCGTCCCGAGGTGCCGTCGGCCCACACCGCGAAGGTCAGTCCGGAACCGACCACGAGGAGCACGCCCAGCACCACCCACGGCACTCGAACCCGTGATCGCAGCGGACGGAGGCGGATGGTGTCTTCGGGTGCTTCGAATCGCCCCTCGGCGGCCGGCCTCGATTCGGCGGTCGTGGTGGAGGTCGGGGTCGTGGTGGTCATGACTGTTCGTGTCCTCCTCGGAGCGGAACCGTCAGGTGTCGAGGGCTTGGATCTCAGCGACGCGGACCGGTGTCGACGA
>CAZTOV010000210.1:0-3575 GCA_964615175.1 uncultured Burkholderiales bacterium
ATGACCGGACCGGAAGGCGAACGACTCGAAGGCCTCCGGGAGATGATGGAGCGGCTCCGCCAACGGCGCCAGGAGGAGCTCGACCGATACGACCTCGGGGGCGTCTACGGCGACATCGCCGAGCGGCTCAACGAGGTCGTCGACATGGAGCGTCAGGGGATCGAACGCCGGCGCCAGGACGCGGCGGCCGACGGCGACGCCCGCCGCCAGGAGATCGTCGAGCAGCTCGCCCGGGAGCGCTCGGAGCAGCTCGACGGGTTGCCCCCGGATCTCGCCGGCCGGGTGCAGGAGCTACAGGGCTACGACTTCATGGACGACCAGGCCCGTGAGCGCTTCGACGAATTGCTCGACGAGCTGCGCCAGGAGCTGCTCAACAGCACGTTCAACCAGATGCAGGGTGCCCTCGAGAACGTCTCGCCCGAGCAGATGGAGCGGATGAAGGACATGCTCGCCGAGCTGAACCAGATGCTCGAGCAGCGGGCTCGGGGCGAGGAGCCCGACTTCGACGGGTTCATGGACCGCTACGGCGACTTCTTCCCCGGCGACCCCCAGAACCTCGACGAGCTGCTCGAGCAGATGGCCCGGTCGATGGCCCAGATGCAGTCGCTGCTCAACTCGATGAGCCCCGAGCAGCGCCAGCAGCTCCAGGAGCTGTCCAACTCGCTGCTCGACGACCTCGATCTCCGCTGGCAGGTCGACCAGCTCGGACAGAACCTCCAGCAGGCGTTCCCCGACCTGCCGTGGCAGCGGCAGATGGACTTCTCCGGTCAGGACCCGCTCTCGCTCGCCCAGGCCGCCGGGCTCCTCGACACCCTCGACGACCTCGACGCCCTCGAGCAGATGCTCCAGCAGGCCACCGAGCCGGGTGCGCTCGCCGAGGTCGACATCGAGCGGGCGGGCGAGCTGCTCGGCGACGACGCCGCCCGGTCGCTCGAGCGGTTGGCCGAGCTGGCCCGCATGCTCGAGGAGGCGGGGCTCATCGAGCAGAAGGAGGGGCGGCTCCAGCTCACCCCACGGGGGATGCGCAAGATCGGCCAGAAGGCGTTGGGCGACCTGTTCGAGCGCCTCGACCGCGACCGCCTCGGTCGCCACGACTCCGTCCACGCGGGCGTGGGGATCGAGACCGAGCACACCACCAAGCCCTACGAGTTCGGTGACCCGTTCCGACTCGACGTCGAAGAGACGGTGCGCAACGCGTTGCGGCGCGCCGGGCCGGGTCTGCCGGTGCGGCTCACACCCGACGACTTCGAGGTCGAGCGCACCGAGCTGACGACCCGCGCGGCGACCGTGCTCATGGTCGACCTGTCGCTCTCGATGCCGATGCGCGACAACTTCCTCGCCGCCAAGAAGGTCACGATGGCCCTGCATTCGCTCATCTCGGAGCGGTACCCGCGCGACTTCCTCGGGATCGTGGGTTTCTCGGAGGTCGCCCGCGAGCTGAAGCCCGAGGACGTGCCCGAGGTGTCGTGGGACTTCGTCTACGGCACCAACATGCAGCACGGGTTCCTGCTGGCTCGCCGGATGCTCGCCCGCCAGCCGGGAACGAAGCAGATCATCATGATCACCGACGGCGAACCCACCGCCCACATCGAGGCCGACGGGCAGCCGTTCTTCTCGTACCCGCCGGTGCCGCGGACGATCGAGGAGACGCTGAAGGAGGTTCTCCGTTGTACCCGGGAGGACATCCGGATCAACACCTTCATGCTCGACCCCAGCCATCACCTCCGCGAGTTCGTCGAGCGCGTGACCCGGATGAATCGGGGCCGGGCCTTCTTCACCACGCCGGAGGACCTCGGCGATTACGTGCTCGTCGACTTCATCGAACAGCGGCGACTGCGCCACCGACGCGCCGGATAGCGAGCCCGCCGACCCGCGAACCGGGTAAACCTCCCGCGGCCGTTCCGGTTCCTTCCCAGCCGTGGGTCAAGGAACGCCCGACGCCGGCCGATAGTCGACCGAAGGCGCAAACGTACCGAGGGACGGCGCATGCAGGAACTCCTCCGACTGGAAGCTCGATCGGCCGGGCTCGGCGACCGTGACGTGTCGCTCGACGACATCGATCGTCGCCGAACCGAATTGTGGGCGCTCGCCGTTTCGGTGGTCACCGGCCTCGCCCTGCTCGCCTCGCTGGCCCCGGAACGGATTCTCGGGCTCGACCAGGGGACCGCGGTGCTGATCGTGCGTACCGCCCTCGCCCTCCTGGCCGCCGTGTTCGTCGCCTACATCGTCGAGAAGGAGGCCCACCTCCGTCGTCTCACGGCCCTGCTGGTCGACGAACGGTCCCGCAACACGCGCCTGACCGAGATCGACGCCATCAAGTCGCAGTTCCTCTCCATGGTGAGCCACGAGCTGAAGACCCCGCTCACCTCGATCATCGGCTCGGTGGCGCTCGTGCGGCGCGCCCAGGAACTCGCCCCCCGGGAGCGCGACGAGCTGCTCGAAGCCGTCGATCGCCAGGCTCGCCGCCTGTCCGAGATGGTGGAACAGCTCCTCACCGTGGGGAACGGTGACGACGAGCCCCTCGACCCCGACGCCGTGACCGACGTGGCCTCGCTGGTCCGCCAGGTGGCGAACGACTTCAGCGCCGGCGGCCGTCCCGCGGTCGTGGATGCGCCCGCGGCCTGCATGGTGAACGGCCCCGAAGGTGCGCTCGAGCACGTCGTGTGGAACCTGGTCGACAACGCCTACAAATACGGCAGCGCGCCCGTCCGGATCGAGGTCGAGCCCCGCGACACCGCGGCCCTGATCTCGGTGATCGACGCCGGCCCGGGTGTGCCCGCCGACCAGCGTGAGCGGGTGTTCGAGCGGTTCGTCCGCATCGACCCCGAGCGCGGTTCAGGGATGGGCCTCGGCCTCTCCATCGTGCGAGGAATCGCGGAAGCCTGCGGCGGACGGGTCTGGATCGACGCTCCTTCCGGCGGCGGTGCCGCCGTCCGGGTCGCGCTGCCGTGCGTGGGCGCCGGAGTCACCACGACCGCCTCCGATACCCTGGCGACGGAGAGCGCGGTCGCGGTCTGAACCCAGCGGCCGCCGAGCTGACCAGGGGCGCCGCTTGAGTACGTCGAGGACGAAGGTGCTGATCGTCGACGACGAGCCCGACATCCTCTTGATGATGCGGGTGAATCTCGACAGCGAGGGCTTCGAGACCGTGCTCGCCGCCGACGGCGAGACGGCGCTGGAACGGGTCGGCGACGAGTCACCCGAGCTCGTCCTGCTCGACGTCATGATGCCGGTGCTCGACGGGTGGGGCGTCCTCGAGAACTTCGCCGCTCTCGATGCCCCGCCGCGGGTGATCGTGGTGTCGGCGAAGGCCGCGCCCGCCGACGTGGCTCGCGCCTACCGCCTGGGGGCGTCTGACTACGTGACCAAGCCGTTCAGCATCGCGGGCCTCATCGGGGTCATGCATGATGTCCTCGGTCGCACTCCCGAGGAGCAGGCGGCCCACCGTCGAGACGCCCTCGAGGACCTCGACGTTGACGCCTGACCCACTCCAGGGTGTGTGAGCATTTGGTGGGGTGATCACCCCACCAAATGCTCACACACCCGCAGTGCGGCTGTCGGCGCCCGTCCGTCCC
>CAZTOV010000211.1:0-3558 GCA_964615175.1 uncultured Burkholderiales bacterium
CGTATGGACTTTGGACTGATGTTCGCCAATGCCGGGCCCTACGCCGACGGTGACCACGCCGTCACCCTCGCCCGGGCAGCCGAGGAGGCCGGCTTCGAGTCGGTGTGGGCCGTGGAGCACGTGGTCGTGCCGGCCGGCTACGAGTCGGAGTACCCCTACGACAAATCGGGGCGCATGCCAGGTGGCGAAGACCAGCCCATCCCCGACCCGCTCGTCTGGCTGACCTGGGCCGCGGCCGCCACCGAGCGGCTCCGGGTCGGAACGGGGATCCTCATCCTGCCCCAGCGGAACCCGGTGGTGCTGGCCAAGGAGACCGCCACCATCGACCATCTCACGGGTGGTCGGCTCATGCTCGGGATCGGCGTGGGCTGGCTCGAGGAGGAGTTCGACGCTCTGGGTGTACCCTTCGAGGGCCGGGGCCGGCGGGCCGACGAGTACGTCGGCGCCATGCGGGCGCTGTGGACCCAGGACGAGCCCGGCTATTCGGGCGAGTTCGTCGACTTCGCCGGCGCCAAGATGTGGCCGAAGCCGGTGCAAGAGGGCGGGGTGCCGATCGTGGTCGGCGGCCACACCGACGCCGCCGCCCGGCGCGCCGGGCGACTCGGCGACGGCTTCTTCCCCGGCCGTTCGAACCCCCAGACCCTCGAACGCCTCGTGGGGGTCATGCGGGAGGCCGCCGAGGAAGCCGGTCGCGACCCCGACGCCATCGAGCTGACCGCCGGCGGGGCCCTCGATCCCGACGGGGTCAAGGCGTACGCCGACCTCGGCGTATCGCGGATGATCGTCCCGCCGCTGTCGTTCGACCCCGGCGAGATCCGCGACACCCTCCTCCGCTTCGGCGACGACGTCATCGCCCAGGTGCCCTGAACACCCCCCGTGACGCGAAAGGGTCCCGAGCAACCTTCCGGTCCAGCCGTGAGGCCGTTCCTTCGTGCCGCTCGGGACCAAGACGAATTCAACACCTTGCGGCGTCCGAGCGCAAGGGGTTTCCGGAGAAAACCTGGGAAACGTCGCTTGAGGACCTCAGCGGATAGGCGCGTATCGAGTCCTGGTTCTTGACTGTGAATTGCCCGCTCAGCGGGCAATTCACAGTCAAGAACGCAACGGTAATTCGACCTATCCGCCGAGGTCCTGAGCGGCTCGGCTCACATTGGTGCGGTCTCCGGCGGCACCGACCGCGGCAGAGGGCACGCGGCTCTCGTGACCGCCTTCGAGGCGGACCCGGTATTGGGAGATGGCCCGCTCGGCGATGAAGTCGGCGGGCTCACCCGTGAGTTCCTCCCGGGCCTGGAGCCAGTTCCAGAGGTCGGCCCGCACGTCGACGCGATGGGGCCGACGGGCCGCCAGGGCAAGGTAGAGGGCGAAGACCTCACCGATGAGGAAGAGGATCGCTACCAACAGGACGCGGCTGAAGTTGTCGCCGTGGTAGAGCCCCACGTGGACGAGGTCGTCGGGACGTTCGATGCGGAAGGCCCTCGTGAGGTACACGAACAGGTAGATGCCCGTGTAGAGCATGAACCCGCCGAGGGTGAGGATTCCGATGACGCGCTTCATGGTGTCTTCGCCTCCTGAACCGGTCGCTCGTAACGCTGCCGGGTGTCGCCGTCGAAGTCGTCGAGGTTCACGGGCCGGACGAGCGGGTCGACAGCCTCTTCGGGGTAGGGGAGACCACCGAGTGGGGGCCAGGACGCCAGGGTCTCGAGCCACCGGGGGCGGGCGTCTCCGAGAAGGCCCGAGGTCACCCACACGGCCCCGGCCACGCTGAAGATGGCGGCCAGGGAATAGCCCGCTCCGAGGGTCCAGCCGCGTTCGGCGAGGACGCCCGTCTGCGAGTGGAAGATGGCCTGGGTCGCGGCCACCACAGCGGCGGCCGTGAGACCGCCGATCAGGCCGAGGGCGAGGGAGCCGACCCGAGAGCGGGGGACGTGGCGCACCCGCGCCGGCTGGGGCGGGCGGCCGCTCCCCACGGCGAGGAGGTCGTGAGCGCGCCCGCGCGCCGCCACCCGGGCCCGCGCCACCCGGGCTCGCTCACCCCGCACGGGGAACAACTTCTTGATGCCGTCGGACGCCAACATGACGATCGAGAGCAGGATCCCCGCTCCCATGAGCCCCGGCACGAACACACCTGCCTGTTCCCGGACTCCTCGCTCCACTGCGTTCCGCATCGTCGTCGTTCTCATGCGGCTCCCTCCCGGGCCGGTTCGTCGTCGGTGATGGTCACGATGCCCTCGTCGCCGTCGACCTCGACGGTGACGCCGTCGGAGAGCTTCTGGGTCGCTCCCGACGCGTTGAGCACGGCGGGGAGTCCCAACTCGCGGGCGACGATGGCGGCATGGCTCAACGGCCCACCTCGCTCGACGATGACGGCGCCGGCCACCAGGAAGAGCGGTGTCCAGGAGGGATCGGTGCTCGGCGCGACGAGGACGTCGCCGGGCTCGAGGTCGCCGGCCTCGGCGGCCTCGCGGACGATCCGGACCCGTCCCCGGTGCACCCCGGGGCTGGCTCCCCATCCGGTGATGCCCTCGGTCTCGGGGCGGATGTCGAGGGGGTTGCCCCGGTGGTCGATCAGCTCGGGAAGCTCATCGTCCTCCCGGAACGCTGCCACCGCCTGCTCGCGGCGCTCCAGCTCGTCACGGGACAGGCTGACGCGGCCGGCGACCAGGCCATCGAGCTCCCAGTCGGCCAGCAGGTCGACATCGTTGGCGTCGCGGAGGCTGCCCCGTCGGGCCAATCGCTCGGCGAGGATCCGTGTCGCGCGGCGCTCGACACCCCCCAGTTGCAGCACCGCGGACTTGGTGGATTCGCGGAGCGACAGGAGATCGCGGGCGTTGTCGACGAGCTGGCGGAGCATGCGGAGGCGGACGTCGATGACCTGTCCGGTGAGCACCCGGGTGAGCCGCCACTTCCAGGTCCCGGTGATGCGTCGTTCGAGGAGGGCCAGGGCATCGGCCGCCCCCTGTCTGGCCTCGGTCATCGGATCGCGGTCCCCGCGCTGGATGCGGGTTCGGAGGCAGCCGAGGAGGTTCTGCCACACGTATTCGGGCTGCTCGTCCCAGGTGGGACCTCCGTACACCGCCGCCGAGCCGAGACGCTCGAGCGCCTCCCACAGTCGATTGACCAGGGCCGCGCCCTCGGGACCGACTTCGATGAGCATCCGTTCGGCGTCCGCGGGCGTGGCCTCGCTGATCGCCTCTTCGAGGACCTCGTGGTTGGCGAGGTTCTGGAACACGCCCCAGATGGCGGCGGCGCACGCGCAGGCTCCCATGGAGCCGCCGGAGGCGTCGCGGGTCACTCGTTGCGCCCACCGCGCCGCCTTGTCGCCGACCCAGCGTTCCAGGGCGACCTCGAGGGCCCGGTACGCGGCGACCGCAGCGACGGCCACCGCCACTTCGGTGGCGACTCCCGATGCGGCGAGGTCGCGCACCCGTGCCCGGTAGGCGACCAGCTCGGTCGAGCGGAGCGTGCGCAGATCGACGTCGACCTGCGCGACCTCGCGCACTGCATGCTCGAAGATCTCGGCTTCGCGTCGGGCCTGTTTGCGGAGCCGGAGAGCCTTCG
>CAZTOV010000212.1:0-1321 GCA_964615175.1 uncultured Burkholderiales bacterium
CCGTCGAAGGCGGCACGCCCGTGAGGGCCGAGGATCGTCGGTCCGACATAGACCACCATCTCGTCGACGAGATCGGCGGCGGCCAACGATCCGTGGACCGCCGCGCCACCTTCGAAGAGCGCCTGCACGATCCCCCGCCGCCCGAGACGGGCGATCACCTCAACGAGATCGACTCCGCCCCGAGGCGCGCCGGCGACCTCCTCGACCTCCACGCCGGCGGCCTTCCAGGCCGCCACGGCGTCGACGTCGGCGGCCGCCGTCGTGACCACCAGCGTGGGCGCCAGATCGGTATCGAACAACGGACCCGCCGCCGGAGTACGGCCGCGAGCGTCGAGGAGCACGCGGAGCGGCTGTCCCGCCGGTGACGGGTCGACGTCGCGGGCGGTGAGCGTCGGACGA
This sequence comes from uncultured Burkholderiales bacterium, assembly GCA_964615175.1. Lineage (GTDB taxonomy): Bacteria > Actinomycetota > Acidimicrobiia > IMCC26256 > JACPCJ01 > CAZTOV01. Next base: position 400 of record CAZTOV010000212.1, read on the forward strand.
TCGGCGAGAGCGGTGCCGGATCCGACCACCACCGCCTGTGACTGCCCCCGGAGACGATGGGCGTCGGCCCGGGCGACTTCGCCGGTGATCCACTGTGACGTTCCGTCGGCAGCCGCGACCCGCCCGTCGATGGAAGCCGCCGCCTTGACCACGCACCACGGCCGGCCCGTCGACCGGTGGTGGAGGTAGGGCCGCAACGATTCTTCGGCCTCGGGACGGCCGACGCCGACATCGACGTCGATGCCGGCGTCACGCAAGCGCTGAATGCCCCGGCCCGACACGCGATCGTCGGGATCGTCCACGCCGACGACCACCCGACTGACGCCCGCGTCGATGAGCGCACCGGTACAGGGGGGCGTCCGCGCGTGGTGGTCGCAGGGCTCGAGGGTGACGTAGGCGGTGGCGCCCCTCGCCCGATCGCCGGCGACGGCCAGGGCTCGGGGTTCGGCGTGCGGCCCGCCCGCCTCGACGTAGGCTCCCTCGCCCACGATCTCCCCGCCGAGCGCGATCACGCACCCCACCCACGGGTTGGGCCCACAGCTCTGACGGGCGGTGTCGCCGAGCGCGAGCGCGCGACGCATGAACCGGATGTCGCTTCCGGGGTGCCCGCTCTCGGCCACGTTCCTGCGCCTACTCCTGCTCGTGCCGTGAGCCTCGGGGCGCGGGACGGGCGACCGACGGCACGCGCGATCCCGCGAGCCGTACGGCGCTCTCGTCCTCTCCCATCCGGACTCTCACCGTCGGCCCAGGCTTCACACCTGGTCGGCCCACGGCTGGCTGCCGTGGGTTCGCGGGCTCCCGCACGCCTCTGATACTCGGCACACGGATACCGCCGGTTGGGATTTTCACCCTTCCCCGAGGACGGTTCTCTGTTCTGGTGACGTCAGCGTACCCGACCCGCGGTCGTTTTCGCCACTGTCGT
>CAZTOV010000212.1:1421-3554 GCA_964615175.1 uncultured Burkholderiales bacterium
CCCGAAGGGCACCTTCGACGCATTCCGCATGGCCTCGGCGAACCCGGGGGCCTCGCGCTCGATGACCGCACGCGTCGCCTCCGGGGTGAGGTCCCGCTGACCGAACCCGGTACCACCCGTGCTGACCACCAGACCGGCGAAGCCATCGGTCATCGTCTCGAGGGCGGCGCGGACCTCGGCGACACCGTCGGGGCTGACCCGGTGATCGACCACATCGAAGTCGTTCTCTTCGAGACGAGCGACCAGCGCCGGACCGGCGGTGTCGTCACGCGTGCCCTCCGACGCGCCGTCGGACACGGTGAGGACCTTGGCGCGAAGACGGCGTTTGCTCACTGGTCGGCGTCGGCGTCCTCGGGGGGGTGCTCGACGCCCCGGTCAAAGCCGCGCCGGCGGTCGATCTCCCACCGCGACCCCTCCTCACCCTTCGCCAGGTGCTTCATCTCGGTGGCCACGGCCGAGATCTCCCACTGCGTCCCCAGCTCCCGGTGTGCCGTGGTGGCGACCCCGATCGATATCGACACCGGGGGAACTCGACGATGTTCGCCGTAGCGGTCGACCGAGTCGACGTACCCCCGCTCGATGTCGTCGGCGTCATAGAAGCCGAGGATGCCCGCGTCGAATGCGCGACAGATGTCGTCGCACACCTCCTCGACCTGCTCGGGCATCGTCACGGCGATGAAGTCGTCGCCGCCGAGGTGACCGAGGAAGTTGCGGGGCGAGGGGTGACCTTCGAGAGCCTCGTTGATGACGTCGGCGGTGTATCGCAGCACCTCGTCGCCCCGCATGAACCCGTAGTGATCGTTGTAGGCCTTGAACTGGTCGAGGTCGGCGTAGAGGACCGCGAACCCCTCGCCGGGCTCGGCCACCACCCGGCGCAGCTCGGCGTCGATGCGCTTGTTCCCCGGCAGGCCGGTGAGCGGGGACACGTCGCGAAGCGCCCGCGACCGACGCAACACGCTGTTCACCCTCGCCACCAACTCCTCGGGGTCGAAGGGCTTCACGACGTAGTCGTCGGCACCCACGTCGAGGCCCCGGATCTTGTCTTCGGCGCGCCCTTTGGCGGTGAGGAGGATCACCGGGGTCTCCTGGGTGCGGGAGTCCGTGCGGAGGCGTCGGCACACTTCGTAGCCGTCGATCCCGGGCATCATCACGTCGAGCAGGATCACGTCGGGGTCGACGCCCCGCGCCTGCTCGAGGGCGTCCTGGGCGTCGACCGCCTCGTGGACCTCGAAGCCGTCGTGCCGCAACGTCAAGCCGAGGAACCGCCGGATGTCGGCGTCGTCATCGACGATGAGGACCCGGTCGCCCACGTCAGGTCACTCCCGACTCGGCCGCCGACCGAATCGTCCGGGCACTCTCCAGCGGGTCGGCGGCGTTGAAGATGGCGCTCCCCGCCACGAAGATGTCGGCGCCCGCTTCGGCTGCTGCCACCGCGGTCTCGGCGTTGATCCCGCCGTCGATCTCGATCTCGAGGTCGAGCCCCCGGTCGTCGATGAGCTTCCGGGCGGCCCGCACCTTGTCGAGCACGTCGGGGATGAACGACTGACCGCCCCACCCGGGGTTGACGCTCATGACCAGGAGCAGATCGATGGCGTCGAGGTGGGGCTCCACCGCTTCGAAGGGCGTGGGCGGGTTCAACACCAGACCGACCCGCAGGCCGAACTCGTGCATCTGGTCGAAGAGCGGACCCGGATCGCCCAGCTCGACGTGCACGGTGCAGCCGTCGGCACCGGCCTCGGCGAAGTCTTCGAGCAACTCGCCCGGATTGTCGATCATCAGGTGGCAGTCGAGAAAGAGGTCGGTGTGGCGGCGCAGCGATTTCACCACCGGCGGGCCGATGGTGAGATTGGGGACGAAATGCCCGTCCATCACGTCAACGTGCAGCAGATCGGCGCCGGGGGTGACCGTGTCGACCGCCTCGGCCAGACGAGCGAAGTCGGCCGACAGGATCGACGGGGCAACCTTCAGAGTTCGCGACACCCTCGGGATCCTACCGGTCATGCGTCGCGCGTCCGGTGCGGCAGAGCGCTCACCCTCCGAGTCGCTCGACATCACGCAGGCCCCGGGCCCACGCCTCGGCCGCCATCTTCTGCTTCCCGGCCGGCTGCACCTCCAGCAGTTCGAGACGCCCCT
>CAZTOV010000213.1:0-3549 GCA_964615175.1 uncultured Burkholderiales bacterium
CGAGGGCTACGACGTCATCGTCGACGGCACCGACAACTTCCCCACCCGCTACCTGCTCAACGACGCCGCCCTGCTGAAGGAGGTCCCCGTCGTCCACGGGTCGATCTTCCGCTTCGACGGCATGGTCACGATCTTCGCCCCTTACGACGGGCCCTGCTACCGCTGCATGGTGCCCGAGCCGCCGCCGCCCGAGCTGGCGCCGTCGTGCGCCGAGGCCGGGGTGCTGGGCGTGCTGCCGGGCATCATCGGCTCGATCCAGGCGGTCGAGGCCATGAAGCTCATCCTCGGCATCGGCGAACCGCTCATCGGGCGTCTCCTCACCTACGACGCCCTCGACGAGTCGGTCCGGACGCTGAAGGTCAACCGCGACCCGAAGTGCCCGGCGTGCTCCGACGACGCCCCGCCGATCGTCATCAAGGAGTACGACGAGCACTGCCTGCCCCACGCCACCCTGTCCGACGGCAGCCAGGTCGGCGCCCCCTAACCCCGACCCTGTGTGTGCATGGCGTCGCGGTAGAACGCGACGCCATGCACACACAGGGTTTTTCAGATCCGTAGGCTCCCCGGGTAATGCCTCGTTGGTTTCGTCGTGCCGTCGTTGCTGCCGCCCTGCTCGCCCTGGCGGCCGGGACCAGCGGCGACGTGTTCTCGGTGGCCCAGCGGGCCGACGGCGACGCGGCCGTGTTCGCCGCCGGTGAGCCGCCGCCGACCACCACCACCGCTCCCCCGCCCACGACGACCACGACCCAGCCGGAGCCCGCCGAGTGGACGGTCTTCGCCGGCGGCGACGTGCTCATGGACCGCAGCGAGGCCGCCGGTCGCGACCCGTTCGACCTCCTGGTACCGCCCCTCGACGAGGCCGATCTCGTCTTGGTGAACGCCGAGATGGCCGTGGCCGACGGTGGCACCGCCGAGGAAGGCAAGGAGTTCACGTTCCGGGCGCCCGCGTCGGCGGCCACCACGATGGCGAACGCCGGCATCGACGTGGCGAGCCTCGGAAACAACCACGCCCTCGACTTCGGCGCCGACGCCCTCCTCGAATCGATCGCCAACCTTCGGAACGCCGAGATCGCCCCCGTCGGAGCGGGCGCCGACCCCGAGAAGGCCTTCGCCCCCGCCGGGTTCGAGATCGGCGGCGACGGCCAGGAAAAGGTGTCGGTGGCGGTCGTGGCGGCCAGCGACGTGGTGCCGGAGGGATGGAGTGTCGGCACCCGACCGGGCATCGCCACCACCCGCCAGGACGCGCTCGTCGACGCCGTCGAGGCCGCCGTCGACGACCACGACGTGGTGCTGGCGATGGTCCACTGGGGCGTGGAGGGCGAGGCGTGCCCGAACCAGGGCCAGGTCGACCTCGGCGACGAGCTGCTCGAGGCGGGCGCCGCCGTCGTGCTCGGCAGCCACCCCCACGTCCTCCAGCCCATCGCCCGGCGAGGTGAGGGCCTCGTGGCCTATTCCATGGGCAACTTCGTCTGGCATCCGCGGCCGGGGCCGGCCGGGCAGACCGCGCTGCTCGAGCTGCGCTTCGTCGGGAGCCGGTTCGACGGCTTCACCACCCATCCGCACGTGCTCGACGACAACGGCGATCCCGAGCCCGCCGGCATCGACGACGCCGACACCATCACCGCCGCCCTCGACGGCGACGACTGCGACCTGTCCTGAGCGTCTCAGTCGCGTTAGCGCGATTCCTTCGCGCTAACGCGACTGAGACGCTCGCAATTCAGCGGTTGTGGGACTTCTTGGGCTTGCGGAAGCCGAGGAGGAATTCCGAGAGGAGGCGGACGCCGTAGCCCGTGCCCCCCTTGGAGTTGTAGCCGTTCGGTGAGTCGGCCCAGCCGACGCCGGCGATGTCGAGGTGAGCCCAGGGGACGTCGTCGACGAACTCCTGGAGGAACAGCGCCGCCGTGATGGCGCCGCCGTAGCGCCCGGCCGCCACGTTCTTGACGTCGGCGATGTCGGAGTCGAGCTGCTTGCGGTAGTCCTGGGGCAGCGGCAGCTCCCACACCCGCTCGGACGTCCGGTCGGCGGCCGCCGCGACCAGCTCGACCATGTCGTCGTTGTTGCTCATCACCCCCGCGTAACCACCTCCCAGGGCGACGTGGACGGCGCCGGTGAGGGTGGCGATGTCGACGATGGCGTCGGGCTCGTCCTCGACGGCCAGCGACAGACCGTCGGAGAGCACGAGGCGCCCCTCGGCGTCGGTGTTGAGCACCTCGACGGTCTTCTTGTTGCGGATCGTGAGCACGTCGCCGAGCTTGGTGGCGCTTCCACTGGGCATGTTCTCGGTGGTGGGCACGATGGCGATGACCTTCAGCGGCGGCGCCAGCTCGGCCACGATCGACATGGTGCCGATGACGGCGGCGGCGCCGGCCATGTCGTACTTCATCGTCTCGATGTACCCGGTCGGCTTGAGGGACAGACCTCCGGAGTCGAAGGTGATGCCCTTGCCGACCAGCACGACGGTGCCGCGGGCGTTCTGGGGCGTGTAGGTCATGCGGATGAGCCGCGCCGGCTCGTCGGAGCCGGCGGCGACGCCGAGCAGGCCGCCGAGACCCTCCTTCCTGCACCGGGCCTCGTCCCACACGGTGGTGCGCACGCCCTTGATGTTGCGGGCAACCCGGGCCAGCTCGCGGGGCGTGACCGACCCGGCCGGGCCGTTGATGAGGTCGCGGGCGAGGGTCACGCCCTTGGCCACGGCCTCGCCCTGGGTCATCCCGCGGCGGGCGGCGTCGCCGGCGCCGACCAGCTTCACGCGCCGCAACTTCGACGCCTCGCCGTTGCTGCCGGCCCCCTTGTGCTTGAGGAACTCGTAGGCGCCGAGCACGAAACCCTCGGCGATGGCCTGGCCCGCCTCCGCCTCCGAGATCTCGTCGCCGGCGGCCTCGAGGAGGGTGGTGGTGACTTCGGCCGACTTCTTGGCCCGCCTGGCGGTCGCCGCGGCCATCTTGCGGAGGTCGTCGGCCGTCAGCTTGCCCCGCTTGCCCGCGCCCACGAGCAGCACCGACTTGGCGGCGACGCCGTCGCCCGAAGCGGCGAAGATCGTGCCGCCGGTCTCGCCCTCGAACGACGAACTCTTGACGAGGGCCTTCAGGCCGCCGGCGAGGGCGCTGTCGACGGCCTCGGCCGAGGGCGAGAGCTTGCCGCCGTCGAACACGGGGACGGCGAGGATGTCGGTGCGCGCCTTGACGGGATCGGTCGAGGTGGTGGAGAACGAGATCGCCACGGTGTGAGTGCTCCTTCGGGTCGGGTCAGTCGGGGTCGGGTGCGCGCATGGGGGTGAACGTGCCCTCCTGCCAGCGGGCCATCGTGTAGACGAGGTCGGCGAGGCGGTTGAGGTAGGGCACCACGTGGCTGTCGTCGAGCCAGCCGGCGTCGGCCGCCGCCACCGCCGCCCGCTCGGCCCGCCGCACCACGGTGCGGGCCAGGTCGAGAGCCGCCGCCACCCGGTTCTCGCCGGGGAGGACGAACTCGGTGGGTGGGTCGTAGCGTTCGGTGAGGTCGTCGATCACCGGCTCGAGGGCGCTCACCATCTCGTCGGTGACGAGGGAGGTG